>JAHELS010000362.1 GCA_024644085.1 Rhodopirellula sp.
GGGGACGTCACCGAAAATGAGTTGAGGTCGATGCTGACGATCGCGCACCCACTTCTTGGTGACGCCGACGACGACAGCTTTGATCCGATCGGTCCACTTGGGAAGGCTCGGGCCGAGATTGCTCGCGGCGACTGGCAGGCGGCTCGAAACCTACTGCAGCAGGAAGATTCGCCCGGACCTTGGGAATCATCTTTGCTCGGCCGGGCCTACGCCGTTCTCGGAGATGTCGATTCGCTGCGAACCTGGATCGCGGATGCAGACGAATCAGTCGACGTTTGCCCGGATGCCTGGTATGCCAAGGGTGTCTATGCAGCATCCGCTGGGGAACATGCCGTCGCGATTCGCTGCTTCGCCGAAACGGTGATCCGCGATCCGACCGATCGGGATGCCTACGCCAACATGGCTCCATCGCTGGCCGCGGCAAATGCGACAAAGCAAGCGGATGCGATCGAGCAACGCGCTGAGTTGATCGAAAAAACCCAGGCGATCGGGATGCAGATGGCGGGCCGCACCGATCGCGACCAGCAAAGTATTCTACAGCTCAGCGATCTTTTGAGACAGCTTCGGCGTCCACTCGAAGCACTGGGATGGCGCGGCGTTTGGCTCACCTATGCGAACGAGTCTCGGACCGTTTCGCAAACGGAGGTCCAACAAGTCCTGGACGAAATCGTCCAGGAGCGAACCGTTCTGCTGGAAGAGAACCAAACCAAAGCCCCCCCGGATTTCGTGCTCTGCGGGGTGAATCTGGAAACATTTCCATCGCCCGAGGAAGTCAACGAGCGATTGAAATTAACTGCGCAATGACACCGAACCGAAGAACTGAGCACCTTGAACGATTCGATCAAAGCGTTGTCCGAAGCTTTTCCTTCCCGGCGGCGGAAGTTCTATTGCGCCACTCATAGACACCCTGCGTCGATGAAAACAGGTTCAAAGGAGTTGCTCAGGTACGCACCGAAGCACCGCGATAGGTCATCTTTGGCTGTTTGAGCAAGAACCGCCGAGCGATCTCCGGCAAGTCATTTTGATGTCCCAATACAATCACAGTGTCGCCGGGATTGAGAATCATGGTCGGCTGGGGATTCAGCTCGATGGAGTTATCAGCGCGGCGAATCCCGACAACGAGAAACGCGTGGTTCCCGCGAATCTCGATTTCGCTCATCGCCTGTTCAGCGAGATCTGAATCGAAGTGAATCTCGAATTCGTTGAACTGCAGACCGATATGACCGAGGTCGTCCAGCATGGTGCCTTGATACTGGAGCTTCTGCAAAATGCTCTCAGCCGTTGGACGCGTGATCAGCTGCGCAATTTTTTGAGCCCCGATGGCGGTTGGTAAAACGACGCTATCGGCGCCACAACCGAGCAACTTTTTTTCGGTGCGCGGATTCTCACCCCGAGCGATGATCGTAACGTCATGATTCATCTCGCGTGCCGTAATCGTTACAAACACGTTGGTCGCGTCCAAGGACATCACCGCCGCGACGGCTGAAGCGCGCCGAATCCCGGCTTGTTCCAATATTTCTTCTTCCGTCGCGTCTCCGTGAAGCACCAGGTAACCTCGATCCTCTGCGTCTTGCAGGCGTTCGAGATCCGAATCGATCGCCACGAAGGGTTGGTCGGAGGCATGTAGTTCGCGCGCCAGAATTGTTCCGAGCCGTCCCATCCCGCAGATAATCGTATGTCCGCGGAGTTGCTTGATACCTTTTGTCATTCGCCTTGCTCCCATTGCACGATTCAGTTCGCCGTCGATCGCCATTTGCATGAGACCGCCAACTGTGTAGATCACGGCACCATACCCGGCGATGATCACCGTGATGGTCAGCGCCCGCAGACCAGATGTTTCGATCGGCTGCACTTCTCCATAACCAACACCGAAGATTGTGATGACGACCATGTACACGGCGTCGTCCAATCTCCAGCCGGCCGCCATGTATCCGGCGACGGCTACAAGGCAGACCATCAGAAACAACACGCAGCCGATTAGAATGCGGCGCAGCGGCGTCGAAATGGCATACCGAGCGATCTGTGAGTTCTCTGCTTCCTGCGCGCCGATGATGGTTTGATTCGATTCCACTTTTGCTCACAACACCGGCTGCACGTGCGTTGATTTCACTTGCCGTAGTTGCAGTGAGTCAATCACCGTGTCGTTGGCCAACACATTGGTAATCGCAACCAGCCATGTTCCCGGTGCGGCCCACTTGCGACGCCGTAAGTAATCAATCGCGTCAAGTATTGTTTGCTCGGGGTCTTCCGAGAACTCCATCAAGAAAGGTTCGACACCCCACGGCAACAGGAGTTGCCGAAACGTATCCTCCACGTCTGTGAATGCGTAAATCGGTACGCCTCGTGGCCGAAGCGCCGCCAGCACATACGGAAGAAATCCACTTCGAGTGAATACGATGATGCCTGATTGCCCGAGCTCCTGTGCCAGAACCGCGGCCGAGCGCAGCATTTTTGCTTTCGGCTCGTGCAGAATGATTCGCGAATTCAGCGCGAGACTTACCGATGGCTCGATGCTGCCGATAATACTCTTCAAAACTTGAACTGACTCGAGAGGATAGGCGCCTGTTGTTGTTTCGCCGGACAACATCACCGCGTCCGCCTGCTCGCGGACGGCTGTGGAAACGTCCGAGATCTCTGCCCTGGTCGGCATCGGCGACTGGATCATCGACTCCAGCAAGTGCGTGGCGATAATGACCGGCTTTCCTTCAGCCTGGCATTCGCGAACGAGTTGCGTCTGAATGAGCGGCAGCTCGTGGTAGTCGATTTCGATGCCCAAGTCTCCGCGAGCGACCATCAATGCGTCTGCCTCCCGAATGATTTCGGTCATCTGACGGACGCCAGTCTGCTCTTCGATTTTGGCAACAATCCGCGCCGTCGAACCGAGTTGGGCAAGAAAGGATCGAAGTGTCTGGACATCCGCGGCCGATCGGGCAAACGACAATGCGACAAAGTCGATACCCGCTTCCACGCCAGCCCTCAAATCCTCTTTGTCTTTGTCCGTCACCGCGGGCAAATTGACATGCACGCCCGGCAGATTGATGTGGCGACGCGATCCCAACATGCCCGGCGTCAATACTTCGCAGAGGATCCCCTCGGAATCCTTTTCCAGGACTTTCAGTCTCAGCAAGCCGCTGTCAACCAATATCGTTGCGCCGACGCCCACGTCACCGGCAAGTTCTCGGTAGTTGACGGAAACCGACGCGACTGCGGGATGAGTCACTACGTCGGGCGGCCCGGCGGCAACCGCAACGGGAGCAGTTTTCAAGTGGATGCGGCTCCCCGCGATTAACTCGATCGGTTCATCCAATGGCCCGGTTCGGATCTCAGGACCTTTCACATCCATCATCACAGCGACCTGTCGGCCCACGCTATCGGACACCTGTCGTATTCGTCGGATGATGTCAGAGGCCCACGAACCGCTGCCGTGCGCCATGTTCAACCGAAAGACGTCAACGCCCCGGTGAATCAGTTTCTCCAAGCACGGGTCCGACTGTGTCGACGGCCCCAGGGTCGCAATGATTTTCGTGTGGCGATAGTGGCTCCCGGTATTGTCAGTCAAAGTACGGCTACCAATTTTTGCAAAATGGGCGAAGACGAAGGCCGGGGCTTTGCACACGTTGTGCCGCTGGCCCAACTTTCGACAAAGTTGTTGTTAACGCGGGTTCTGGCAACCTTGCGCGTCGATTGCGGTGCCGTCGATCGATGGTATGGCGGCCGGTTCTCCGGAGATTGCAGGGTCCTGCGCCGGGCTGCCTAAGAAACTTGCATGCCCGCCGGCGCCGAGATCTCCCAGCGGGGCCTCGTCGACGAGGACAATGACGATCCCGGCACGTGCCGCTTTTTCGATCCCCGAGCCGTCGTAGCCGTCGAATCGCGTCTGGATGCACATGATCTCCACCTCCACCTGAAGATGGCGGTCGGCGCGAGCTGCAAACCAAGCGGACATGACCCGTTGAATTCCGGTAACATACTTGGGATTTCCGCCCAGCCAGCGGGGAGACGCGGCGATGGATACCTAAAGCACGTGTGCGCCCGTGATACGGTTTCGAGCACGATCTGTTTCCGAATCTGGGCCAGCGAGGGGGTCCGCTGACTCGATCATTCCGCCGCTACAGGTCATCGACAGGTATCTTTCGCATGACAAACATTTATGGAATTGATGACAAAGGATTAGAGTTCTCGAGTCAAGCTGCGATACTTGCGGAGGGATTCCGAGAGGTTGCTGCCGAGGTCGATCGCGATGCGCGATTCCCGCAAGAAGCGATCACGTCGCTCGCAGACAACGGTTTCTTTGGCTCGTTCCTGCCCACCGAAGCAGGCGGGAGCGCTCAGCCACCCGCCGTGTTTGCCGCGCTCGTTGAGCAGATTGCTCAGGGGTGTTCGTCGGCTGCGATGATCTACGTTATGCATGTGGCGGCTTCGCAGACCATCGTTGCTTCCAGCGAGCTGGCCGATCGAGATGCAATACTTGCTGAGATTTCCTCGGGCAAACATCTGACCACGCTCGCTTTCTCCGAACGGGGTTCTCGCTCGCAGTTTTGGGCCCCCGTATCCAAGTTGATTCGAAACGGCGACGGCTACGTAACCAGCGCGACA
>JAHELS010000012.1 GCA_024644085.1 Rhodopirellula sp.
GCCGGAACGCGAGATCGTCGGCATTCTACGCGATGCAGCGGCAACCCACGAAAACGCGGACGTCGCTGAACCGGAACGGCATTTGAACGCGGCAGCTCTGATCAACGAGATCCTCGAAGGAAGAAACGTCTTCACTGCGACAAACTCAGTTCGTTCCAGATCGTAATGCTGGGGCGCGCCCTGCGCAGCCAGGTCGCCGAATGCTCGTTCGAGTACGACGCGACGAAGTTGGTGGCCGAATTACAACGTACCGCGGGCGGTATCAACCGGCACCTTGATCAACAGCTACGTGACGTCGTGCTCGCCCACGAAGCCGACATCCGCGAAGCGGCCGAGGCGGCGTGGTGGGACGATCTGCATGAACGAGCTTCGTCGCGGTTGGTGACGGTCACGGCGGATCATTTGCGGCGCCACGTCAACCGTGGTGGTGTCGAGGCACGTGTGGTGATGGCGATCGACGCCGTCGGTCCACGCACAGTCGCAACGTCCATCGTGTCGAGCGACGGCCGGCTCTTGCATCGCGAAGATCTTGCATGCCAGTTGTCCGCGGCGCAGCGATCCCAGACCGTGACGCGAATGGGTGAGTTGATTCACACCCATCACGTCGACCTGATCATCATCAGCAATGGTCCAGCCCGGCGCGCAACGCTGGTGGCGCTCAATGATCTGATTTCCCAGTCACCCGATAAGTCCATCCGATGGACAATAGCCGATCGCAGCGGCGCCGACGCCTATGCCGGAAGCCCCATTGCGAATGACGAAATGCGTGCCACGCCACGGCGTTTTCGCGCCGCGGCCTGGCTGGCGTTTTCGGTGCTCCAGCCGGCTCAAGCCTTTGCGAAAGTCGATCCGCTCAAGCTGCGGCTCAGTTCGTTCCAACGAGAGCTGGCCGACGATGCCTTGCTGGAATCACTCGACAACGTTTTGGTCAGCGGCGCTTCCCGCGGTGGAGTCGACGTGAATTCAGCCCCCGTCTCGTGGCTGGCCAGGTTGCCGGGCGTCGATGCTGGCGTCGCCAAGGCGATCGATCTCGCGCGGCGCGACGCGCTGTTTCCTTCGCGGCTGAGCGTCAGCGAGCTTGACGAGTGGGATGATGTGGTACACAGCCGCCAGGCACTTCCCTTCCTGAGAGTGTTCGGGAGTGATGAAGTCCTCGATGGCACGCTGATTCATCCCGAGGACTACGCGCTAGCCCGGAAACTTGCCTCGGCATTGGAAATCGAACTTCCGCCCGATTCGCCGCCCGGTTACGTCGCCCCCGACTATTCCGTCGAGCAGCAGCCGGCCGAGCCCGCGAAGTTGGTCGAAGCCACCGCCGAGCCCCAGGTCGCCAAGGTCGAAGATTTCACTGCCGCAGGACAGCATTCCGAAGAATTCACTCTGGACTCGACCAAGAGCCCGGATTCAACCAGCGATGTGAAACCAGAACCCGAAGCAACGGAACCCGAAGCCGGTTCATCCGACGTCGACCCGGCCGATGCTGCTGTCGTCACGACCCCCGATGTGGCACAAGCCGACAGCGATGTGGCACAAGCCGACAGCGATGTGGCACAAGCCGACAGCGATGTGGCACAAGCCGACAGCGATGTGGCACAAGCCGGCAGCGATGAGGCACAAGCCGGCAGCGATGAGGCACAAGCCGGCAGCGATGAGGCACAGGCCGGCAGCGGTGAGATCGTGTCCGGCCAGGAAGCCACTTCAAGCGATTCGTCCGATTCCGATGACGCTCAACAGCCTGAGTCGGCTACCGATTCCGGCGACGTCCCAGCCGAGACGGTCTCCGATCAATCGACGGCCGAAGCGCAGCTCGACGCCACCGTGCCAGGGTCCGATCCGCAAGCGTCAGTCACGCCGATCGATCACAATGTTCCCGAACCGATCAAACGGCCCAAGCCCGAAAAGGCGAAAGTCGAAAAGTGCATCAAGGAATGGCAGATTGGGTCCCGACGGGCCCACCAGCTCGTCAGCTGGTTGTGCGAGCCTTTTGGTGACAGCGACTCGACCGAAAACCCGCCCGCCGTGTTAACCAGAATCCCGTCGATCAAGAATCTGAAACCGGGCGAACAAGTGGTCGGGGTTGTCGTTGGTGTCATGCCCTTCGGCGTGTTCGTCGAACTGGCCCCCGATTGCAGCGGATTGATTCACGTCAGCCGCGTGACGGATTCTTACGTCGATGATCTTCACGAAGCGATTCAGGTCGGGGATGTGATCACCGCCTGGGTCACGGGAATCGACGACAAGCGCCGACGGGTCGCGCTGAGCGCAATTTCTCCCGAGCGTGAGGCCGAGCTCGAGGAAGCTCGCCGGCAACGCGACAGCCATTCGCACCGCGGCGGACCGCGGCAGCGCGGCGGAGATCGGGGTTCGGCGCGCGGTGGCCGAGGCTCGGGCCAATCTGGACAGCGAGCCGGGAGCGGAACATCGACCGGCCAACGCTCGGGTGGTGGTGACCGCAGCCGAGGCGGCGACCAGTCACGCGGCGGAGGTCAGGCGCGTGGCGGAGGTCAATCGCGCGGCGGTGGCCAGTCGCGAGGCGGCGGCCGACGAGACAGCTCGCGCGGGGGCGGTCGATCACGGGGTCCGGGCGGCGCTCGTTCGCGAGACAAGAAACCCGAGTCCTACCGGGTAGTCGGCAAAGAGGAAGCGAAACCGATCAGCGATGCGATGCAAAAAGGCGAGGAACCGCTTCGTTCCTTCGGCGACCTGATGCAGTTTTTCGACAAGGGAAAAGAAGGTAAAGAAACGGAGCAAAAAGCCCAGGACACGCCTTCCTCGAAACCCGCGACCGATGCGGCTGCGCCGGATGACAACGCCAAACCACCGACTGCGGATGAAGGCATGACAAGCGTTAGCCCGGATCCTGCTCCGGAAAGCGACGCCGCACCCGTACAGATGAATTCGAGCGATCCGGGTGATGAGAAAAGCGACGCCGACAAGAAACCAGCCGGCTCCGGCGATGACGACACAACACCTCAGTCGCCGCCCAACGAATCCTCTCCCGCAGACGCTCCGACCTCATGAGTGACGACTTCGAATCTCGGCTCGAATCCGCAATCTCTCGCGGCAAGAGACGTGCCGAGCAAAAGGCGTCGCAGCTTCGAAAGAAGCAACTCACTGAGGAAGAACTCCGGCGGATGCACACATCGTATCGCCTTTCCCTCTCCGAGCGAATCGAAAAGGCGGTTCACCGCGTCGCCGACCACTTTCCCGGATTTCAACAGGAATCGCTTTTCGGCGAAGTTGGTTGGGGCTCAGCGTGCTACCGCGACGATCTGCGAATGGACGCCGGCCGTCGCAACAATCAATACAGCCGACTCGAAATGGTGATTCGGCCTTACAGCGATCTCGGCGTGCTGGATCTGAAAGGGAAGGGCACCGTCATGAATCGCGAACTGTTCAACCGCAGCTACTACGTTCCGATTCCGGACGTCGATATCGAAGAGTTTTCGCAATTGATCGATGCGTGGGCGATCGAATACGCCGAGATGTACGCGGCGAAAAGCCGCTAGGCAAAACAATGCGATTCAGCCGGGAATCGTAAAACGGAAGATCGATCCGCCCTCGGGCTTGGACTCGAGCCAGATTCGTCCGTCATGCGCCTGGATGATCCGGGCGCACGTGGCCAGCCCGAAACCGGTTCCCTCGAAATCCGAATCGCTTACGGCGCGCACACCGGGATCAAAGATTCGCTTGGAATGCTTGCTTGCGACACCGATCCCATTGTCATCCACCGAAACCGTCGTTCCCGACGATGACGAAGTGGACGTGACGGTGACGATCGATCGATCGTCGTCGACGTACTTCAGACCGTTCTCAATCAAATTCTGAAGCACAATCGTCAACAAAGCCTGGTCGCCCCGGATGTCCAACAAAGGGGCATCAACGACGACGCGCGACTGATCTTCCACCGGCAACAAGGCGACGACCGTTTCCAACAACTCATTCAAGGATACTTCTTCCCGGATCCGCGATGGTGCCCCCAACCGGGTGAACCGCAACAGGCTTTCGAGCAAATTCGACATGTGCGACGCAGCCCCCATCACCCGCTCGAGATCCGCAACTTCTCTTTCGGTCAAACGATCCGCTGCTTCGTCCCGAATGAGTTTGCTGAAAGCGAAAATATGCCGAAGGGGTGCTTTCAGGTCGTGGGATGCTGAACGCATGAAGGCTTCAAGCCCCTCGCGTGCATTGGCTAACTCGATCGCATCGCGACGTCGTTTCTCGTCGAGTGATTGAACCTCGGCAAACGCCCTGGTTGCTGTTGATACCAATGCCGCCACTAACAAGCCGTACACCGACAACTGAATCAACTGGGCTAATCCGAAGAACGCGTCGGTGGGCGACCGGGAAAGGAATATCAACGAAACTTCGCCGAAACACGCCAACAACACGCCAACCGAAAGCAGCCTCTCGAATCGATCCCGCTGCCACTCTCCCTTGTGTAGGTAGCCGAACAGCGTCAACGCAAAGAAGGTCGCCGGCAGCATCTCCAGCGGCCGAGTGACGAGGAAACCAGGCGTATCGATCCGCGGCAACGGCATCAGCACCAGCCCGATCGCGACGAGCGTGATCACAGCAATTGCGCACGCGCCGATCGTACCAGAGGAAACTCGGCCCAGTGCCTCGGTGTGACGCGTCACCAGCCAACTCCCGTAGAGAAACAACGAAAGCCAGAATCGTGACGCAAAACCAGTCCAGTCCATGAACGTCACTGCGTCGAGAGAACCTCTCGAATCGAACCCGGACACTGCGACCAACGCGTACACCGCGTGCAGCAGCCCGGCTCCGAGCAAACCGAGGCCGATTAGCAGAGTGGCCCTGTCATCAGCGGAAAAGTGACGGGCCAGCGCGAGTGCGGCCGCAGCCATCGCAGCGGTCGACGCAGCCGCAGCGATCGCGGTATCGAACAGCAAAGTTGTTTGCCATGGGACAAGCGACACCGCAGCAAACGCAAACACGGAACTCGCAGCCACGAGCATGAAAACACGCCAGCTTGCTGCTGCTTGGCTCTTGGTTGAGTTGAACTGATCCATCGAGGCCAATCATCCGTGAAAGCCAGCCCCCCTCTCGCGGCCAGCGTGAACGCGAAACCGAGAACGGAATCAACCGCCTTTCTTGTTGGCCCGCCGGGCAAGCCGTTTCGCAACGCGCTCGAGCAATTCCTTGCTCTTTTGAATCCCTTGAATCTCACCGAGATCGTGGCCTTCGTATTCGATTCCGACGTAGCCGTGGTAACCGTGTTTCTCGACAACGATTTGCATCATCCGGTGATAGTCGGTGTGAATTTCATTCCCTTTGTCGTCGAAGTCGTGCGTCTTCGCGCTGACCGCTTTCGCATACGGCATCAATTCGTCAACTCCCTTGTAGCGGTCGTACTCTTCGGGGTTCTCGCCGCGGCTAATATGAAAGTTTCCGAAATCGGGTAGCGTTCCACAATTGTTCATCCCAACCATCTGGATCACGCTGGCAAGCCACGCACCGTTGCTGCTGAGTCCGCCGTGGTTTTCGACAATCACGTTCAAACCATGGGGCTTGGCATATTCACTGAGGCGGGCCAGGCCGTCGGCAGCCAGCTTTTGCTGTTCTTCGTAGCTCCCGCTGCTGCCGGCATTGACTCGAATCGAGTGGCACCCGAGAAACTTCGCCGCGTCGACCCAACGGTGGTGGTTTTCCACGGACTTGGTCCGCTCCGCATCGTCGGGAGCCCCAAGTTGACCTTCACCGTCAACCATGATTAACAAACTCTTTACCCCTTCGTCGTTGCATCGCTGCTTCAACTCAGAGAGGTATTTCTCGTCCTTCGCCTTGTCCTTGAAGAACTGGTTCACATACTCGACCGCGTCAATGTCGAATTCGCGTTTCGCAATGCGCGGAAAATCAAGATTCGTCACATTCTTGGATGCGTCTCGAAGCAAGCGATGCAAAGACCACTGTGCCAATGAAATCTTGAATGGTGCGTCACTCGTCTCTTCCTCAGCGAGCAACTCGCGGCCAAACATGGTTGATGCGACTGCGGTAGCGGTTGCGGTGTGCAAGAACTGTCGACGATACATTTCAAAGAGATCCTTGATTGGGTGACCTGTGGTGCAAGGCGCGAGCGATCGGCGTATTGTAACCACCCCGACCTACCAAGGTAGAGCTGCCGGCGCAAAGAATGCATTCCCTGTCGGAGCGGCTGATTGCCAATATGCCGATTTATGTTCGTCGCTCCTCATCGCTGCACGGGCGGCCGAGGCGGTTCCATCATCGCGTCCAATTGTCGCGCGAGCCGCTCGGATATGGCTTCGCTCGTCGCCTCATCGATCCGGTTTTTGGTTTCACCCGGATCGGCGCGGTGGTCATACAGTTCCCGGGCAACGATGTCGCCCGAATCGTACCGGCGCCACTCGGTGTAACGATGATCGGCCGTTCGGATGGAGTAACCCATCACCTCGGGGTCCTCGCCTTGAGCGGGATATGCCGGACGAGGATGTTGGGTCATCGCAGCCTGCTTCACCGTCGCATCGGGGTTCTCGAGGATCGGTACCAGGCTGCGCCCCTGCAGGTTTTCCGGGGCGGGGAGACCGCATAGTTCGGCAAGGGTCGGATACAGGTCCAGTAACTCAACGAGTGATTCGCTGCTTCGCCCAGCCGACCCCTGACCGGGAACGGCGATGATCATTGGCACACGGGCATCGAGTTCGAAGTTGGAGGTCTTACACCACAAATCGTGCTCGCCAAGGTGAAACCCGTGATCCGACCAGAATACGATGATCGTGTTATCCCGCAGTCCCAGCCGATCAAGCTCGTCAATCACCTTTCCGATTTGCGCGTCCACGTAGCTGATCGCGGCGTAGTAGCCGCGCCGCAGCGTTCGAACTTGCGGTTCGGTCAGTCCCGACTTGAACGCGCGGAGCAACTCACGACTGTCATGCAGGGCGATCGCCGGCACATTGACGGGAGGATCCGGGTTGGCTGGAAGCGAGATTTCCTCGGGCGCGTACTTGTCCCAATACTGCTTGGGCGCATTGAACGGCAAATGTGGCTTCCAGAAACCGACGCCTAGAAAAAACGACTCGTCTTTCAACTCGCGCAACGCGTCGATTGCGCGCTCGGCGATGCGACCATCGAAATAGGCCGTATCGGGCACATCACGACGTTCGACTCGCGGCATACCGGCGTCGTCCGGAGGCAGGACTCCCCTGACTTGCGGTGTGTCGTCTCCGTGTTGGGCGTAGTGCATCGTCTGTGGCACGCTCCACGAAACCGCATCTCCCTGCCAGTCGCCTTGGCGCCAATTGTGAAAAAGTTTTCCAATGCCGCGAGCGTGATAACCATTCTGCTTGAACAACTGCGGCAGCGTGACAAGGTCGGGATTGCGGTCGCGGAAGTGAGTCGGCAGATCAGTCACACCAAGCGCATCCGGCCGCAAACCGGTCATCAGTGATGCACGCGATGGATTGCAAACGGCCTGTTGACAGTAGGCGCGTTCGAAAAGAACACCCCGAGCCGCCAAGCGATCGATACTGGGCGACTTGACCACCGGAGAACCGTAGCAACCGAGTTCGACGCGCATGTCGTCGACGGCAATGAACAACACGTTGCTTCGTTCCTGCGAGGCGCCGGAACCCTCGGCGGGCGTCGCGATTGGTTGGTGATAGAAAAAACCATCCTCGGCTCCCACCAGCAGTTCCCGCTTACCATCTCCGTCCCAATCAACGGTCGTCGGGCTGGTCGTATGGCCGGCCAATTTCCGGTCACTCAGCGGGCCTTCGTCGACCAGCGGGACTGCGAGATTCTTCGAACGGGTCTGACGCATCAGGCTGACATTCACGGAGTTGACCAGGATGTCTTTGAGACCGTCACCATCCCAATCAACAATGCAAAGCTTGCGACGCCCACTGCGCCCGGCCTCACCATTGTTCAACCTTAACGCCGACTTTTGTTTTCCAACCTTGTTGTGCCGGTTGTCAAATTCGCCCCCCTCGAAGATGCGTTTTCCCGGGTTCAAGATCAATTCGCCGTTCCGCTTTTCGCGAGCGAACAACGCGAGGTAACCTTCGTGATCGAGCATGACCAAGTCGTTAAGTCCATCGCCATTCCAATCGGTCACGGCCGGGGTGGTACGCCACTGGGTCGCCAATTCACCGTCCTCGGGATTCCACCAATTCCAGGCCGGCTTGGGCGGATCGCCATTCCAATCGACCTTCACGCTTTCAGCGGCGGCCAGCTTCGGCGCACGAGGCGATCCGATATTACGCAGCCAGACGACCTTGCCCCAAATCGAATTTGCCAAGATGTCAAGCAGACCGTCGTGATCCCAATCCGCGACATCAATCGTTGTGTATCCCCACTTCGCTTCGGCCGGTCCCTGGATCGACCCGTTGGGGCCCGCCATGATGCGAATCGGCTTGCCGTCGGCGTGCAGTAACACCGGAGCATTCCAACGGGGCGGATTGCCGCCGTCGAGATTTTCGATCCATCCGATCTCACCCGCCGTGTTTCCGCACACCAGGTCCTCGTCGCCGTCGCCGTCCCAGTCGACGCTGACGGGTGTAACAAGTGCACCAAATTTGACCTCGTCGGCCCGCTGCTTGAAGAATACTGGCTCGGCGAACTCCGGCATGCCGTCGGTGACGTGACCGGTGTGTTCAATCAATGCTACGCGGCCGTCTTCCTGGCCGACCACCATGTCGACGTCATCGTCCCCGTCCCAATCGATCGCCGAGACGACGATCATGCAAAGATGCATGTCGAGTGGTTTACCCTCCCGCTCGAGTTCTCGGCCCCCTGCGTAACGAGGTTCTGTCCGCGATCCGGTGTTTTGAAAGTAAGTGAATCCGTCGAGAAAGTCTCCGCACATCAAGTCGAGATCACCATCGCCGTCGAAGTCTGCAAAATTCGGGCTGGGCATCCCAAACACATCGACTTCCTTGCCGCCGGCAGCGAGTCGTATCGGTTCCGCATAATCAGGTTCTTGCGTCGTGCCGCGGTTTCGCAGGATGAATACCGGCCCACGCAGGGGACCCCGCATCCATTGACCCTTCTCGTTGAAAGCGTTGTCCCATCCGTAATCTCTCCAAAGTCCATGGCCGGCAAACAGGTCGAGCGCTCCGTCGCCATCGAAATCAACAAATCCCCATTGGTTGGCCCGAATTTTTTCGCTGTCGTCGACGAGCTTCGTTTTCGGATAGAGCTTCTTTCTGGTTTCAAAGTCGCCGTCGAAGACGCCCGTCAATTCGAAGCCGGGCACCAGAACTCTCGGCTGCCCATCGGCGATTGAGAATGCAATGTTTCGGACGCCCGGTGCGAGCCGAACGGGCGGCTCGAATACCGGCATCTTCTCCGCGCCGGCCGCATTGGATTGCGGATCGCCCGGATTCTCAAACAGGTAGGTTCCGTTGAACGGGACGTCGCTGCATGAAACGACCAGATCGAGATCGCCATCCTTGTCGTAGTCAATCGGAAGCGGCCAGCCCCACAGCCCGACGCCGAGATCGACCGTCAACGCCGGATGATTGTATTTCATCCTTTGCAATTCAACCTTGGCGGTGTCCTCGGCCGTTCCTCTCATGCATGTAAACAGACAAAACAGTGAGAGGAAACCGATTCGACTGGGCATGATTTTTTGCACCGGTGAGTGTGAAAACAAAGCGATTCAGGATACACGCTTATGATATCGGCGAGCGCGGGGGTTTTCGGAACCGCGAGAGCAACTAATTTCGATCGATCGCGGAAAACAGGCGGCTGATGAGAAGGCCGACGAGAAAAATGGTCAGCGTCCCCACGACGATCGTCATGTTTGCATGCAGTGGATTTCGAAGAAACGAAGGCTGGCGTTCGATGACCGGCAAAAAAGTCATCCACCCGATCACCAACACTCCGATGATCACGGCGACCAATGCCGCCCCGCCGTTGGCTCGACGCGCAACGATGCCCAGA
Organism: Rhodopirellula sp.; assembly: GCA_024644085.1. Lineage (GTDB taxonomy): Bacteria > Planctomycetota > Planctomycetia > Pirellulales > Pirellulaceae > Rubripirellula. Next base: position 9,922 of record JAHELS010000012.1, read on the forward strand.
AGAAACAAACCAAGCATTCCGCCGGCAAAGATGCCCTGCAGTTTCCACCACGCATCCAGAATGCTCTTCTGGCCAATCAACGCGACGGCGACGGATGTTCCCACGATTCCCACACCCACCGTCGCAACGCGGAGGACAGCCATCGACCGCCGCTCGGTAACATCGGGGTCAACGTATCGCGCATAGATGTCTTTCAAGATCACGGTGGCCGAGGAATTGAGTGACGTGTCCACGCTGCTCATCGCCGCTGCGAAGATCGCAGCGATCAAAAGCCCTGCCATCCCGGGAGGCAACTGTGTGGCAATGAAATGAGGCAGCACCCGATCGCCGATCTCAGTTGCCGTCAACGTTGTCGGTTCAAGCGATCGTTCCACAGCCACCGACTGATGTACCTCGGCCAGCAGCCCCGGTTGCGTCGAATAGTACGAGTACAGCGCTGCGCCGATCAAGAAGAACAGCAGCGAGATCGGAACGTATAACAACGCCCCGACCCAAACGCTGCGACGCGCGGCCGCTTCGCTGCTGGCCGTGTGATATCGCTGCACAAAACTCTGATCGATACCGAAATTCGTAAGATTGATGAAAACACCAAACAGGAAAACCACCCAAACTGTGCTCGAGGTGAAATCGAGTTTCCAACTTCCGAGGCTCATCTTGCCCGCCTCCATCGCGAGCTGTACCGATTCGGTAGGACCACCCGGTGTTGTGAACAACAACATGCCGAAGATCGCTATCGCACCACCCATCAAAACAATCGATTGCACAACGTCGGTCCAAATCACCGCTTCGATTCCGCCAAGCAACGTGTACAGCGTCACGAGGATCCCGGTCGCCACAATGATGGCCGTGACGTCCCAGCCGGTCAAAGCGCTGAGCCCCAATGCGACGCCGAACATGATCGTTCCCATGCGCGCAATCTGTGTCAGCACGTAACAGATCATCGCGTAGGTTCGCGCCCAGGACCCGAATCGCCGTTCGAGGTGATGATAGGCCGAGATCTCGCCACTGCGACGATAAAAGGGAACGAAGTAATTCGCGGCGATCCAGGCGGCCACCGGCAAAGACAGGGTGAAAACATACGCGTTGAAATTGCCGCCATACGCTTTTCCGGGGTTGCCAAGAAATGTATTACTGCTGAGGTAGGTGCCAAAGATCGACATTCCCACTGCCCATGCCGGCAACGAACCCCCAGCAGCCATGAACGCGGATGTCGTGCCGCTCTTTCGCACGAACCAACATCCGAAGCCAAGGACCGTGCCGATGTAGACGATCAACACAACGAGATCGAGCGTGGCGAGCGTGATGGTTTCAAACTCCCGTTGGTCGGTGGCCGGCGAGGTATGTGGCGGGCAAGATGGCGACGCGGTTGTAGCATGGCGCAATGGAACAGGAAACGATGTTGGGCCCGAAATAGGATCGAGCGGCCAACCACGTCCGGCCACCTTCGACTATCCTCTGCTCTGTCCCGAACCTTTTTTGCTGATGAAAGAGCCGAATATGTACCCGAGGACCTGTCTGGTCGTGACGATCTCCCTGATGCTTTCTGTTTCCCTGTGCGCGGGCGAGCCGGTTGTTGTCTTCGAGGACGACTTTGAATCCGGCATCGACCGCTGGGAAATGCTCGATCGGGCCACTTGGAAGCTCGTCGAGCGAAATGGAAATCACACCATCGAAATCACGGGCCGGCAAAGCGAATACAAACCGCCTGTGCGAAGCCCGGGTCATGTTGCCCTGATCAAGGATTTGAAGCTCGAAAGCTTCGACATCACGTTCCGAGTGCGGAGCACGCTCGACACCGGCAATCACCGTGATTGCTGTGTCTTCTTCGCCTACCAGGACGATCGGCACTTCTATTACGTGCATCTCGGTGCACGGCCCGATCCCCACAGCGGCCAGATCATGATCGTCAATGATGCGCCGCGCGCTGCGATCACCGAGAACGAGCGACCGACCCCGTGGGATGATCGTTGGCACCGCGTACGTCTGACGAGAAAAAAAGAAACCGGGTTGATCCAGGTCTTCTTTGATGACATGACCTCGCCGCACATGCAGGTCACCGACGAGACATTCGGCGAGGGGCGGATCGGCATCGGATCCTTCGACGATTTGAACGAATTCGATGACGTCGTGGTCCGAAAATTGTAGGACCCGCCGATCGCCACATCGGCCCAACCCGATCGTGCGGGCGCTTTCATATCGCGACTTGCTGATTCCCGCCCCAACGAGCATGCTGTGCTCCGTCGTGAAATCCAACACGACCTACAGCACGGGAAAGAGGTGGATGAAGAAGACGCAATTGATCGAATCCTTCTTTCGTTTTTGTCCCCACTGCGGAACCGAGAATGCTGACTGCGGTTCGGTACCGTTCCGCTGTGGGGAATGCGGATTCGCCCATTTTTTCGGTCCCGTCGCAGCGGTCGGCGCACTGATCACCAACGAGCAGGCCGAGTTGCTACTGGTCCGCCGGGCTCGAGATCCGGGAAAGGGAAAGTGGGGTTTGCCCGGCGGTTTCGTCGATCGCGATGAATCGGTCGAACAGGGACTGGCCCGCGAGGTTCTCGAGGAAACCAATCTTCGCATCACCCAGTGCGATTACTTGACGTCTCATCCCAATCACTACGATTACCGCGGGATTGTCGCCCCGGTCCTGGACATGTTTTACCTGTGCCAGGTGAAGGAGCCGGCGGAAATCCAGCTCGAAGTCGAAGAACTTGAGCATCACCAATGGGTGCGGCCAACTGACGCACACCTTCAAAACATGGCCTTCGAGTCGAACCGGCTGGCGATCGAGCAATGGCTCGCAATCAGCCGCAAGTGACCCGGTAGCTGAATCTTCCCGACCGCACGCTGATGTCCGGCCCGAATGCGGGGGAGTCAATCCCGCCGCAGGCTCGCAACAGAATTGCTCGCCAGCAGAGGTGGGCCCACTGGGAGACCATTGCCAATCCGGCCGGAGCGAGCTAAAACGGACCTTGTTGCGATTGATTCTCAATAACAATACTCGTGCCATTTCCCGGGGAGCCCACTCGATGCCACGTTCGATTCGTACCGCCTTCACCCTCGTCGAGCTGCTGGTGGTGATCGCGATCATTGGAATTCTGATCGGACTCTTGTTGCCCGCCGTCCAGGCCGCTCGCGAGGCGGCCCGTCGGATGAGCTGTCAAAACAACCTCAAGCAGGTCGTTCTGGCCGTCCACAACTATGAATCATCTCTCAAGGAGATTCCCGCCGCGTGGACAAAACCTTCGGTTAGCGGTGACGGCTGGTCAGCCCAAGCCAGGATCCTGCCCTTCATTGAAGCGATTTCGCTGGCCCAGGCAATCGACTACTCCGCCGGCTACAAGTTGGCGACGATCCATGTCGACGGGGTCGATGTCCCGATCTCCAGCTATCGCGTGCCCACTTACCTCTGTCCGAGCGAAACGAACGACACGGTCCGTATCGGTGATGACGGACCGGAACACTACCCGTTGAGCTATGCCTATTGCGCGGGCAGGTGGTTTGTCTACGACGCCAACAACCAACGGGCGGGCAGAGGGATGTTCACGGCCGGCCGCGGTCGCAAATTCCGCGATTGCTTGGACGGATTGAGCAACACGCTCGCCTTTGCAGAGGTCAAGGCATGGACTCCCTATTTCCGGGATGCCGCGATAGCGGGCGACATCCCGACGCCCCATCAAGAATCAGATGTCTGCGCGATGGGAGGTTCCTTCAAGACGGATACTGGACACACCGAATGGGTCGACGGACGTGTTCACCAGACCGGGTTCACGACCACATTCACTCCCAACAAGAAGATTCTCTGCGACGTCAATGGAGTCAAGTATGACGTCGACTTCACGAACTTTCGTGAAGGCAAGAGTGCCGCTTCGCCGATTCCCCGAACCTACGCGGCGGTCACTTCGCGGAGCTATCATGTCGGCGGTGTGACCGTCGCGATGATGGATGGTTCAATCCAATTCTTCACCGACTCGATTGAGCTCGAATTGTGGCGGAATCTTTCCACCCGCGCCGGCCGCGAGGTGGTTCAGCTGCCTTAGAGAGAACCAGATCACACGTCGATCCGCCGCCCTTCGCGCTCACTGCGCTGGGCGGCCGCGTAGATAACCGCCGCGCGGTAGGCATCGTTCAAATCGCTCATGTTTCTCAGCAGGCTGGTGACGCTGCGGTGAAATTGGGTCAGCAACTGCTCGCCCACGGGCAACTCAGTCTCGAGCGATTCGAGGTGTCGACCGGCGTCATCGAACCAGACGAGCGTGGCCGGTAAATCGACGAATGCAATGCCGCGTTCGCAACAGATCTGCATGGCTGAGGGGGGACGAAAGCTGATCGCTTCATGCCACGAAGGTCGGATGTAACTGCCGCAACTGATTTGCGCGGTGACCATCGGTTGATCGTCCGTCGCGGCGAACTCCAAACTCATGCAGCGGTAACCAGCCGTCTCGGACAGCGTCTGCGACGTCGACCTGATACTGCCGGGCTCGCGGTCGACGACATAGCGGCACCAATCGATCAGCTCGACGAATTCCGACCGGGAGGGATCACAGCTTTCCTGGCCCGCCTTCCCGCCTCCCTGGATCCGGCGGTGGCAAAAGACCAATTGCGGTGCCCCCAGGTGGGTCGCGATCAATTCCTTCAATCGCAGGGTCGCCGGTGCGAATCGACGCGGAAACTCCGCCATGAAGGCGACTCCGGAACCCTCGATCGCCGCCCGGATCGGCTCGTCACGCTGCGGATCAAAATCGAGGTCGCCCGCCCAATAAATCGCCTTTCCCGCTTCGGACGCCGCCAACATCGGCAACCAGCCGAGCCACGTCCGCGACAGCACCATCACCGCATCAATATCACACCGCGAGACCAACGCCCGGTATCCGTCGACCGCGTCGGCTTGAAACTCGTTGGCCGAGTTCTCGGCTAGCTTGGCCACTGGGCTGAAAACCGCCCGAACATCGAATCGGTCATGGAGCATACGCAGCGCCGGGCGATGCCGGGTCTGCCAAGCGTCGCCGAGCCCGATCAGTCCGATCCGCAGTTTCATGGAGTGCCGCTAGAAGTAGACAGAAAAAGGCCCACACGAAGGTTGAACGTACCAAAAGTTGGCACCCCCGAGCTAAATTCCGGCCCTGAATCCAATCGGGTGATTCAATTTGACGCATCGATTTGGCATGTCGGAAATCAATATGACGGCGTAGTTTAGCTCCCTCGCCTCATCACCACGCCGATGCGATCACGGAAAATCGCTTCCGAACCCGCATCGGAATTTGGAAAAAGTTCTTTCGGGGCCTTGTTCGTCCAACTGCCGCCCCTATACTCTGCCGCGAATTCGCCAGTGTCCCTAACCGGCAAGCTTAAGCTAGCTTACCGAAACCGGGCTGCTAGCAAATTGTCCCAGTTGGGGATCGGTTCGACCGATATCTAAATTTGGGACACCATGTCCAGTATCTGCCGATTCACAAGTTTTCCTGAAGGCAAGGAAGTGAGTCGCCAGCATAGGTGAGGAATCAACTGGGCAGCAGGAAACGTTCGTTTGACTTTCAAGCGGTCCTAATCCAGCGAACGCCACTACTGCGTCGTCCATTGAGCGTCGCAAAATGGCACACCCGATTCGGCATGGCGTCGATCCCGCTTGGGCAGTCCGTTCTTGTTAAATGAGGGAACTTCAGATGGTCTCATTCCTGTTATCTGTCGTACTTGCCAGTGTCACCAGTGAAACGCCGCAGCACAAAAACTACGCCGAGGCTTACGCCGAGTCGGTCAATCAACACAAACCGTTGATGGTCGTCGTTGGGGCCCCCTGGTGCCCCGCCTGCAACGTCCTCAAGGACACCACCATTCGTTCCATGGCTGAAACAGGCGAATTGGACGAGGTGAGCCTCGCGGTGATCAACAAGGACGATGATCCAGAACTCGCTGACAAGCTGACCGAGGGCGAAAAAATGCTGCCCCAAATCATTCTTTACACCCAGGACAACGGCCGCTGGAAACGCCGCCGACTCCTCGGGTTTCAGCCGAAGCAGCCGGTCCGCACCCTGATCCGCAGAGCTCTCACCAACGGCTGAGAGGGCGGCGATCGGAACGAAAGACATCGGGCGTCGGACGTGGATTTTCAAATTCACACCGACGCTTTTTTTGTCGTAATCGGCTATCCTTTGCTGAGAGCGGCGTGAACCCTCTCGCGCGTCATTTCAACCGTTTCCCGGGCCTGACGACCCAGGAACGGGTGGTCCGTTACAAGATTTCCGAGCATGAGTTTCCCCGACGACTTGATGCACCTGATCCGGACCGACGAGCCTCTGGGGCCGTTGGTTTGGTTGGGTATCGGTGGCCCCGCCCACTATTTCGCCGAACCGGTCGAGGAAAGCGAGATCCAGCGATTGGTCGTCGCCGCGAAAGAACAAGACCTGCCGGTCCGAATCCTTGGCGGGGGGAGTAACGTCCTGGTCCGCGAGGCGGGTGTGGATGGCTTGGTGATTTCCCTGGCTGGCGTCACCGAAAACCAAATGACGATCGACGGGTCGGAGATGACCGTTGGCGCCGGAGCGAAGCTCTCGCACGCGGTCATCAAGGCCGTTGGTGCGGGGCTGGGAGGCCTCGAACACCTGGTTGGAATCCCCGGGACGGTGGGCGGTGCCGTGGTCGGCAATGCGTCGAGCGACGGCCGCGACATCGGATCGGTTGTCAAAAGCGTGAAAGTCCTTGATAAGAACGGCGTTTCACGATCGTTGAGTCAACAGGAAGCGGGATTTTCGCACCGAAAGACGTCCCTCGGCGGGCTGACCGTCGTCAGTGTCACCTTCGAGTTGGAAACGCGAGACGTCGTCGCCCTGACCAAACGGATGCAGAAATTGTGGATCGGTCGCAACGCCTCACGTCCAACCGACATCACGCAGATTGCACTCCCTTTCATCGATCCCGATGGAATGCCAGCAAAGGAATTGTTGCAAAGCGTTGGGCTGGCCGGAATCCGTGAGGGGGACGTCTCGCTCGATGCCAACCAGCCCCACTATTTGGTGGCACAATCGGGTGCCACCAGCGACCAATGTCTTCGTTTGATCGAGCGGGTCCGCGAGCAGGTGCTGCTGCAAACCGGGATCGACTTGCAACTGAATCTCGAGATTTGGTAATTCGAACATCGTCGGCGCATGCGAGCGTCCCCGCGTCCGGAGAAGACTCAGGGGATCGGTCGGCGCCGCGTGAAGTTGGACTGCGTGAGTTGGCTACTGCGCGAAGTTGGAAACTGCGAGGACGATAACGTGGCGATGCGATCTCCGGAAACTGAGAAACACCGCCCGCTGCGCGATCTGCTGCGTCGCTTGATCAAGGCTCCCGCTGCGTTCGCCGTGTTGTGGCCCGCGCTGCTGATCATCGCCGGTTACAGCGCCTGGCATCGCTGGGGATCCGAACATGTTTCGGGCCGGTACGGCACGATCGATCCAACATTGATCCGCGTGACCGAACCACCGACGTTCGTTCGGACCAATATCGTCAAGGCAGTTTACCGGGACACTGCGATGGACGGGCTGTCGTTGTTGGACCGACAAGCGACGGCGAAGATCGCATCGGCTTTTTCGATGAATCCCTGGGTCCGGAACGTCATTGGCGTGCGGAAGCTACCCGGCGGTGTGATCGACGTGCGACTCGAATATCGGGCGCCGGTGGCAATGGTCCTGGTTTTCAAACCGGATCCCTCCGATACGCGCAGCTATTTTTTTCCGGTCGACGGTGACGGGGTGCTGTTGCCCACGGGAGAATTCGCTCGCGCTGAAACCGGCCAGTACATCTACATCGAAGTTCCTGGGGTTTATTCGACCAACCGAGAGGGTTCACCCTTTGGTGACGCGAGGGTAGAAGCGGCCGCGAAACTCGCCGAAGTTCTGGCACCCTACCGCGAGCAGGCCGAGCTCCGCAGCATAGGTGTTCACGGGGACCTCCGCCAAACCGAGGTACCCCAGTTGGAACTGACAACGCTCAGTGGCGCCCGGCTTTTTTGGGGGAGCCCCCCGGGGATGGAACTAGCGGGCGAACCGACCGTGCGAATGAAACTTCGCTCGCTGCTCGCCGCTGACGGACAGAACGCGGACCTCCGCCTCGCCACCCCCTTGTCAGCACTGCAACGATAACCGCCCGCTGCGGTGAGGTTTGATCCGCCGCGGAAAGGGTTTGCGCAGGCGCAGGATCCGATTTGTGCGGGCGCAGGTTTCCTCTTGTAAACTGTGGCTAAGATTGCGACTCAATTTTTGACCCACTTGGCAAGATGAACGCGACGGACGATCGACGACGATTCCTCTGTAGCGGCGCGACCGGTTTCGGCACACTCGCGCTCGCAATGATGCTGCGAGAGGAAGTGCACGCATCCGGCGCGGTCAAAGTGCTTCACCACCCACCCAGGGCGAAACGGGTCGTGCAACTTTTCATGGGGGGCGCCGCCAGCCATATCGATCTGTGGGATCACAAGCCGATGCTCGAAAAGCATCACGGCGAAGAGTCCGACTTTGGTGAACACGTGGAGGCTTTCCAGGACGGGCTCGGCCCCTGGATGAAATCACCGTTCGCTTTCACTCCCTACGGTGAATCGGGCAAACAAATCAGTGAGGTCGTCAGACCGCTGGGCCAATGCGTCGACGACATCGCGTTTGTTCACAACATGATCGGAAAGACCGGCGTCCATTCTCAGGCAACCTACCTGCAGGCAACCGGTTTTCAGCGTCCCGGCTTTCCCGGCATGGGGTCGTGGGTCAGTTACGCCCTTGGAGCGATCAACGAAAACCTGCCGACGTTCGTCGTGCTGCCCGATCACCGGGGTTACGCCAGCAACGGACCGAAGAATTGGGGCGCCGCTTTCTTACCCGCCAGTTCTCAAGGCACAACGATTTTCCCCCAGCGCGAAAATCCGATTGAAGACCTGCGTCCACGCGCCGGCTTCATCACGGCCGAAGGCGATCGCGAAGGGTTGGACTTGATCGGTCGCATGAACCGGCGATTCCAACAACAACGTCCGGGCGATTCCCGGCTCGATGCCAGGATTCGATCCTACGAATTGGCGGCCAGAATGCAGTTGAGTGCACCCGAAGCGCTCGATATCTCGGGAGAACCATCGCACATCATCAAGATGTACGGGCTCGATCGGATGGGCGCAACCTATCCCGATACGATCAACGCGGCTGAGGAGACCGAGTACTTTGGTCGAAAATGCTTGATCGCCCGGCGCCTGCTCGAGCGAGGAGTTCGATTCATTCAAATCTGGTCGGGTAACGACAACAGTTTTCCAAGGCGCAACTGGGACTCGCACGAAAACATCGAGCGGGATCACGGGCCGCTGGCGCGCGGAATGGCGGTCGGTACCGCCGCGCTGCTGAAAGACTTGAAGCAATCTGGCATGCTTGACGATACGATCGTGCTCTGGACCACCGAGTTTGGACGAATGCCAAGCACCCAGGGCAGCAAAGGCCGTGATCACAATCCGTATGTCTTTACGAATTGGCTGTGCGGCGGCGGAATCCGCGGTGGAATCACTTACGGTGAATCGGACCAGTGGGGTTACAAGCCATTGGACCGCGACAGCCCCACGCAGGTGTACGATATTCACGCCACGATCCTGCACCTGTTGGGGATCGATCACACGCGGTTGACTCTCCGGCACAATGGTATCGATCGCAGGCTTACCGATGTCCACGGACACGTGCTGTATCGGCTGATCGCGTGAAGAGCTCATCCCTGTGAGCCCGTCACATGACCACAATCGCCATTTGGGATGCGACAAACAGAGGATCCGGGGTGTGCCAAGAAACGGCTTGCCGCTGAATTCGCCACCGGTCGTAACGATGTGTGATCAATGCAAGTCGGGCTGAGAGGATTCGAACCTCCGACCTTTTGACCCCCAGTCAAACGCGCTAACCAGACTGCGCTACAGCCCGCCGTGGGAGGCCACCGATGGCGGCCTCGACAACATCATCAAGATGCTACACATCCGCGGCCTGGTTCGCTAGTCGACACGCGATGCCCACCGCCGCTGCTTGCCCCTGGCATCTTTCCCGTAACCGAGCGTCCTTGACCTGCCGAGCGGAACAGCCGAGATTCTGCGGGTAAGGCCATCCCGTTGCCAAGTGAATCCAAGGACCCGAATGATGCATTTTGCAGATCGATTGGCACACGCAGTGAAGGCAACCAACTCGATCACCTGTGTCGGTCTCGATCCTCGCAAGGATCAACTGCCCGCGCCGCTCCGCGAGTCCGTTTCGGTCGATTCACCCGATGCCTGGGCAGCCGCCTACACGCAGTTTTGCAATGAGATTATCGATGTCGTCGCGGGGAAGGTGCCTTGCGTCAAACCTCAGGCAGCGTTTTTCGAACAACTCGGTCCGGCCGGAATGGTCGCGCTCGGCGAAGTGATCCAACACGCCCGCCGCGCAAATTTGATCGTGATCACGGACGGAAAACGAAATGATATCGGAAGCACGGCAACCGCTTACGCCGACGGATATCTCGGTCACGAAAGCCCCTGGGGCGGCGACTCGCTGACCGTAAGCCCCTATCTCGGACGGGACAGCCTCGAACCGTTTGTTGAAGTCTGCGATCGTCGTTTGGCCGGGATCTTTGTGCTGGTCAAGACTTCCAATCCCGGCGGCGGATTGCTGCAAGACAGGCAAACCGATGGACAAACGGTGTACCAGCGTGTCGCTGAATTGGTGACCGAGTTGAATGCCAATCGGATCGCCGATTGCGGTTACGGCCCGGTCGGCTCGGTCGTCGGAGCAACCTATCCAGAACAACTCGCTGCGATGCGCGCGGCGATGAAGACAAGTTGGATTCTGGTGCCCGGCTTTGGCGCCCAGGGGGGCAATGCCGATGACGTGAAAGTCGCGCTTGATGAAAAAGGATTGGGCGCTGTGGTGAACAATTCGCGGCACATCATCTTCGCCCATGCTCGCAAGCAATACGCGGGGAGGTTCGGGGACGCGAGGTGGCAGGAGGCGGTCGCCGCGGCGGTCGCGGAAATGAATGACCAACTGCGGCCATAACGCTAGCAAAGCACCGCCCCTCCAATTCATGATTCCGTATTGCTGTGCGCCGGAGAAAGCCGGTATAGCCGCAGTTAGTTCTTCGGACGGAATCAAATCGACAATAAATCGGTCAGGGAATGGAATCGATGCGTTTGGCACCTTATCTACAGCTCATTGCCGTCGCCGTGCTGGTCTCGGGCACATCCCCCGCGGTCGCGCAAAACATGCCGTTGCCTTCGGGCACGAACATCCCGGTGCCGAAAAGCGCCGACACACCGCCGAGCATGCAAAACCCAAATTTCCAGAGTCCGGCCCCACGAAGCCCTGCGACTCGAAGTCCCGGCACGGGGCAGGTCACGGCGGGTGGCACCTTGCCGCGAACGGCCGGCCAGGAGCATCGCGTTTATGATCTCCGCCCCTACACCGGATACCTGACGCGGCACGACCGTCCCGAACAGGCGATTATCGATTGGGTGCTTCGAGAAACGGGATCCGACGTCTGGTTTACCGAACCGTTTGGCTTCATGAATGCGAGCCGCGATTCTCTGTCGGTTTATCACACCTCGGAAATGCATCAGGTCATCGCAGGCGTCGTCGATCGGTTTGTCGCCGGCGAAAAAGATCCGCAGGTGATGCACTTGCGTGTGATGACGGTGGGCAATCCGAATTGGCGAAGTCGCGCACACGCGTTGATGCAGCATGTGACGGTCGATTCGCCCGGTGTGCAAGCATGGTTACTGAGTAAAGAAAACGCTGCGCTCGTGTTAAACATGTTGCGCCAACGCACCGACACACGCGAAGTCCAGGACTTGAACCTGGTGACGCACAACGGCCAAACGGAAAAGCTGGCCAGCACGCGCGGTCGAAACTACGTTCGCAACGTTCGCCCTGCGCCGGCCGGCTGGCCTCCCTACGAACCGGAAACGGGCGAGGTCGAGGAGGGATACCGGTTGTCGATCAGCCCATTGCTGAGCACCGACAACAGTGTCATTGACTGCGTGATCAAGGCGGAAATCGACCAGGTCGACCGATTGAATCCCGTGGACCTCGAGTTGCCGTTGCCCAATAGCCAGATTCACCGGACAAGAATCGATGTGCCCCAGGTCGTCAGTTGGCGACTGCATGAACGATTCCGCTGGCCGAGCGACATGGTGTTGCTGCTTTCCTGTGGTGTCGTCGCCAGCCCTGAGCGGCCACCCTCGTCTGTTCCGCTTTTGAACATGAACATGTTCACCGGGACGACCGCCGGCAGAGCCGACGCGTTGATGTTCATTGAGTTTCGTGGTCGCGCCTCGGACAATCTGGGTACCTCGACCGTGGCTCCACAAGTTGCCACCCAACCGGGGGCACCCAACCGCGGACGTTACTAGGTCGCAGTCCGCACTTGAATGATCCGCGGATCGCTCCGTGATGTGAGCGGCCCGTCTGGTTTCGTCTGTTCGCTCATTGGACTCACGAGGGCCCGTGGATGCGTGCCGAATCGGTCGGTGAACGGACCTGACCCCCCTGAAAGCGAAACGGCATGCGGTCTAGAATGGCCGTTGAGATCAACAGGCGGGGTCGCCACACCGACGCTCGCCCGGCCATTCATTCATCCGCCGACCATTTTCAACCCTCATGGCTCCCAGCTCGTCTCGTCGCGTTGTCATCACGGGGGTTGGCGTCATCAGCCCGTTGGCCAACGACCCCGATGCGCTGCTGAAGGCACTTCGAGAAGGTGCCAGCGCGATTCGCCCGCTCAGCCAGGTGCCGCGTGGCGTGATGTGCATTGACCACGGCGCCGAAGCCGTCGGTTTCACGGGTGATATCTCTGACTATGGTCCGCTGGACAAGAAGCTGCAGCGAACGATTCGCAAAGGCAGCAAGGTAATGTGCCGCGAAATTGAGATGGGGGTCGCCGTCGCGCAACTCGCGCTTCACGGCTCGGGACTCGACGAAGAGGCTCGCGATCGCGATCGAACTGGCGTCGTCTATGGGTGCGACTACATCATGTCGCTTCCCGAAGAATTCGCCGCGGGCATCCGAAAATGCATCAATGAGGACGGTACGTTCGACTTCGGAAAATGGGGCCAACAGGGAAGGCCCGAAGTCAATCCGTTGTGGTTGTTGAAGTATCTGCCCAACATGCCGGCCAGCCACATCGCGATCTACAATGATCTCCGCGGCCCGAACAATTCAATCACAGTCCGTGAAGCGTCGGCCGGCGCGGCACTTGCCGAAGCCTACTCAACCATCACGCGAGGCCACGCAGACGCCCTGGTCGTTGGATCGACCGGATCGCGGATCCATCCGCTTCGCACGTTGCATGCGTCGATGCAGGAAAAATTGGCGACAGATCGCTCAGATCCCACCACCATGTCACGCCCCTTTGATGTCTCGCGTGACGGAAGCGTTGTCGGCGAAGGTGCTGCGGCGATGGTTTGCGAATCAGTCGACCAGGCGCAGCAGCGGGGTGCGAAAATACTCGGTGAAGTCGTCGGGTATGCCAGCAGCGCTGTGGGACCGGCTGCAGGCGACTCGTTCCTCAAACAGGCTTTCGTGAATGTGCTGCGCGGCGCGCTTGGAGATGCCGATCCGAAGTCGATCGGCCACATCCACGCGCACGGGCTGGCTACCGACACGTGCGACCGCCAGGAAGCCGAGGCAATCGTGGAAGTCTTTGGCGAGCGAGAAAGCCAGCCGCCGGTGACGACAGCAAAAGGTCACTTCGGGAATCTCGGCGCCGGAGGTGGCATGGTCGAGATCGTGGCAAGTCTGCAGGCGCTCGGCGGAAGTCTGTTCCCGATCCGCAATCTCGAGAAACTCGATCCTGATTGTCCGATCCGCGCGTGCAGCGACACCGAAACGCCGGCTGGGAACGAATTCATCAGCTGCAACGTGACGCCGCAGGGCCAAGCCTCGGCTGTGCGAATTCGACGCTTTTCCTGACGGCCATTCTCTTGGACATTGTTGGTCGTCACGGCCGCAGCAAGCAAAGGCCTGCGCGTCCGCCACGAAACTTGTGGAACGTCGATCGTGTCCCGGCTTCGCGATATTCGCTTCGCGACGCAGCTTTTATGGGATCAGCCAGAACAGGCCTGTCATCGCTGCACCTTGCGTCAGTGCTCCTCGTGCACTGATCGGCACTGGAGGAATGATCCACGGAGCACAGTTGCCGGGTCGATAATACCCCAACGCGTACTGGCATTCGTGCGGGTGATGGACACCCATCTTGTATGGCAGGACAGCAATGTTGGCGAAGAAGTGCGCCGATTGCACCACCGGTTCCAAAACCGGACCGTGGGTGTGCCCGTATCGTTCGAGATTGACATCCTGGAAATACAACGGGTTGTGACAAAGATTGGATGCCTTCCATGTCATCGTGGTCATCGCCCAGGTTCGCGGCGTGTAGGCCACCTGTTCAATCAGGCATTCTTTGGGGAGTCCCCAATTGTCGGAAATGTAGGTCAGATCAGCCTCGCTGAGTCGATGGATTGGCAATTCCTCCAACTGGCCCGACTCGGTCTCGACCACAGCTGCTTCATAGGCAAGGTCACGGAGCCGTCCGGAGGCGAGTTCGCGACCGTCGATACTACGCCACTGTCTGATCGACTGCTTCTCGTCAAAATCGGCCTTCAACCGTTCGTAGCGATCGATGTCGATCTCGTCCGGTCGGTAGGGAGGACTAATATCGAGTGAAAGCTGGTCGATCGTCTGTGTGGCGATCCGCTCGCGGAAATCGGCACAGGAGACCCCGACCGTTTGTCGCAGATCGTCGTCGTCGTCATAACGCCCGATTCCATCACCGCGTTGACCGGTCGCTCCGCCGCCCTGGTTCAATTGATCGCGGTCCATTTCATCGCTCTTGCGATCGCGGCGGTCAAACGGATTGTCGAACTGGTTGCTCGGATCGTCGGCCGGTTCTTCAACAGGGGACGGTTCGCGGCGGGGTGGGGGAAGCAATTCTTCACTCCCGTTTGGGTCCACATCCGGAGCGTTTTCCTGGAGCATGTCCCTGAGTGAAGGTTCATCGGTCGACGGCTGACTGGGTGGGAACAGCGACTCAGAGGGCGGCGATAAAGGCTCCATCGGCTCGGACGGTGGGACCAGGTCGGTCGGTGGGACCAGGTCGGTCGGGGGAACCAAGTCGGTCGGTGGGGCCAAGTCGGTGGTCGGCGGGACAAGGCTGGGCGATTGCGTGTCCCGATCCGATGGAGGTGGCAACTCAAATTCCGGGGAATTGAGTTCATTGCGGAGATCGTTCATCGGCCGGGGTTCGCTGGGGCGCACCGGATCGACACGCGGCTCCCCTGCCGGAGGAACCAACATTTCCACCGGCGGTGCCGCTGGCGTTTCGGTCGGCGGCGTCGAGCGTTCGCCAAACGGGTCCTCAAAGAAATTCGGCGATCCCGGCACGGGGCGTCGATCTTGCGACGATTCGACGCGTCCATCTTGGGCCGATTCGACGGGCGGGGCCAACAGGTCACTTCGACGCGGACCTGAAAGCCATGCTGCCTGGACAACGTCGTTTCCGGATACCGCGGTCGACCCCGATACAACCTCCACGGTCTGCTTCGGGGCCGGCGCGCTCGAACTTCGCCGCCATTTCAAATCCCAACCCTGGTGCTGCGGGTTGTGCGGTTGGGACACCTGGACCCTTGCGTCTCCAGGTGCCAATGCCGCTCCGTGACGGGGAACGGGACGCAGAGCGATTCGCGGGGAAGCCGCGCGATTCTGGTACCCAGGATTCGGAAAGCTTGGTTGGGGTGACTGCGCCGACGACGACGTCAACGTCGCCCCAGCGAGCAGCAGTGACAGACTAACCCGAGTCGCCCGTTTGAACGTCCGGGCTGTAATTGGGCGCTTCTTGCGTGATCGCAATGTCATGCGGATGGTTCTCCCTCACCGTGGCAGCCGAGACGCGAATGAATCGTGCATCGCGTCTGAGCTGTTCTATCGTCCGTGTTCCGACGTAACCCATCCCGGCTCGCAAGCCGCCGACCAACTGGTAGACGAAATCGCTGAGCGGGCCTTTGAACGGTACGCGGCCTTCGACGCCTTCGGGGACAAGTTTGCCCGCCTCGGCGCCTTTTTGCCGATACCGATCACTGCTTCCCTTGACCATCGCACCCATCGATCCCATCCCGCGGTAAGACTTGAATGTCCTGCCCTGGTAAAGGATCACCTTGCCGGGACTCTCGGTCAGACCTGCGAACAGGCTTCCGATCATCACGGCACTGGCTCCGGCTGCGATCGCCTTGGTAATGTCACCGCTGAAGCGAATTCCGCCATCAGCGATCACTGGTATGTTCTGTTCATTGGCGACGCTCGTTGCTTCGAGGATCGCCGAAACTTGCGGGACACCGACGCCGCTGATGACCCGGGTGGTGCAAATCGATCCAGGCCCGATGCCAACTTTGATAGCATCCGCTCCCGCATCGATCAGGGCCCGAGCCCCATCAGCAGTGGCGACGTTGCCCGCCACCACATCGATGTCCCATCTCTTTTGTCTTTTAATCTCTCCGACAGTTTCGATAACGTTCTTGCTGTGTCCGTGAGCCGAATCGACCACCAATACGTCTACGCCCTGGTGGATCAGTGCTTCGGCCCGCTCGTAGTCGCCGACGCCAATCGCGGCACCGACACGCAATCTTCCTTGTGAATCTTTGCAAGCACGGGGAAACCGCTTCATCATGTCGATGTCACGGATCGTAATCAGTCCCGTTAGTTTTCTATTTTCGTCAACCAGCAAAAGTTTCTCGACCCTTTTTGCCGTTAAAATCTTCTCAGCTTCCTCAAGCGTTACATTCCCTACACCCGTCACCAGATTCTCACGGGTCATCACATCGGAAACTGGGAGGTTTGGGTCCTCCAGGAAGCGGAGGTCGCGTCGGGTCAAGATCCCGACCAATGTCTGGTCTTTGTTGACAATCGGGATCCCCGAGACGTTGGCCTCGTCCATCAATTCCGCCGCGCGGCCGACCTTTTCCTCGGGCGACAAGGTGACGGGGTCCACGATGATCCCGTTGGCCGATCGCTTGACCTTCATCACCTGTTCGGTCTGGCTAACCTTGGAGAGATTCTTGTGGACGATTCCCAGGCCACCTTCCTTGGCCAGCGCGATGGCCATTTCCGATTCGGTCACTGTGTCCATGGGTGCCGAGAGCAGCGGGATCTGCAGGTGGATCCGCTCTGTCAACCGAGTGCCGACGTCAGCCTCGCTCGGCACGATTTCGCTGTACAGCGGTTCGAGCAGAACGTCATCGAAGGTGACACCGAGGCTGCCAATTTTCTCTTCCACCATTCGTCATCCCCGCCGAGTTTCCGCTTGGGAAAACCGGCGATTATGACCGATGCCCAGCGGGTTTAGTAGCGGGGATGTGTCGTCGATCGCCGCGCCGAATCAAGGAGTCGGGATTCGCCGCCACGTGCCACGGACAAATCGCATCGGCGTTGGATCGGAAAGTCCGGCCGAGGGCATGGAATTCAGATCCCGCAGTTGTGTCACCGTCACCGCGCCTTCGATTCGCACTTCATCGCCAATGAGTGCGCCGGTGACGTGAAGATTGCGATTCGGCGAGAGCGGATCCATTCGAAGATTGTCGGTCGTATAGATCACGCCCCGGAACTCGGTCGGGTAGGTGTCGATCAAGGTGTTGTTTGACATCGACCCGCGATAGGGCGAAGCGGGGGGATTGAAATTGACGCTTCGATCCGATTCGACCAACCAGGGTTGCATGTTTTGGAACCGAATTCGTGAATCGGAGACAAGAATGGCATCTGCCGATGTCGGGTAGCTCCACGCGATGCCACCTTCGACAAGAATTTCTCCTGCATCTCGAATCGCGAGCGTCGCATCGAACCGACAGTGCGAAATGATCACCGTGTCACCGCCGGCATCGAACCAATAGATTCCGTTTGAATCCAGAGGCCCGAACGGGTTCACGGTTGGTGAAAGCACGCGGTCTCGGATGATCCAATCACCACCGGACCGGGGAATGGGGGCCGTTGGGATTTGGGTCCCCAGTTCGATGTACTTGGCAAGTACATCGTTGGCTGGCAGGACGACCGACGACGGCGAGAGATCGCCACGCAAGGTAAAGTCGACTGAGCCGCTGCAGTGAAGCCTCGGCGCGGTGAGGATGCCCGCGTTGGATCCCGTCCCATCTGCGTCGACTTGTACCGCACGCTCGCAAGAGAGCGCGCCATTGGATTCAATTCGAAGATCGCGCGACGCAGTCACGGCGTAATCGAGCAGATCGAAGGGCTCGGGGTCGGAGGCGAATTGAACGGAGACAGCCCTCTGGCTTCGCCCAACCTTGACATGCACCGTCAATTCCACTGGGTCGGTAAAGTCATCGGCAAGATCACCGTCGCTGTCGTAATAGCGATGACGGATCTGCGATGAGCCCGTTATGTTCTGGCCATTGAGGGTCAGTCCGTACCAGTTCGAGAAAACGTTATTGGTCGAATCAGTTCTCCACTGGGAACTCGTCCGCATGATTGCCGCCTGACGCTGGATCGCGCTTTCGGCAAGTCTCAGCGCCTCACCGCGGCTGGTTCGATCCGTTTCCCCACGCAAGTTTGATGTCGAGATCGACAGTGCGGCACTTACCACCACCATCACCAGCAAGGTCGTGAACAGGACCGCGACGTACAGGAATCCGCTCGCGGCGCGGTGGCGGCGCAAAAGACGAAGATTTGCTCGGTTGACGGACGCTGGTTGGTTCATGGAATCATCAATCTCGAGACACCTGAAAAAACAAGTGTCCGAGGCGGGAGTGAGGGCGGCTATTAAGGTGTGGGACTTGGCGGGGGAATGTTTCGCAGCGGTGCGGTCACGCGGATCTCTCGGTTCGGAAAGCCCAGCTTCACCTCACGCCATTGCTCGTGTGATTGGTCATTGCTGATCCCCCTGGGAACGGCAGAGACGAATGTTCCGGCCGTCATCGTCGTTCCCTCCGGCGTCGTGCAGTCAACCACAACCAAACGCAGTGGTGATTGCGCGGTCGCGTCGGTCGTCGTGATCCCCGTCGCGTCGGGATTCACTGGCCAGACGGCAACCGTGACGGTCCAGCCGTCGAAATTCTCGACCGTGGTTCCGTCGCGATGTGTTGGCGGTGAAATGACGTAGCCGTGGTAATCATCGACGTCGTCAAACGTGGTGCGATCGCTGCCGATTTCGCCCGTCTCGAGTCCGTAGCTCGGCTCGACCCGATCACGAAAATCAAGCGACGATATTTCGTCCAGGAACTGCGACGAAAGCTGTTGGCCCAGGGCGGTGTCTCGTCGCTGTTGGTTGTTGCGCATCAAATTGGCGGACGCGGTCACTGATACCAGCAAAATGGTGGAAACCAGAACGATCGAAATCATGACTTCGATCAGAGTCAAACCGCGTGGCACGCTCTTGGATCGCCCAGCAATCCCTGAAAAAGGAATCCTGCTCATGGTTCGGCCTCCACACGCAGAGCCGTTTGCAGCCAGAAGCCCGTTGCCTGATGCAACACGCTCGGTGCCGTCGACAAGTTTGGCGTGGCACCATTTCGAACTGCGACGGCGATGGAGTTGGTCAAAGTGGGATTGGCTGGTGCCGCCGTGGCTTGGATCACGTCGGCAAAGCTGGCCATCCCCAACGTACCGGCGTTCCACGGATCAAAGTCAGCCGAAAAGATTTGCACGTTGAGTTTGCGACGGTTGTACCCGGTACCCTCGAGCGGAGTTGGGTAAGTCAACGGAAGCAAGTTGAGCGCGAATCCCCCATCGCCGTCACTCCATCCGATTGGCGAAGCCACATCCACGTTTTCCACCGCAATCATGGCGGCTGACATCGCCGAGTCGGGCGACGAATTGATCCGTTCACCTGCGGACCAGCTATCGTTGTAGATCCCGTAGGCAACCAACATCCTCAGGTCACCCGTGCTTCGGGCCTGAACGGTCTGCCACTGCGGTCCGACCGGAGTGAGCGTCAAAGGCGTCTTTGCCGACACGCAAAGCAGAACGAGATCTCCAGCTTTGCAGCCTGGCGGTAAGTCGATATCGATGCTCGAGACGGCGAAGTCAGTCGTCGCCTTGCTCGACGAACGAACCCGGACGTCGGTTGGCGGCGGAATGTAGGTCGGCCCGGTGTACCCATCGACCTGGAACTGCTGTGTCGGCGCGTCGGCATCGAGATGCATCACCGGACCGGCATCGACCTGCCGCGTCAGCCCGTCGAGATAAGCCTCGTAATCAACATTCTCGGGTGATCCTGTGTCAGCGTTGGGCTTGGTTATCTGGAACCCATAGGACGGTGTTTCATCGACGCTGGTGGCGTATCGCAGATCGCTGGCCAATCGGTCGGCGATGTAACGATCATTCCAGATCGAATCATCCGACGGCGGCACCTCCAACAGCTGGGTCGAAATCACGACTGTCGCCGCCATCCCCGTAAGCAAGACGGTTGCCGCGAGCATGGCGGTGATCAATTCGATCAACGTGAACCCGGAGCGTCGTCGACATCGCGAAAATGTATGCTCGCTCATGGCGCGGGAGTCTCCGGTTGCGACGGTTGCTGATATTGCGGAGG
Organism: Rhodopirellula sp.; assembly: GCA_024644085.1. Classification (GTDB taxonomy): domain Bacteria; phylum Planctomycetota; class Planctomycetia; order Pirellulales; family Pirellulaceae; genus Rubripirellula. Next base: position 30,466 of record JAHELS010000012.1, read on the forward strand.
CGAACCACCTCCACCGCCTCCACCGCCCCCGCCACCGGTGGGAAGCCTCGCCACGCTGGTCTTGCCGGTCCCCGCGGCAATGGTCACAACAAATTGATGATGGTCGGCCGAGAGAACGATCGAACCGTCTACCAACGGCACCGCACCGACATGCGGAACTCCCTCGAAATCAAAACCGACGGTGTTCTGACTGTCGAAGTCGGCCGCGAGCGTGAATGTAGGATCGTATGTCCCCGGAATCGAAACCTGAATCGATTCGCCGATCCGTTCCGGGAAATCAACACTGTCGCTGCCGTAAGCGTGAAGGTTGTTATCACACACCAACAACGTGGTTCGTCCCTCGTTGATTGCTACATTTCGGATGTAGTCAATGTGTGCGGCTAATTGTTTTGCAGCGGCTTGCAGATGCATCGAGCGATACGATTCGGCGAATCGCGGTGCAGCAACGGCGGCAAGAATCCCGATCACGAGGATCACCAGGGTGACCTCGATCAAGCTCATCGCGGCGCGAGAATGCATCGGATTGACTCCGGGAGAGACGGGTTCACTTCCCCTTCGCCTCGGCGATTGGGATGCGCGGCAGCAAATTGCGGGGGCCGAGCAATGAAACCTACGTCAAAATTGCCTTCTCCGGCGGCGTTCCACCGAACCCGAGCAGCTTTCGCGGCGCCACAGCAGCCGCACAACCGCTACAACCCCGCGCCCGGCCGATCGATCCATGTCGCCGGGTCGAATCACCATCCCATCACGTAGCCAAAGACCAACGGAGCGACGATCGAAGCGTCACTTTGAATCATGAATTTCGGGGCCGCTTCGGACAGCTTGTACCACGTGATTTTCTCGTTGGGCACCGCGCCGCTGTATCCGCCGTAGCTGGTTACCGCGTCGCTGATTTGGCAAAAATAACTCCACAGCGGAACATCGAGTTTCAAGTCCTGGATCAGCATCGGAACCACGCAGATCGGGAAATCGCCGGCGATACCGCCGCCAATCTGGAAAAACCCGATCGGGTGCTCGGCTGATGTTTCCTGGTACCACTTCGCCAAGCGTTCCATTTGAGCTGTCCCGCTGGCGACCGCCGAATGATTGGGGATCGTCCCCTCAATCACGCGGGCGGCATAGATATTTCCCAACGTCGAATCCTCGAAACCTGGAACGAAGATCGGAATCTGCATGTCCTTCGCAGCCGCGACCCAGCTCTGATCGCGAGGAACCTGGTAGTGCGGTGAGAACGAATCGTCGTCGAGTAACTCGAACATGAAATCCGCCGGGTGCCGCGACTTGCCGCTGCGCGCCGCCTCGGCCCAGAGCGGTATCAAGCGGCCCTCGATGTGCCGCATCACCGTTTCCGGTATGCAGGTGTCGGTCACGCGGTTGAACCCTGCGTCACGCAGCTGTAACTCGTCGGCCACCGACAGGGCCCGCCAATTCTCGACGATGCGGTATTCATCGTGCGCGACAAGATTAAAGATGTCTTCTTCGAGATTGGCTGCGGTGCAGGTGATTGCGTGCACTTTTCCGGCACGAATCATCTCGGCCAACGAGATACCCAGCTCACCGGTGCTCATGGCGCCGGCAAGCGTCACCATCATCACGCCGTTCTCTTTGCCGACGAAGTCGCGGTAGCTGCGTGCTGCCGCGACCAATTCACGCGCATTGAAGTGTCGAAAGTGACGATCAAGAAACTCGGTGACAGTCATGAAAAGGAGTGCTTTGCGTGGAGTCGCGAAGGAAGTGGAGGTGCCCGGGGCACGATCAGCGAACCCTTTTTAGGGGGGCCTGGCCGGTGTGACGAGAAGAGAGCGCCAACAGCGCTGCGTTTGCTAGCTGGTCAGGGCGGCGTGAAATCGAAAATTTCTGGATTTTTTTCGGACAAGGGAGTGAGTTCTACCGCTGCGGTGGCAGCGTGGGAACCAGAAAAGGCGTTGCGCATAAAAATTCTTCGCCGCTTCGATTGGGGCTGCCCGCGACGCGCGACGAAGAAAAAGGGCAAACGCGTAACTGCCCGTAGCACAAGGACTTTGGGGAACCGGCGGCGCGAGAGCACAATTCGGGCCAGAAAGGGGTCGGTTGGCCTTTGCGGCTTCGGGGCGATCTGTTATTTTTTGAGGGTGATCATCGGCCCAATGTTGCGTTTCGCGTCTACCTTGCTCTCCCCAATCCCCTCTCGGCTATCGGAATGCCGCGACGGAAACTGGCACCCGCTCCCGCCCACTGCTCGAAATTCATTCCGGGCTGACGGTTCGCGCTGAACGTCTTGACATTGCTGCCCCACCTGCTGAGCGTCCCCTGACGCTGGGCCGCTAACCCAATTGGCTTTCACAGGAGCTTTTCCGCACGATGGCAACCCCAAGTCAACGACGTTTGGAGCCAACCGACGTCCGTCATTTCGGCACCGGACTCGGTACCTTTGAGCTTCCCGATCTTACGGCTCTGCAAACTGTTTCTTATGCAGCCTTTTTGCAAGAGGACGCTGAAGCGAGAAAGCGGAAGAACCAGGGACTCGAGTCGGTTCTCCGCGAGATCTTCCCGATCAGCAGTTATGACGGCAACACGACGCTGGAGTACCTGTACTACGAACTGGGCAAACCACGCTATACCAGTCAGGAATGCCGACAACTGCGCTTGACCTACGGTCGTCCGCTGCGCATCTGGCTGCGCCTCAATCGCGAAGAACCGCATGAGGAAGAGGTCTATCTCGGCGACCTGCCGATCATGATGGGCGGAGGCGAATTCATCATCAACGGTGCCGAGCGCGTTGTCGTCAGCCAGTTGCACCGCAGCCCCGGCGTCGACTTCGTCCTGGAACAGGACACAACCACCGACCGCAAGCTCCCGAGTTGCCGCGTGATTCCTGAGCGCGGATCGTGGATCGAAGTCAATGTGACGAAGAAAGACGCCTTGACGGTTCGAATCGACCAGAGCGGAAAGTTCGCTGCCACGACGTTGTTGCGAGCGATGGATCCGAAGCTTTCCACCGACGCGGACCTGCTCAACGCGTTCTACGAGACCAAGACGCTGAAGATCAGCGGCGGCCGCAGTGCGTCGAAAATCGAAGGTAAAATCGCTGTCGACGATGTCGTCTACCCGGCCAAGACCGAGCGCGCCGGGGAGATCATTGTCGAGGCGGGTCACAAGATCACCAAGGAAGTCGCCGAGACCATCTGCACCGCTGGTGTCAAAAGCATTGAAGCGATGGACTCGCCCAAGATTCCGCTGATTTTCAACACGCTCGCCGATGACAACACGGCAAGCCATGAAGAAGCACTGCTGCGGATTTATCAACGGCTGCGTCCGGGCAACCCGCCGCAGCTCGAGAAGGCTCGCACGCTGTTTACCGAAAAATTTTATGACGAAAATCGTTACCGCCTGGGCAAGGTCGGCCGCTTCCGCCTCAACCGAAAACTTGCTCTTGAGGTCAGCGAGTCGGAAATGACGCTGCGACCGGACGACATGATCGCCGCAATCCGCTACCTGATTGATCTGTTCGATCCAGAGAGCGAAGCGGAGATCGACGACATCGACCATCTCGGAAACCGTCGTCTTCGCACGATTGACGAATTGGCCAGCGAAGAGCTTCGCAAAGGGTTCTTGAAGCTGCGCCGCACCGTCCAGGAGCGGATGAGCATCAAGGATGCCACCGACATGACGCCACGTTCGCTGATCAACCCCAAGAGCGTTTCGGCAGCGATTGATTACTTCTTCGGCCGCGGCGAACTTTCCCAGGTCGTTGACCAGACCAATCCATTGAGCCAGCTGACTCACGAACGAAGGCTTTCGGCGCTCGGGCCGGGCGGGCTGAACCGAAAGCGTGCCGGATTCGAGGTTCGCGACGTTCACATTTCCCACTACGGACGAATCTGTCCGATTGAGACGCCTGAAGGTACGAACATTGGACTGATCAGCTCGTTGGCGATTTTTGCGGGCGTGGATGACTACGGATTCCTGGTCACTCCGTATCGCAAAATCAAGAAGGGAAAGGTCACCGACGAAACCGAATGGTTACGAGCCGACGAGGAAAGCGAATCGTACGTCGCCCCGGCCGACACCGAAGTCGACGGCGGCGCGCTGGTGGCCGGACCGAACATGATCGCCCGCTACCGCAGTGACTTCCAGATCGTCCAACCCGAACAGGTCGATTACATGGACGTCGCACCGGCACAGATGGTCGGTGTCTCAGCGGGATTGATTCCGTTTCTCGAGCATGATGACGCCAACCGCGCGTTGATGGGCTCGAACATGCAGCGGCAAGCAGTTCCGCTGCTTGTTGCCGAGCCGCCGATCGTCGGCACTGGAATGGAACGCGAAGTGGCACGCAACAGCGCGATGGTGGTGCGGGCGCGGCGAGCCGGGAAAGTGACCTATTGCGACTCGACGAGAATCGAGATCGGCAGCGATCATTACAACCTGAAGAAATACCAGGGTCTCAACGAGCGGACCTGTTTGAATCAGCGACCGATCGTCCGTGTGGGCGACAAGGTCGAGCGGAACCAGATCATTGCCGACGGCGCAGCAACTCAAAACGGCGAGTTGGCGCTGGGACGCAACGTCCTGGTCGGATTCATGTCGTTCGACGGGTTCAACTACGAGGACGCGATCATCATCAGCGAAGAGCTGGTTCGAAACGACACCTACACGTCGATCCACATCGAGGACTTTGACGTCGAAATCCGCGAAACCAAACTTGGCCGTGAGGAATTCACTCGCGATATCCCGAATGTTTCCGAAAAGGCTCTGCGGAACCTGGATGAAACCGGCATCGTCCAGGTCGGTACCTACGTCAAACCGGGTGACATTCTCGTCGGCAAGGTCAGCCCCAAAAGCAAAACGGAGCTGACACCCGAAGAGAAACTGCTGCACGCCATCTTCGGCCGGGCCGGTGAGGACGTAAAGAACGACTCGCTCGAAGTCCCATCGGGGATCGAAGGCATCGTGATCGACACCCAGAAATTCTCGCGCCGGATGAGCCTGTCGGAAGATGAGCGCAAGGTATTCGAGAAAGAATTGAAGGACGTCGAAAACGCGGGCAATGCCGAGATCGCCAGCACCTTCGAGGCGCTCGTGCGTGATCTCGAGGAAGCGGGCAAGACGAAGCTCAAAGACGCGACCGGGACTCCTTTGGCTGACGGCCAGGATCCAAAGTTCATTGCCGAACGCGCGACCTCGTTCCGGCTCGACCATATCCTCGACCAGGTCAAGGATGCCGCCAAGAAGAAAGAAGTCGAGAAGGTTTTCTCACAGCAGTGGGTCAACGTGGAAACCGCGATCGACATCCGCGACCGAAAACTCAACAGCATGAAACGGGGTGATGAGCTCCGCAGTGGCGTGTTGCAAATGGTCAAGGTTTACATCGCAACCAAGCGTGTGATCAGCGTCGGTGACAAGATGGCCGGTCGCCACGGAAACAAGGGTGTGATCGCAAAGATCCTGCCGATCGAGGACATGCCCTTCCTGCCCGACGGAACTCCGATCCAGATCATGCTCAACCCGCTGGGTGTTCCCAGCCGCATGAACGTCGGCCAGATCCTTGAAACGCATCTGGGATGGGCCGGTGCGAAACTCGGATTCCAGGCGATCACGCCGGTATTTGACGGTGCCTCCGAGGGCGACATCAACAAGTGTCTTGCCGAAGCCGGATTGCCGGCGCATGGAAAAATTCGTCTGCGCGACGGGCGGACCGGCGAGTCGATGGAACAGGAGACGACCGTGGGATACATCTACATGCTCAAGTTGCACCACCTCGTCGACGACAAGGTTCACGCACGCAGCACAGGGCCTTACTCGTTGATCACGCAACAACCCCTCGGCGGCAAGGCCCGCTTTGGCGGCCAGCGTTTCGGGGAAATGGAAGTTTGGGCGCTCGAAGCGTACGGAGCTGCCTACATCCTCCAGGAATTGTTGACTGTCAAGAGCGACGACGTGGAGGGCCGGACCAAGATCTACGAATCGATGGTCAAGGGCGAGAACACACTCGAGGCCGGCACGCCGGCCAGCTTCGACGTGTTGACCAACGAGATCCGCGGTCTCGCCTTGAACATGCAACTTGAAAAACGACCGATCTAATCCGGGTCGTTTTGTTCCAGTTCACAGTTTCAATTTCACTTTTGATTTTCATTGCCATGACCGAAAGCCCTCTCGCCGATTGATCCCCGGTGAATTGTTTTCGGAAAATTTCACGCCAGAAGAGTCTCAATCACGGAACCGGCCCTCGCGGCCGACCAGGAGCACAAAAATATGTCGATTGGCGAAACCAACAGCTACGATCGCATCAACGATTACGCGTCGGTTCGAATTTCACTGGCTCGTCCCCAGGACATCAAGAGTTGGTCGTTCGGCGAAGTCAAGAAGCCAGAGACGATCAATTACCGTACCTATCGTCCCGAAAAAGACGGTTTGTTCTGTGAACGGATTTTTGGGCCTGAGAAGGACTGGGAATGCGCCTGCGGCAAGTACCGCGGGATGAAGTACAAGGGAATGATCTGTGACCGCTGTGGCGTGAAGGTCACGCACAGCCGGGTTCGCCGAAAACGGATGGGCCACATCGAGCTGGCAGCACCGGTCGTCCACATTTGGTTCTTCAAAGCGATGCCCTCGCGCCTGGGCAACCTGCTGGACATGAAAACCAGCTCGCTTGAAAAGGTGATTTACTTTCAGGATTACGTGGTCATCGATCCGGGCACCACCGAACTCGAGCCCCAACAATTGCTGACCGAGGAAGAGTATCGCGCGGCACGTGCCCAATACGGCGACGGCTCGTTCGAGGCCGACATGGGCGCCGAGGCGGTACGCAAACTGCTCAACAAGCTCGATCTGGTCCAGCTTTCGGATAAGCTGCGCGTCGATCTCGACGAAACTGGATCGAAACAAAAGAAAAAGGACCTGATCAACCGGCTCAAGATCGTCGAATCGATTCGCGACAGTGACAATCGTCCCGAGTGGATGGTGCTCGACGTGATTCCCGTCATTCCGCCCGACCTGCGGCCGCTGGTGCTGCTTGACAGCGGCAATTTTGCCACCAGCGATTTGAACGACCTCTATCGCCGGATCATCAACCGCAACAACCGGCTCCGCAAGCTGGTCGACTTGAATGCGCCCGAGGTGATCATTCGCAATGAGAAGCGAATGCTGCAGCAATCCGTTGACGCGCTGTTCGACAACAACCGCTGCAAGCGGCCGGTGCTTGGTTCCTCCAACCGTCCCCTGAAATCCTTGACCGACATGATCAAGGGGAAACAGGGGCGATTCCGCGAAAACCTGCTGGGCAAGCGAGTCGACTACTCAGCCCGCAGCGTGATCGTGGTCGGTCCTCGGCTGCGTTTGCACCAGTGCGGTCTGCCCAAGAAAATCGCGCTGGAATTGTATCAGCCCTTCATTATCCGGCGGCTCAAGGAACTCGGCCACGCCGATACGATCAAGTCAGCCAAGAAGATGCTCGAGCGAAAAGACGAGGAAGTCTGGGACATTCTCGAACAGGTGATTCGCAATCACCCGGTGCTGCTCAATCGCGCACCGACGCTGCACCGCATGGGGATCCAGGCATTCGAGCCGACGCTCGTCGAAGGCAACGCAATTCATCTGCACCCGCTGGTCTGCAAAGGTTTTAACGCTGACTTCGACGGTGACCAGATGGCCGTGCACCTTCCGTTGTCGATCGAAGCGCAAGTCGAATCGCACACGTTGATGATGAGCACCAACAATGTGTTTGCGCCGTCCAATGGCAAACCGATCATGAGTCCGTCACAGGACATCGTGATGGGTTGCTACTACACAACCGTTGAGATGCCCGATCAACGTGGCGAAGGGATGATCTTCTCGGGCTATCACGAAGTCGATCTGGCGCTGGCACAGGGCGTCATCGCACTGCACGCCAAGGTCAAGATGCGGTTGCCGAAGTTCCAGAAACTGAAGACCGAAGAAGACGATGGCCAATACGGTGCGTTGATCGAGACGACACCCGGGCGTGTTCGCTTTAACGAAATGCTGCCTGATGGAATGGATTTCTACAACCGCGCGATGCGCAGCGGCGACCTGGCCGGTGTGATCAGCGATTGTTACCAGCGACTCGGTCGCAAGGCGACGATCAACCTGCTCGATGACATGATGCAAATGGGTTTCCGCGAATCGACACGCAGCGGTCTTTCGTTTGCGACCGATGACTTGGTGACACCGGATACCAAGACCAGTTACATCAAGAATGCCGAAAAAGAGGTCATGAAGCTGAAGAAGCAATATGACCGCGGTTTGATGACGGGCCAGGAACGCTACAACCATGTGCTTGACGAATGGACTCACGCTCGCGAATTGATCACCAAGGACATGATGGATGCGATGAAGACCGACGTTCGCGAGGGAGGATGGTACGTCAATCCTGTTTACCTGATGTCACATTCGGGTGCTCGTGGTGGCATCGAACAGATCCGCCAACTGGCGGGCATGCGCGGCTTGATGGCCAAGCCGACCGGTGAAATCATCGAGACGCCGATCAAGGCAAACTTCCGCGAAGGCCTGTCGGTGCTGGAGTATTTCAGTTCGACCCACGGTGCCCGGAAGGGATTGGCCGACACCGCGCTGAAGACCGCCGATAGCGGCTACCTGACGCGAAAACTCGCTGACGTCGCCCAAAACGTTGTCGTGACGATGGACGATTGCGGAACCACCCAGGGGATCACCAAGGGTGTGGTCTACCGCGGCGAAAAGGTCGAGGTCAGTCTGGTCGATTCGATCAATGGTCGCGTCAGCCGCCAATCGATCGTCAACCCGGTCACCGACGAATTAATCGTCGAAGAAAACGAAATGATCACCCCCGAGATCGCGCGCAAGATCGAGGGGATGGGACTGGAGAAAATCCAGGTCCGCACGCCCATGACATGCGACGCGCCCCTGGGCGTTTGTCGACGCTGCTACGGGATGGACATGTCCACCGGTGCCTTGGTGGAAGAGGGAATGGCAGTTGGCATCATCGCGGCACAGAGTATCGGCGAGCCGGGGACCCAGCTCACCATGCGGACGTTCCACATCGGCGGTAGTGTCAGCAAGCAGTCGGTCGAATCGGACATCAAGTCAAAGAAGGAAGGTGAAATCCGATTGACCCGCATCCGCTCGGTCGAAAACCAGGCGGGTGAACAGATTGTGCTGACACGAAACGGTGAAATCGCACTGGTCGATGACCGTGGCCGTGAAATCGAATCCTACCCGGTGCCCACCGGTGCCACGTTGAAGGTCAAGGAAGGAAAAAAGGTCAAAGAAGGAACCGTGCTTTGCGAATGGAATCCCTATTCGATTCCGATTCTCTCGGAGGTCACCGGCAAGGTGCGATTCGAGGATATCGTCGAAGGCGAAACGATGCGTACCGAGCGCGAGGCCAGCGGCAACGTTCGCATGATGATTGTTGATCACAAGGGTGACCTGCACCCCCAGATCGTCGTCGAGGACATGGAAGGCAAGGCTTTGGATGTCCAATACTTGCCCGAGCGTGCGATGATCATGGCCAAAGAGGGTGGCGAAATCAGCCCCGGAACCGTGCTGGCAGAAATGCCGCGTGAAGCCGGCGGCGTCTCGGATATCACGGGCGGATTGCCGCGGGTCACCGAAATCTTCGAGGCACGCAAGCCAAAGGACCCCGCGGTGATCGCGGAAGTCGACGGTGAAGTCGAAATCCTCGCGGAACGAAAACGCGGCAAACGTACCATCATCGTCCGTAGCGAATCAGGAATCGAACGCGAACACCTCGTTCCCCACGGCAAGCATTTCCAGGTTCACAGCGGTGACATCGTCAAGGCCGGCCAGGCGCTGGTCGACGGACCTTTGGTGCCGCACGACATCTTGCGAGTCTCAGGCGAGGAAGCTGTCCAGCAGTACCTGTTGCATGAAATCCAACAGGTCTACCAATCGCAAAAAGTTGAGATCAACGACAAGCACTGTGAGATCATCATCGCCCGCATGTTGCGGAAGGTGAAAATCGAGACCTCCGGCGATACCAATCTGCTGCCCGGCCTGGTCATGGACCGCTTCCAATTCCGCAAGGCCAATGAGGAGCTTGCCGGGTGCCTCAAGATCACGAACCCTGGAGATAGCGACTACACCCAGGGAACGATCGTTCCCAAAGAAGCGTTCGAGCAGACCAATGCTCAGATCGAAACGCTCGGTGGTGCCCCGGCCAAAGGCAAACGTCCCAAGAGCGCCACGGCCAGCACGCAATTGTTGGGAATCACCAAGGCGGCGGTTCAATCCAACAGCTTCATCAGTGCCGCATCGTTCCAGGAAACCACCAAAGTGCTGACCGAAGCCGCCTTGGCGGGTAAGGTCGACAAGTTGGTCGGGTTGAAGGAGAACGTCATCCTCGGTCACTTGATCCCGGCGGGTACCGGGTTCCGCATCTTCCAGGACTCGGAAGTCAACTATCGCCGCGAAGCGCTCGAAGAACTCGCCGCCGCACCGGTGCACAGCCTCGAGGATAGCTTCCCGTTGCTCAATGCCGACGACGTGCCGCCCGTGGACGCTCCGGCCGCCATGGCGATGCCCGAGAGTTCGCCCCCCGCCGCAGTCGAACCGTCGATGGGCGAGGTGAACCCGACCCAAAGCGAAACGGAGACAGACGAGTCGCCCGTCACCGGCAGCAGCGAAGGTGCTTCGCCCGAGAGCAACGAGGCGATCACCGGCGGTGGTCAGGACTGAGCGCGGTACCCTTTAGATCTCAGTCAGGGGCCAACAATCTGCGACGCTCTGGCTTGATCCAGCCCAGCGGCGCTACTTGCCCGCCGTTTGGGCCTTGCCCACGAGCGCGGCCAGCGCCGGATCGGGAATCGCGCGATGGGCCTCGTAGGGCGTCGTTTGTGCCCGGTAAACGCGTGCTTCCATCGCTTCGGCGAGCGAGAGCATGCCCCGTTCGCGAGCCGCGTCTTCGAGCGTCATGGCTGCCGCACCCTCGGCAATGATACGGCTCAGCACGCGGTCGGTTACGAGTATCTCCGGCACGCAGGCGAGCGCATCAAAACCATCTCCAAAACATTCATCACAACCAACCGAATCGCAAACGTGAGGCGTGTGGCCTGCCAATCGAGGCCGGATTCGATCGGAGATTTCCAAGTCACCGACGTCAACCGGACGTCGGCATGAGGAACACAGATGTCGAATCAAACGCTGCGTGATCACTCCGATCAGCGCGCTGGCCAGGAACTTTGGATTGGTGTCGTATTGCAGCATTGAATCGATCGCCTCGGCACAGCTCTTGGCGTGGATGGTACCGAGAACGAGTTGTCCGCTCGCTCCAGCTCGAACCGCGGCCGACGCGGTCCGCGAGTCGCGTATTTCCCCGATCATGATGACATCAGGACTGTGCCGCAGAACCGCGGAAAGAAGATCCGCAAAATCGAGCTCGGCGCGGAGATTGATCTGAGTCTGCATCACACCTGGAATCGCATGCTCGATCGGGTCTTCGAGCGTATGGATCTTTCGGGATCCATCGTTCAAAGCGTGGACGGCCGCATACAGCGTGCAGGACTTCCCGCTGGCGACCGGTCCGGCGACAAGGATCAATCCTGATGGTCGATTGATCAGGTCGCAAACGATTTTGAACTCGGCATCATCGAACCCGAGGTTTTCGATCGACCGCGCGCCGCGCACCGGATCAAACAGTCGGACGGCGACATCCTGGCCAAACAGGGTGGGAATGCTGCTCAGGCGCAAGTCAACGATCCCGCCATCAGGAGTCGCCAAAACGCCACGCCCATCGGCCGGTCGGATCGTCTCGCCAGCATCCGCTCCGCCGAGAACACGAAGGTGACCCTGGAGTCGACGACCGTACGCACGCGCCAGACGTCGAACCGGTTCCACTCTGCCCAACCGCCGCACCGAGACAACGACACAATTCTCGGAATCCGAAACAAACAAGTCGCTTGCGTGGCGTTCCACAGCCCATTCGATCAGGTTTGAAGCGTAGACTTCCGGCGGGGTGAGCTCAATCTCGCCTTCGAGGGCCTGAGCATTAAAGTCGATTGCTTCATCTTTACTCACAGTTGCCATTCCTCTGTCGAAGTACGATAAGTCGTCGCTGCATCTACAATCTTTGCAGCGTGACTATGCACGATCCAATGGTCCGATGCAAAGTCATCCGGCGAATCACTGGAAAAAACCGCCAGATTCATCTCCGACGGGTAGCCGCTTTCCCCCTCTCGTGCGACGCTTTGCCCAACGGTCAAAGGAGAGATCGTCCGTACATCAGCCGGCTCGATCCGTCGCCAGGTGATTTTCGCGGCGTGAACCAGGTCCAGTGTCATTCATGGATATTAATCCCAAACGATCCGACTTGGGCGCCGTTTCCGCACGTGACCTCCTGCGATCGTACTTTGGGTACACCGGATTCAGGGGGCGGCAGGCCGAAATCATCGAACATGTGAAATCGGGTCGCCACGCCATGGTCGTCATGCCCACTGGCATGGGAAAATCGCTCTGCTACCAAATCCCCGCTCTGGAAACCGATCCCGGTCGCGGCGAATTGGTACTGGTGCTTTCCCCGCTGATCGCCCTGATGCAGGACCAGGTCAACGCATTGATCGCCCGCGGAATCGACGCAACCCTGATCAATTCGTCACTGGATCGCCAGACACGGCTGACGCGGTACGCGGAGTTGACCGACGGCAAGTACCGTTTGCTCTATGTCACCCCGGAGCGTTTTCGCAAGCCGGATTTCCTTGAAGCGTTAAAACCACGCACGGTTTCACTCCTGGCCGTCGACGAAGCCCATTGCGTGAGCCAATGGGGACACGATTTCCGGCCCGATTATTCGCGGCTTGCGGAAATACGCACGCTGCTCGGTGATCCGACGACGATCGCATTGACGGCAACCGCCACCGCCGAGTGCCGCACGGACATTTATCGCCAACTCGGAATCGACGCATCGGATATCACGCTCTTCCACGAAGGGATCGATCGCCCGAATCTTGCACTGGAGGTCCGAGAAGTCTGGGGCGACGGCGACAAGCTCGATGCGATTCAGGAGGCGTTGAGTCATGAACGATACCGAGGCGGGAGCGTGATTGTCTATTTCTCCCTGATCAAAACGCTGCAAAGATTCAGCGACTCATTGCTCAGCCGCGGTGTCGATCACGTTTGCTACCACGGAGATTTGCCGCGCGAAAAACGCCGACGCATTCAGGACGAATTCATGACCGGCGATGCGGACGTGGTGTTGGCGACCAATGCATTTGGGATGGGTATCGACAAGGAAGATATCCGCGTAGTGATGCATGCCGAGACACCCGGATCAATCGAATCGTACTACCAGGAAATCGGCCGCGCCGGTCGCGACAACCGGCCGAGTTTGTGCCTGTGGCTGTATGACCAAAATGACCTGATGACGCAGATGCAATTCATCGAGTGGTCAAATCCCGATGCTGATTTCTATTCGCGCGTGTACACAACGCTGACACAGCGAAACGAGGAGTGTCGCGCATTTGGACTCGATTGGATGAACGAGCGGTTGCAACGCGTTAGCCGGCACGATCATCGTTTGGCCACCGCGATCGCGATGCTCGACCGCCACGGGATCGTCGCCGGGCCCCGACCGCCGGAATGCTTCGATGTGCTCGGCCCAATACCCTCTGATTTCGAGAACCGGGCGCACTTGGGTGAGAAAAAGCGTCGCGATCAACAGCGGTTGTACGCGATGGTCCAGTTCGCGCAGACAACGTACGACCGAAAACAGTTTCTGAATCAATACTTTCTCGGCGATGATCCCACGGATCACTCGTAATCCCATTTCATGATCCAGGGATCATCCATTTCTTTCTGCATGGCCTTGAGTTTTGCCTTGTAACGCTCCAACACGTCGCGGTGGCCCGTGCTTTCGGCAAGATTCGTCGTTTCATTGGGGTCGGCGGCGATGTCGAAAAGTTCAAACTCGGGTCGTTGGATATATCGTCCCACGGTCATATTGCCATAAGCAGCGTCCTCGCCCTTGGCCCACTGAGCCTGCCAACTGCTGGCCGCCCACAGATCCGACGCAAAGGGGTAGGGCAGGGGGTGGGCAATGTTCCAGATCAACTTGTACTTGTCGTCGCGAACAACCCGCATCGGGTAATACATTTGGATCTCGTGAAACGTGTGGGACGCGAAGATCGTTTCGTGGTGCGGATCATTCGGTTTCTCGAGGCAATGCATCCATGATCGCCCGTGGTACGAATCAAACTTCTTGTTTCCATTGCGATTCTCTTTCACCGCTTCGCCTCGCTCCCGCCAAAACTTGTCGGGGTCGAGCGAGTTCTTCGGTGCGTTTGTCTTGTGGTTGAGACCGCCGCCGAAATCGAGCAGCGTCGGCGTGATGTCGATGTGGCTGATCAATGCCTCGGACTCGGCGCCGCGCTGTTTCTGGTAGGGATCGCGTACCACCATCGGAACCCGCAACCCTCCTTCATAGACGGTTGTCTTGCCGCCCGCGAACGCCATCCCGTGATCGCTGGTGAAGACGATCATCGTCTTGTCGTACAGATCGGCTTCCTTGAGGATTTCAACGAGCCGGGCCACGCCCTGGTCGATTCGTGCGCACGATTGATAGTACTGCGCGAGTTCCTCGCGCGTCTCGGGCGTGTCGGGAAGGAAAGGTGGAACAACCACCTCAGCGGGATCAAAGAATACTTCCTCGACGCCTTCGTGAGCGGCGTCGTGCGGCTTGTTCCCAAACAAGTCGGCTTTGAGCTTCAGTTTTGAATCCCCGTCCGTGCCGCCGCCGCGGTGCGGATCGGAGGTGGCAAAGTACAAAAAGAACGGCCGGTCATCCGACGAGTCGGTGATGAATTCCCGGCTCGTCTCGGCCATCGCGACCGCGTTACGCCCGTTCCCCTTCATGTAGGTCTCGTAATGATAGACCGATTCCGGCGCGACGTGATATTTACCGATGTGGCCGGTTCGGTAGCCAGCCCGCTCCATCACTCGGGGCAGCGACAAACGGACGACGTCGTGGAATGATGCAAACTTGTGATAGTGATGCTGGTGCCCGAATTGGCCATTGCGGTGGTTGTGCAGACCACTCATGACAACGCTCCGGCTTGCACTGCACGAAGCGGTCGTGGCAAATGCGTTTCGAAAAATCAATCCATCACGCGCGACCGCGTCGATCGCCGGGGTCACGGCAACCCGATCTCCATAGCACCCAAGTGTCGGACTCTCGTCATCGGTGATAATGAACAACACATTTCGTTCGGCGGCGAAGCAACGGTCACTAAAACAGGTAACGGAAGCGGCAAGCAGAAAAAAACCGATCACAATGGAACAATCGGAGAACAAGAAATGGATACGTCGCATCAGCGCACTTCGATTGGAGTGGTAAAGTATTCCTGTCTGGCAGTGGTGCCCAGAGACGGATGGTGAACCGGAGATTCTAATGAGTATCGAGGCAACATGCTGACCGCCGCAAAGAATCCGCTCGTGACCCCTTCGGTTGCGACAACGGTCTTGCAGCTCGTGTTCCTGGCGCTGGCGGTTCCGGCGCCGGCGGCTGACCGGACCACACTTCTGGTTCCATTGGCCAGCGATTTGGTCACAGCCGAACTTCCCGATGGAGTGTACGCGGACCAGGCGATGGGTGACGCTGCCAGCGACGGCTGGAAGGCCTACGTGCGGATCTGGCAAGCCCATCATCAGGACCCGGCCGATCCCACGATTCGACGGTTTCTCGGCTTGCCTTTGACGCAGTCGTTCGAGGCGACCGCAAAGCGGGGACGATCGTCGCCTCGTTGGCTCGGATGGCGGCCAGGATCGTACGCCCAGGTCGACACGCCGCACTTTGTCATTTACAGCCGGGCCGATGGCCCAGCGAGCAAACGGGTCGCGGAGGACCTTGAACGTTGTTATTGGGTGTGGACGCAGATGTTCTTTCCGCTTTGGGAAGCCGCCGCGCAGGTGTCGGGAATCGTTGAAGGGTTGCCCTCTGATCAATCGGTTCAAGAGTTTCTGCAGGACAACTCCGGACGGATCACGATTCGCAGAAAGCTGCGTGTTGTGCTGTTTCGCGACGCGGAGGAGTATCAGCAAACGCTCGGCCGAGATATACCCGGTATCGAACGGTCGACCGGTTTTTACAACGACGAAAAGCAAACGACTTTCCTGTACGCTTCCGAGGCCGATGATGCAGCGACGCGCCGTCATGAAATGGTGCACCAGTTATTTCGCGAAGCAACTCGGTCGGCACTGGGACGTGACATTCCCGGCGACCAGTCGGGATTCTGGTTGATCGAAGGGATCGCGGGTTACTGTGAGTCGCTCTATATCGGCGAAAGCTTTGCTACGGTGGGAGGTTGGGATTGTTCACGACTTCAATATGCGCGATATCGCATGCTTGTCGGTGGTGACCATATGCCGATGGCCGAATTGAGCGCTGACGGGCGAACCGATGCACAACAACGCCAGGACATTGCGCGATGGTACGCGCACGCCATCGCACAAACCCATCATCTGCTCGATGGTGGCGACCCCGGTCACCGCGGCTGGGTCTACGATCAACTCGCCGAACGATACAAGATCCGCGCGGAGATTCCCGGCAACGAGCGCAGCTTAAACTTTGACTCGGTGGATGCGTCGATTCGCCGGTTTCTTTCGATCGATGACCTACACATCGAAGCAAATCCGGTCCACCGACCACTGCATGACTTGGTGCTTGCCGCATGTCAAGTGACCGAGCGTGGGTTGAATTTGATCCCTCCGTCGCCTCATCTGCGTTGGCTCGACCTGGCGAGGCTGCCGATCGGCAATGAAGCCGTGGTGCGGTTGATTCCCGATGCTGCTTCGCTCGAACAACTCACGCTCGAAGCGACCAAAACCGATGCGGCCTTGGTAGAGACATTGAAAAATGCCTCGAGCCTCCGTGAACTTGATCTAAGCTGGACACCGCTGGACGATGCTGTGATCGAAGCGGTTTCCAGCGCGTCTGAGATGTCGGTGCTGTGGATGACTGGTACCAACGTCACTGATGAGTCGATCGATATCATTGCAAGAATGCGAAATCTCACGAGCGTCGACTTGCAACGCACCCAGGTCACCGCGGAAGGCATTGCGCGGCTGCGTTCCGCCAGACCCGACCTCGAAATCAACCCGTTGCAACTGCGGGCTGCACAACCGCAATCGCCATGACGTTGGAACCCATGCTTCCCGAGATGTTTGCCGTGCGCCAGCTTTTCGCGTCGCATGCGGTTGACGACGTGACCGATGCGGTTCGCAGCGCGCTTCAGGTCTCCGGTTTGAGAAGCAGGATCGAGCCAGGTCAAAGGGTCGCGATCGCGGTGGGCAGTCGCGGGATTGCGAATCTCCGCGAAATCATCGCCGAAGTCGTGCGGTTCGTCTCGGGCGCCGGCGGCAAGCCAATGATTGTTCCGGCCATGGGCAGCCACGGAGGGGCCACCGCCGAAGGCCAACGGGCGGTGCTGGCAAAGTACGGCATCGACGATTCAATCGGCTGTGGAATCGACGCGACGATGGACACGGTCCTCGTTGGGCAAACCGGTGATGGCGTCGATGTTCACTTCGACAAAGTCGCAAGCCAGGCGGACCATGTGATCGTTGTCAACCGCGTCAAGCCGCACACGCGACTGGTCGGCGATTACGAGAGCGGCCTCGTGAAATTGCTGATGATCGGTCTGGGCAAACATCACGGTGCAAAGCTTTATCACCAGGTATTTCCCGATTACGGCTACAGTCTCAACAGTCTGGCTCCGTCAATTGTCTCGATGATACTCGAGCGCATGCCAATCACACTCGGACTCGCCATCGTCGAAGATGCGTTCGAGAATACATCCCTCGTCGAGGCGGTCGAGCCGGATCAACTGCTGAACCGTGAGCGAGAATTGTTGCAGATAGCGAAGTCTCAAATGCCCCGACTGCCGTTTGACCATGCGGATTTGTTGGTGGTTGATCAGATCGGAAAAGAAATCAGCGGCACGGGTATGGACACCAATGTCATCGGCCGCAAATGGAACGACCGGTGCGCCGCGCCGGAGGAATACCCGAAAGTCCGTCAGATCTACTTGCGCTCGCTGACGAAACAAACGGCCGGCAATGCCTGCGGTGTCGGATTGTCTGAGTATTGCCACCAACGAGTCGTCGACGACATGGACGCGGAGGTAACAAAGATCAATTGTGTCACGGCCGCGCATGTCACTGGAGGTGCCGTGCCACTCGCATTCGGGTCGGACCTTGATGCATTGACGGCCGTTGTTTCGCAAACCCGCGAGGATCGGATCGCGGGCCTGAAATGGATGTGGATTCGCGACACGCTGCATCTCGACCGCGTTACGTGCAGCTCGGCGTTTTGGGATGAGGCATCGACGCGCGACGATCTAGAAATTCTCTGCAAACCGCGACCACTCCGATTCGGTGCCGACTCGAACCTCGTTCCTGTTACCTGATCCGGTGCTCGCTGCGAAAAAGGAGTCTTTGATGGAATCTTTGTTTTCCCAGCAGACGCTGGACCGGATCGAAAAAAGCGGCGTGATCGCCGTCCTGGTGATCGACGTGGCTGAACACGTTGTGCCGCTCGCCAAGGCGCTGCTGGCGTGTGGAATCGAGACGATGGAACTAACGTTGCGGACCGATGCGGCGCTCGAGGCTCTGAGGCGGGTTCGATCCGAGGTGCCCGACATGCTCGCCGGTGTCGGCACGGTGCTTTCAACCGACCAGGTCGACGCGGCGGCCGAGGCGGGTGCGGAATTCGCGGTTTCACCCGGCTTGAACCCCGACGTGGTGCGACATGCCCAGGACGCCGGGCTACCCTTCGCCCCAGGCGTGATGACGCCGAGCGAGGTGGAGGCAGCGATTGAACTGGGATGTCGCGAGTTGAAGTTCTTCCCGGCCGAACCAAGTGGCGGCATCAAGTACTTGCGAACGATGTACGCGCCGTACGCGCACCTCGGACTTCAGTTCATTCCGCTTGGCGGAATCAATGCGGACAACATGGCGGGCTATCTTTTCGACGCAGCCGTGCCGGCAATCGGCGGATCTTGGATCGCGCCGCGAAAACTGATTCGATCGGAAAACTGGTCGGCCGTAATCGACAACGCGACCGACGCCAGACGCATCGTCAAGGAATTGAGATTGAAATGACTCGGATCGTGACGTTTGGCGAAATCATGGGACGATTGACGCCGCCCGGTTTTCAGCGGATTCGCCAGAGTTTGCCGGGTGACCTGCAGGTCAGCTTTGCGGGCGCCGAAGCTAACGTTGCCGCGTCGCTCGCACTGCTCGGCGCCGACGCCATGTTCGTCACCGCGCTTCCGGAAAACGATCTGGCCGACGCGTGCGTCGCAGCGTTGCAATCCTGCAGCGTTGCCCTGCACCTGGTTCGAACGGATTTCGGCCGGCTCGGTCTCTATTTTGTAGAAACCGGTGCGAATCAACGACCCAGCCGCGTACTCTACGACCGCGATCACTCAGCAATCAGCATGACCGATCGCGAAGCCTACGATTGGCCTCGCATTTTTCATTCCGCGGATTGGTTTCATGTCACGGGTATCACCCCCGCGATCTCGCCGCTTGCGGCCGAAGCTGCACTCGATGCGGTGCGGGCAGCGAAATCGGCGGGCTTGGCCGTTTCCTGCGATCTGAACTTCCGAGGTAAGTTGTGGCGTTGGGAACGCGGCACGCCCCCGCGAGATCTCGCGCGGCGGGTGATGAGCGAAATACTCGAGGCCGTCGACGTGCTGATCGCCAATGAAGAAGATTGCGAGGACGTGCTCGGCATCCGCGCTGAGCAAACAGATGTCGACGCGGGGAGAATTGCGATCGATCGCTATCCGGATGTCGCGCGTCACGTCGTCCGCCAATTTCCTAATATCGGACTCGTCGCCACAACGCTACGTGAAAGCATCACGGCCTCGCACAACAATTGGGGCGCCATGTTGTACGAAGCATCCAGCGACAATGCACTTTTCGCACCCCAGCATGAAGGCGAGTACCGTCCCTATGAAATCCGCAATATCGTCGATCGGGTCGGGGCTGGCGACGCGTTTGCCGCCGGACTGATCTTCGCGCTGACCTGCGACGACTACGACACGATGGACGGATGCTTGAAATTCGCGGTGGCGGCATCCTGCCTCGCCCACTCGATCGAAGGCGATTTCAACCACTGCGGCCGGGCGGAAATTGACGCCCTGGCGGGCGGCTCGGTCTCAGGTCGCGTCGTTCGTTAGGAGTTCAGGCTCGCGGATGTTTGATCAACGTCATCACCAACCGAACCCGCCGGTCGTCATCCAGAACGCAACCAGCATGCAAAGCCAGACGCCGTCGAGGAAATGCCAGTAATGGGCTGCGAAATCGACCGGCCAATGGCGCTCGTGATCGTACCGCCCCAGGAGCGCACGGATCGAAACGATCCCCAATGCAATCACGCCGCCGGCGACGTGTAGCGCGTGCAATAGCGCAAGCACGGTAACCATTCCGGCCACACCGCGCCCGGTACCACCTCCCAGCGCGGGGCCGGAAAGCAGCTGGGTCATCGCGTGGAACTGGACTCCCATGAAAACGATCGCTGCGACCGCGCCCGCCACCAACAACACGCACGTGGCTCTGCGTTTCTCGCGACGTATCATGCGTGTTGCGAAGTGAACCAATCCGCTGATCAATAACAAACATACCGTACTGATCAAAAACGTTGTCGGCAGCGGCGCGGCTGTTTGAGGATCGTCTCGCCGCCAGTGAGCGTAGATCACATACAACAATATGCTGCTGATGAAGAACACGAACAACGAAACCAGAAACAATGTGCCTCCGAGACGGTATCGCGCATCGCTGGGAAGAATGGCTTTGGGCTGATTCGATTGCGAGGAATGCATGATGACAGTGGGCGCGATTCGAAACCGGAACAGGTCACCCTCTCTTGATTATGGTTTGGCGGACTCCCTCGCGAAAACGGAGCACGCGCCAAATCGCTTCATTTGGGCATGACGAAAGGACAGACGTATCCGGGAGTGTCGCCAAAGCAAATCCCCATCGCCTTAGCGGTGACCACCGCGGATCCTAGCGGGTCGACGGTGCGCAAGGCCCCGACAGCTTCGGCAATCGAAGCATCGAGAATATTCGGTGGGTCATAGCAAACCATTTGCCCGAATTTTTTCTCGACGATCAACCGTACCGCGTGAACCCCGTACTGGCTTGACAATACGCGATCGAACGTCGTTGGACCCCCGCCGCGCTGCAGATGTCCAAGCACGACACAGCGGACATCCTGGTCAACCCGCTGCTCGAGTTCATGCGCAACGACGTGCCCGATTCCTCCCAGCTTGACCTGCAGATTCTGTGATTGCTCTGCAACCAATCCACCATCCGGCAAAGTCGCGCCTTCGGCAACAACGACGAGCGTGAAATTCTTTCCCAGCTTGGTGCGTTCCACGATCTTCGCGAGCACGTTTTCGTAGGTCCAGGGAATCTCGGGAATCAAGATCACATCGCCGCCACCTGCGATCCCGCCGTGCAATGCAATCCATCCCGTATGCCGGCCCATCACCTCCAACACCATCACGCGTCCATGGCTTTCCGCCGTCGTGTGCAGCCGATCCAACGCATCGGCACAGCAAAGCACCGCGCTGTTGAAACCGAATGTGTAGGCCGTACACGAGAGATCATTGTCGATCGTTTTGGGAACGCCGACCACGGGCAGTCCCGCTTCGTGGAACTGAAGTGCGGTTGATAGCGACCCGTCGCCACCCACAACGATCAATCCCTCCAACCGCAGAGCGTCAAACGTCGCCCGCACCTTATCTAGAATGCCTTCGGCAAGTTCGGCACGCCCGTCCTTACCGGCCCTCGCCGAAAAGCGACCTTTGTTCGTCGATCCGAGAATCGTACCGCCCTGGACCAGAATCCCGGAAGTGACCTGTGGCGTCAGGACGCGATACCGCACCGGATCGATCAGACCCTCGAATCCCTGTTCGAAACCGACAACCTGGTACCCCAGCCAAAACGCGGTCTTGGTCACGGCACGGATAACTGCATTCAACCCGGGACAATCGCCGCCGGAAGTCAGAATTCCTATGCGTGGACGGTGTTCATCCAAGTCGCTGCCGATCGGGCTGGCTGTCATGTCGCTCGCCACACTTGTTTCCTTACGGTTGCCGGGACGATCCCGTACATCTGAGTAGGGGAGGGCTGGAATCGGATAGTTTGTCGGATTCGTGTCGATTCCGAAGCGCCCAGGCGTGGATGATAGCAAAGGTTCTGTCTTGACGCTGTCGGGGCTTCGCGGTTACTCAAAAGCAGGCATGGAAGCGGAAGAATCAATCGTTGTTCGCCGGCCTGAGCGTTGGAGCGAGCCGATGGATGCGTCGATGAACGACGCTGACGTTTCGTGGCTGCGCTCCCGCGAGCCGTTTGCCAGCATGAGCCCCAAATCGTTCCCAAGAACGATCCCGCTCGACGGCATTCTTCGCAACGATTGTCGCATTCGGCGGTGTGAACCAGGCGAGATACTGGTTCGCGAAGGTGATTACGGAAATAGCGCGTTTCTGGTCCTCTCGGGCAGTGTGCGTGTGATGGTCAACGCTCTGGCGCCGGAACAGCTCGGCCGGTCCACAAAAAAGAAGCTCTCATGGTCCCAGGCACTGCGAAAGTACTTGCGTCGATCGAATTATCCCGAAACGCGGGAACCGCATGAGGTCACCAGCAACATTGATTCGGGCAATGGCATCGGATCGTTACGCCAAGTTGACGACCGGCCCGCAGTCTTTCTCCAGGATTTCGACTTTGTTCTCCGTGACAACGAAACCGTCTCTTTGGGACCCGGTGAACTGTTTGGCGAAGTCGCCGCAATGTACCGCTCGCCCCGTACCGCCACAGTCGTTTCGGAAACCGAAGCGACCCTGCTGGAGATTCGCTGGCAGGGGCTACGAATTCTTCGGCGCGATGCGGGGTTTGCCGACACACTCGAAGCCCATTACCGCAAACATTGGCTGGCGGTTCACCTGAGGGAAGTCTCGCTGCTGCGACACCTCCCCGAAGCAAGTCTCAATCGTGTTGCCGATGCCACGCAGCTCCGTTCGTTCGGGCGGATGGAGTGGAATACCGATTACCGCAAAACCCGAAAGCTTCCCGTCGAACAGCAAATTGAATCCGAGCCGTTGGTGGCCCAGGAAGGTCGTGTGCCGACGGACCTGATCATTGTCCGCAGCGGTTTCGGTCGGTTGTCACAACATTTTGGTGCATCGCACCGAACAACGGCCTATCTCGGAAAAGGGCATGTGTTCGGGCTGGAAGAATTGGCGCACAACTCGCTTCGCGCCGCCGAGACACCTCCGAGCACGCTTTCCAATTCGCTGCGTGCGGTCGGGTTCCTTGATGTGCTTTTCATCCCGGTGGAAGTATTCGCCAGCGAAATATTGCCACACGTACGGCGTAGCGAACTTCCTGACTCTGCGGCCAGGCTGATGGTTCAATCATCCGAGTCGCGCAGAAAACAGGATGAACGACGCCGCGCCGACCGGGAATCGAGCGGCACTCGAGGTGATGGCGAAGACGTGCCGAGTCCCACCGGCCAACAGTTTCAAGAAACCGGCCTGCTTGAATTCATCGTCGAAAACCGGATGAACAATGGCCGCCAGGCGATGGTCATCGACTTGCACCGTTGCACGCGTTGCGATGACTGTGTCAAAGCGTGCGCCGCGACTCACGATGGTAACCCTCGATTCGTCCGCGAAGGCATTTCCCACGAGCAATTGCAGTTTGTCCAGGCATGCATGCAGTGCACCGATCCGGTTTGCATGATCGGATGCCCCACCGGTGCCATCGCCAGGGACGAAGAGACCGGCGTCGTCGAAATCTACGAACCGATCTGTGTGGGCTGCGGGACATGTGCCGCAGCATGTCCCTACGAGAACATCCGCATGGCGGAAGTTTTCGATTCACAGGGAAGACCCTACCACGACATCGAACGCGGAAAACCGATCATGAAAGCGACCAAGTGCGACATGTGCAGTCGACAACCCAGTGGGCCCGCATGTGCTTCGGCCTGTCCGCACGACGCGCTGGTGCGTATCGACCTCAGTGAATCCAAACCGTTGCAGCAATGGCTCGAGCGACGGAGCGAATAACCGATGCAAAAAATCTCCTT
The DNA here is from genome assembly GCA_024644085.1 of Rhodopirellula sp. Lineage (GTDB taxonomy): Bacteria > Planctomycetota > Planctomycetia > Pirellulales > Pirellulaceae > Rubripirellula. The sequence goes on from JAHELS010000012.1 coordinate 54,548, forward strand.
TCGTCGCCGCCGGCAAGCCTCGATCCTCGTGACGCTCCTGGCGGCTGCTGTGGTCGGCGCAATCGCCTGGGTTCAGTCGGGTCGACTGGCTCACGCATCGTTTTTCACGGGAGCGACGCTGCTGTCATCGGTGCTGTTGCTGGGGTTGCTCGGGGTTCGCCGACGTTTACCGATACTGCCGTTGGGCAGCGTCAGCACATGGACTCAGATTCACATCTATCTCGGACTGTTCACTTCTGCTGTCTATGTGATGCACGTGCCTGCGATCATTGCTGGGGGCGTCTTCGAGTGCGGCCTGTCGATCGTCTTTCTGCTGGTAACGGCAAGCGGGTTCTATGGCATTTACGCCAGCCGCACGCTCCCCAAACGTTTGACCGCCGTCGAAGGCCAGCACCGTTTCGACCGCGTCTCGTGGCATCGCATTCAAATCGCCGACACAGCACGCGAGCTGCTCGCGGAACTCAATGAACAGTCCGGTGTGCGGGTACTGGGAACCTTCTACACCAATTACTTGCATCCCTTTTTCGGCTCGCGTCCCTCGTTCGCCTATGTGCTGATGCCCACCGGTGTGCGGCGCCGGCGTCTGCTCAGTGGATTGCAGGAGCTTAACCGCTACCTCGAATCCGACGGACGAACCACGGCTGGACGATTCGCGGCGCTGGTGCGCCGTCGCGACGACCTCGACTATCAATTCGCGCTGCAACTGCGGCTGCGGTTGTGGCTTGTTATCCACTGCCTCTTTTCCGTCGCCCTGATCGTGGGCGGAATCATCCACGCCGTGATTGCGTGGAGATTCTCCGGCTAGCCGGTCCAACGCGAAGACCCGAAAACATGCGACGAGACGAGCTAACTCTTCCCGAACCACCTGCGACCGATCGGCCCGGCGACCGGTGGATGTGTGGACGTACCGGGGACCAGGCAGCTTGCCCGAGAGGCCCGGATCCCCAGGGAACGTGTCCACTTGCCGAAGCCTGTCACCCTCGACGCACCTGGCACGGGAAACGCAAGCGAATAGCGACGGTCATCGGCGTCCTGATCACGGTGATTGTCTTTGCCCTGGCCTGGACTCAGTCGAGCGCGTCGGTCATGAAACCGGGTGAACTATCGACACCGCACGCCCAGATCCTCGCCAGCACATTGACATCGCAGCGATGCGCATCGTGCCATCCCGAGGCGGCCACGTCGACCGCCGAGTGGTTCTCGAAGGACACCGCCGGCCATCAAAACGTGACCCAATCGGATCGTTGCCTCGATTGTCATCACACGACAATCCAGCGTTCGACGGCGACGCTCGCCCATAATCTGCCGAAGCGAATGCGCGCAAGGCTGAGACCGGTATCGATCACAGAAGAAACCCAAACGTGGCAAGACCTGCTTCCCGGACCGGCGATCGACCAGGAAAACATCCAATGCAGCGCCTGTCATCGTGAGCATCGCGGTGCTGATGGAAATCTCCTGGACATCTCCGACTCGCAATGCCAAACATGCCACAGTGATCGTTTCGGCAGCTTCGCAACCTCGCACGTTGATTGGGACGACTGGCCCTACGGACGCGGTCGCAGCATCGCTTTCAACCATTTCACTCACGCGACGAAACATTTTCCAGCAACCGCGCGGGGGACGTCGGTCGCCCAGTTCCAGTGCACCGATTGTCACCCGCGCAGCGCCAGCGGGGAACTCGAACGTTCGGCCAACTACGAGCGATCATGCGCCCAGTGCCACGATGAAGCGTTGCGAATTGAAGCGGCGGAAGGATTCGAGTTGCTTGCCTTGCCGACGTTGCCTGAGGAATCCGCCGAAAGAGTTCATCCGTGGCCGGAATCGGCGACCGGCTTTTTTGATGGAGTATTGTCCCCACTTGCCGATCTGATGATTCGCGCCGACGCCAACACTGACGCCGCGATCCGTCAGCTACCACAGCGGGACTTTGGCCGAATCGATCCCCACAATCGTGACTCGGTCGCCGCCTGTGAAACGATCGCCCGCGCGTACCGACAACTTCTACTTGAGTTCGGAAGCGACGGACAACGGGTTTTCGTTGAACGAATGAACGCGATTGGCATCTCTTCGGACACTCTCAAGCCGCTGCTGCGATCGCTCTCACCGCAGCTGGTCAGGGAAACCCACTCGCGTTGGTTCACCGCCGAGATCGGCCGTGGAGTGCGCCAAATACAGTTCCAGGATTCCTCCGCGCCACCCGCGTCGCTGTTGATCGATGAGCGCGAACTGGATTTCGCCGATTCATTGATCCCCGCCGACGGGATCGCCGAAAGCGACCTCCTTGCCTTGCCGGATGCCGATTCACATACAGGCGATCCGCTGGCGGAAGATCTGCCGAATCCGAAGTCTCGAGAGGCCGCCGCCACTTTCGACGCCGAGCGGATGGTGCCTCTTGGTGGTTGGTTCCGAGATGATTCGCGCATGGCGATTCGGTACCGGGGGGGCGGGCACGACGATCCTGTGCTCAAGTCCGCAATCGATTTGATTAACCAGCTTCCCATTGGGGATCCCGCCCGCGCCAGCATGTTGAGCAATCGTGCGATTGCGGCCTGCATCGCGTGTCATCCGGGCGCTCTGCGCCGCGGTATCCCGCAATGGCGCAGCGAAGCGTTGATCGGACGCAAACATGACTTCACAAAATTCTCGCATGCGCCGCATTTGAATATCGCCACACTTGCCGATTGCCGACACTGTCATCGGATCGGTGGACCGCCCAGTGGAACCACGGCCCTGGTCGGCGCGCGAACGGAGATTCGGGAGTTCGCCCCCCTGAGCCGCCAATCGTGCGCAGCGTGCCACACGCCTCAAGCCGCAGGCGATGCCTGCGTAAAATGTCATCGCTACCACATCGATCTACGATGATGATTCGCCGTGGACTGTGACGACTACGCTGCGACCGCTGGCCCGATCCCGATGTTCGCACAGATAGATTCCCTGCCATGTACCCAGTTGCAGCCGGCCGTCGCTGACCGGGATCATGACGCTGCTTCCCATCATGCTCGCCTTGACATGGGCCGGCATGTCATCGGGGCCCTCGAGTGTGTGAACATAGGGCAATGACTCGGGGACGGCATGATTCATCGCCGTCTCAAAGTCGACTCGGACGTCCGGGTCTGCGTTCTCGTTGATCGTCAATGAGGCGCTGGTGTGCTGGATGAAAACCTGCATCCACCCGATTCGAACCGAGGACAACTCCGGCACCGCGTGGGTGACCTCATTCGTGATCAGATGGAACCCGCGGCGGGCGGCGGGGAGTCGAATTGTCTGCTGGAGCCACATGGGAAGTGTTCGTTGAATGGGGAAATGTCGACGATTCTAAAATATTTTTTTGACCGGAAACCGCGGACACGATCAGCACCTGAAAGCATCTGACGCTTCGCGATTGTGGCGATTCGGTTCGAAAACCAGCCGCAGCGGATTATTTGGCAAGGTCCCAATTCTCCCGTGACCGGGAATCAATGTTGGCGATTCCCCCCTTGACAGAAACTCGGCCCTTCCGGTGCGAAGATGTGCCAATTGGCATGGCCCGGTCGCCGCATTCGACAAACTCCCGCCGAGTCGGTTTGCGGGGTGCGATGAGGATCCTCGAAGGGGAAATGCTGCCGACAATTTTCTTGACTCATTCATCGAAACGTCAATAATCACACCGTAGTTGCGATGCGTGGGCCATGGACAGGTTCACCCACCTAGAAAAGTGTGGTTCGTTGGTTGGATCAGCGTTCCGGCGTGTGAATTGGAAAATTGTATTTATGAGCCAGTGCAAGAACGTCTTTGAAGCCATCTTGCGGTACGGTCACGACGAAGACTTCGTCCCTCAAGAGGACGACAAATTCATCCCCACCGATGCCCCGGCGGGCAGTGCGGACAAGATCGAAGTCCTTCGTCGACGAGTCGAATTAGGGCAGCCTCTTTGGCACACCACGGACCGCGTTGATTATAGCGGTCTGACTGGGGCCATCCGCCCACGCGAATAACCGCTCCCCATCGACCCGTCTGAAATGACCCAGCCCCGCAGTCTACTGCGGGGTTTTTTATTGCCCCGCCGACGCACCCCAGATCTCGATGCTGCGGGCTGAT
>JAHELS010000123.1:0-2185 GCA_024644085.1 Rhodopirellula sp.
GGATGCGTCTCGATTGGCTGCACGCCGAAGCGGGCCTTGGCATAATGACTCGTCCACCCCCACCCGATCACAATCCTTCACTTGCGAGCCGTTTTCCGATGACCAGATTGAACCGTCGCCAATTCACTGCGGTCGCCGCGTCCGTTGTCGCCGCTTCCTCGAGCCGAATTTCGATGGCTCAAAGCCCCAATGAACAGTTGGGCGTCTGTATCGCCGGCGTCAACAGCCGGGGCGGCGAGCATATCCGAGGATTTCACAAAGATCCCCGCACCGTGATTCGAGCGATTGTCGATATCGACGAAGAAGTCGGCCGCAAGCGAGCCGAACAGGTAAAACAAGAACAGGGCAAAGCACCTGAGGTCTTCAAGGACATTCGCGACGCGATCGAAATGGATGGCGTCGACATCGTCACCTGCGCGACCCCCAATCACTGGCACGCCCTGATGGGTGTCTGGGCGATGCAGGCGGGCAAGGACCTGTACCTCGAAAAACCGATCAGCCACAACATTCACGAAGGTCGCGCTCTTGTTGCCGCGGCAAAAAAATACGGCCGGATGTTCCAAACCGGAACGCAGTCGCGAAGCAGCAGTGCGTGTCAGGACGCGGTGAAGTTCATCGCCGACGGTGGAATTGGTGAAGTGAATTTCGCCAGGGGACTCTGTTATAAGCGCCGCAAGTCAATCGGTCCGCTCGGCGATTACCCGATTCCAGAGACGGTCGACTTTGATTTGTGGAGCGGGCCCGCGACCTACACGGATCCGAAATTGACACGCGAACGATTCCACTACGATTGGCATTGGCAACGACACTACGGCAATGGCGATCTCGGGAACCAGGGACCACACCAAACCGACATTGCACGGTGGGGACTGGGAGTCGATCGGCATCCCGATTCGATCATCAGCTATGGTGGTCGTCTCGGCTATCAGGCCGAACGCAATGACCCGGATTATGTCGACGCCGGCGACACGGCCAATACGGAGGTCTCCATTTACGACTACGGCGACAAGTGCATCGTTTTTGAAACGCGGGGTTTGGATATTTCCGAATCGATGGGGAAGGAAGTCGAAGTGATGTTCGGCGAGGGCAGGGGAAACAAGATCGGCGTGATCTTCTATGGCACCGACGGGTACGTCGCGCAAACCCGCTACGACTATTGCCGTGTGTTCGACAAGGAAATGAAACTGACCAAGGAATTCAAGACGAGTAATGTCGGCGACGCGCACTTTGCAAACTTCATCGATGCCTGCGTTTCACGCGATTACGGCTCGCTCAACGCCGATGCAATGACTGGCCATCTGTCGGCCGGCGTCAGCCACCTTGGCAACATTTCCTATTACCTTGGCGAGCAGAACAGGGCATCGGCCGAAGAGATTGCCGCGGCTGTCTCGAAAGTGAAAAGCCTGGACGACAACGTTACCACCCTCGAGCGAACGGTCGCCCATTTGAAGGCGAACGGAGTCGACCTCGATCGAACGCCGATGGCACTCGGACCGCATCTGAAATTCGATGGCCAAGCGGAGCGGTTCACCAACAACGATGCCGCCAACGAGCTGCTGAGCCGTGAATATCGCAAGGGCTTCGAGGTCCCGTCGGCTGACAAGGTTTAGTCCCGTTCAAATCACGCGCTCATGGCGTCAGCGGCAAAGGGCTGCCGCAGAGTTGTTTCCACAACGCTTCGAGTCGCTGCTCGTTTGGGGGACTGCCGGAGCGGTCGATGATGATCCACGGACGCGCCTTGCGGATCACGCCTTTCTCGAGAAAGTCGCCGAACAGTCGCAGCCGAAGCAATGCATCGGTCGAATGATTCGTAGTGAAGGGGCTGTCGTGGGGTCCAAGCAGAACGCTGGTGTGATGTCCGCTGTCCATCGCGATCGATATCGGCGCTGAACCGATACTTTCAACCTCGTCGTCACCCGACAAATCGGTGGGAACAAGCGAATCGATCGACTGGCACAGCACATCGACGTCGAGTTTTGGATGCGTATCGAGCAGGTCCGTCTGGATCGAGATCGTCGCTTCTAAAACAATCCAATCCTTCGCCGTTTCGATCGGCTGGAGTGCCAATCGCAATGCGTATGAACTGTCGCCTTGGGGATAGTTCACGTGCCAGCAATCGCCGCGCACGTATTGTTCGCCTGCGCTCGGCAAGAAATCCTGGTCGACCGGATTGAACGACACATAC
>JAHELS010000123.1:2285-18517 GCA_024644085.1 Rhodopirellula sp.
GCCGCTCGTTTGTGCGGGATCAATCGACCAGGGCCGCGGGATCGATCCGCTTCTCTTGCCAGTAAAATCCGTCGTCCCGCTTTTCGAGTATCCGATGGGCACTTCCCGGAGCCAAAGGTTTCTCCACTCGCGGCAACCACTGTGCGAGTTTGTCCGCCACGGTGCGGTAGTCCGCCGGAACCGACCCGCCGTGCAGCAGGTTTTCGAACTCGTTGGGATCGTTGGCGCGATCGTACAGTTCTTCGCCACCGTCGGCATAACGAATGTATCGCCAACGCTGGTCACAAACGGAATGATTGCCGGCGTTGTGCGTGCAGATCGCCGGACGTTCCCTTCGAGTTGTCGGACTCTCGATCTGCGGCATCAAAGTGATACCCTCGATACCCTCGGCCTGCGGCAACCCCGCCAGGTCGGAGAGTGTCGGATAAAGGTCGAGCAACTCAGCCGGCTGGTCGCATGACTGTGATCGCGCAATTCCCGGTCCCGCAAAGATCAACGGAACGCGGGTCGATTGCCGCCACAGAGAATTCTTTCCCGAAATCGCTTTTTCGCCCAGGTGGTACCCGTGGTCGCTCCACAACACAATCACCGTGTTCTCGGCGTAAGGAGACTTGTCAACCGCATCGACCACTCTGCCCACCTGGCTGTCGACAAAACTGACACAGGCAAGATACGAACGCACCAACGGACGCAGTTGATCGTTCGCCACGAGCCAACTTGTCCGCGGTTCGGGCAGGTCCCAGTGAATGAACCACGACGAATCGGGCGTGTCATCGCGATCGCCCTCGCGGATCGCGGGCATCGTGTAAGAGCCTTCCGGGTAGAGGTCGAACCACTTTTGCGTGGCGTAACAGGGAACGTGTGGAAGGAAGAATCCGACCGAGAGGAAAAACGGCTTCTCGGCGGGCATGTTTTCAATTTGGTCGACCGCCCACGATGCGACTTCCCAATCACCCTTGTCTTCATCGCGATGCGGAAACGTACCCCAATCCATTAACGGGTGGTTCCCGCCGGGCGTTGGCGGAATCAATTTCTGCTCGGGTCTGGCGCCTACCGATGCACCGGGGCCCCACAAGTCACATTCAAGACTCTTGCGTTTTCCGCGGCCACTACCCCCGTGGTAGATTTTGCCACCGATCAGGGTTCTGTAGCCGTGAGCCTGGAAATGTTGGGGCATCGTGACAAGGTCCTCCAGCTCCGGGACGTTACGGATCCAGGGAGCCAGTCCATACACGCCGGTCGAGGTGGGCCGGCGTCCGGTCATCAACGAAGTACGGCTGGGATTGCAAAGAGGCGCCTGGCAATGAGCGTTGGTAAAGGTCAATCCACGTTGTGCCAACTTGTTCATCGCCGGCGTCTTCACGTCGGGATGACCACCGAGCGGTTCGACCCAATCGTTCAAGTCGTCAATCGCAATCATGACGATATTGGGTCGCGACGATTTCGTGTCGGGCTCAGCGCCAACAAGTCCGCGTGGCAAACAGAAAGAAAACGTTAGCGCTGTAAAGTACAGCAGCGGCTTGATGCGTCTCATAGCGAAACTCGATCGAGTGGGTGCAAGCAGAGGTAGAGATAGCTTAACGCAAATGCCCGTGCGTAACTGCACCCGGCACTTGAAGGCTCGCGGCGGATACCTCAATGCACGTTCCTGAGACTACTTTTCGGACGGCTCGCCGGGCGGCAGTTTGTCCAACAGAAACTGGGTCATCAGCGAGCGCAAATGCCGGGTCGTGTTTTTTCGTTCGCGAATGGAGTGCGTCCGATTCGGATAAACCATCAATTGGAACTGCTTGTTGTGGGCGATCAATTCGTCGACAAGCATCTCGGTGGTCTGGATGTGACAATTGTCATCGCCGCTGCCGTGTATCAACAACAGATTGCCTTGGAGGTTTTTCGCGAAGTTGATGGGCGAACCCTCGCGAAAGCCCTTCACATTCATCTCCGGCAAACTCATGTACCGTTCCTGGTAAACCGTGTCGTAATAACGTTGATTCGGAACTGGAGCGACGGCAATGGCGGTCGAATAGAGATCCGGGTACTTGAAAACCGCATGCAGACTTGACGAACCACCACCGCTCCAACCCCAGATGCCGACTCGATCGGCGTCGAGGTAGGGGCGCGTTGCCAATACGCTTCGCACGGCCGCTGCCTGGTCGCTCGGGGGAACGATGCCAATTTTCTTATAGATACTCTTTCGCCACTCGCGGCCACGCGGTGCCTTTGTCCCCCGATTGTCAAAACTCATGACCACGTATCCATGTTGGGCAAGCATCAAGTGCCAGAGATATGATTTTCCGCCCCACCGATTAATGACCGTCGACCCCGCAGGTTCGCCGTAGACGTAAACCAACAACGGATATTTCGCATCGGGATCGAAGTCCGGCGGCAGGATGCACCAACCGTCGAGCTCGACGCCATCTCCGATATCAACGCGAAAGAATTCGGTGTCCGCGGAGGCGAGCTTGCCAAATCGCTCGATCAATTGTTCGTTCGCCTCCAACACACGAACAACCTCGTGATCCGGAATCGTGACCAAATCGGTCACCGGCGGGCGGTTCGCGGACGAGTAAGTACGAATCGCCCACTTACCATTGGAGGAAATCTTGTATGCGTGGACTCCCGGAAAGTCCGAGGATGTGATTCGCCCGAGTCCCTCTCCGTCGATTCCGATCCGGTACAGGTATCGCTCGGATGCCGCATTGGGCGAGGCGATGAAATAGATCGTTCCGGCCGACTCGTCGACGTGCAACAATTCGATCACGTCGAACTCGCCCCGGGTCACCTGGCGGACTTCGCCGCCGTCGAGCGAGACCATGTAAACGTGCCGCCATCCGTCCCGTTCGCTGATCCACGTGAAGTGCTGTCCGTTGCTGGTCCAATTCAATTCATCATGGACGTCGACCCAGGCGTCATCTCTCTCGGTAAGTACCTTGGAGACGGTGCCACTGCGAAAATCGGCAAGGAACAGGCGATTCGTGTTTTGCAGTCGATTCAACTGCTGGATGATCAGCCGCGGATCATCCTCGTCACCGGAGGGCGGCAAGAATTCCAATCGTGGCACGTATCTCTCGCGAGGGTCGCCGGGCAGCTGAATCCACCGTGTCTCGGCGGATTCGCAATTGACCATCCCGACACGGCAACTTGGATTTCGTTGGCCAACCTTGGGGTAGGCGAACCACTGGACCGTTGGATACAGCGAGTCGGTGTTGTTGACGAGCGGAAACTTTCCAACGCCCGCGGTGTTGATCTGCCAGTAGGCGATCGACGTGCTGTCGGGGCTCCAACGAAACGCATCGCGCAAACCCAGCTCTTCTTCATAAACCCAGTCCGTTGTTCCATTGATCTCGTCCACGCTTTCGCTGTTTGTCAGACGGCGAATCGATTGATCCAGTAAATCTTCGACGTAGATATCCCGGTCACGAACGTAGGCAACCTGTTTCCCCTTCGGCGAAAATTTGGCAAACATCAATGACGATGCGGGCGCGTCACCGCCCAACTTCTGTAATTGGCGGCTGGTACGATCCAGTACCCAGTAGTCGCCGCGTGTGTTGTTCCGCCACACCCGCTGGCTGTTCGTGTAGACGATTAACTTGTTTCCGCTGCTGGACCACGCGTAGTCTTCGATCGTTACCGGTTTGCTTTTTCCGGGCGGTATCAATTCTTCTGAGGCAACCAGGACCGTCGATCGACCCGTCTTCGCCTGGTGGCGAACGATGTCCTTGCCCCCTTCCACATCCTTGGAAGGTTCGAGAGTTGTGTAGGCTGCTTCGCCATCGATCCAACGACCGGCAAACGATTTCCCGTTGAGTTCGTCGCTGTTGTAAATCCGATCAATCGTCAATCGCCAATCATTGGTCGATTCGGCGGATGGCTCGGCAGCGTAGAGAAGCGGTGATAAAAGCAGGGCTGCGAAGCCGCACAGGGAGAGTGCAAGACGCGTCATGACGTTTTCCGAAGCATTAGCGGAGCTGGCGTGGTTTCCCCACAATCTAGTCGTCCGCCAGGAAAAAAACAGAAAACGGCAAGCGAAACCGGAAACTCGCCCCGATCCGCGAGCGATCTCAGAGCAAGAAACACAACGCCCAGAGTATCGCCTCAGGCATCACTCATTCTGTTTCGGCGTTTCGTCTTTTTTCTTTTCGACAAACTTCAGCGACGCGCTGTTCATGCAATATCGCTTGCCCGTCGGCTCGGGCCCATCGTCAAAGACGTGTCCAAGGTGAGCCTTGCATCGCGAGCAGTGAACTTCGGTGCGGGCATAAAAAAGTCGATAATCGGTTCGCAGGCCGACGTTCTTCTTGTCAATGGGCGCGAAGAAACTCGGCCATCCCGTCCCCGATTTGTATTTCGTTTCGCTCGTGAACAGGTCACGGTCACAAACGATGCACTTGTAGGTTCCGTCTTTCTTGTTATCCCAGTACTTGTTTCGAAACGCCGGTTCGGTCGCCTCGTTCTGAGTCACATCGTACTGAATCGGGCTCAGATCATTGCGCAATTCACGCTTCGTTTTGGGAACGTACTCCTCTTCCTCGCCGTTATCACTTTCGCTGGCGGTAGCTACCGATTGTGATTGGGCGGTTGTCGTGTCGTTATCCGACGCGACGGCCCACGAGAATATCACGACCAGGGGGATAAGCAGGAACGAAATAGTGCGTCGATTCATTGTCATCTTCTCGGGCTCCTTCGAACGGTACACGTATTCAAGTATTGTTAGGGAGGTCCTGATTTCGCAAGTCTTTGATTTCCGCCCAGACGGCTTCTTTTGCGATTCCATCGTGGCGGGAGCCGATTTCACGCTGCTCTGGAGTTGGGAAATCCCGCAAAGATTGCGATTTTCGCCCCCCTCTCGATTCCGCACCATTAGCTTGCCGATTCTTCCATGACCCGCGTCGAGTTACGAAAGATTGACCAGACATTTGGTGAACGCCGGGTTCTGAGCGAATTCGATCTGTCCGTTGAATCGGGACAATATGTCGTGATGCTCGGCCCGAGTGGATGTGGGAAAACGACCATCCTGCGGATCATTGCCGGCTTGCACCGGCCCGACCGGGGTGACGTCTTGTTCGATGAGAAACCCGTCAACGCGATCGCACCACGTCACCGGGACGTGGCGTTGATGTTCCAGCATGACGGTTTGTATCCGCATCTCACCGTGGACCAATCGATACGGTTCGCTTTGCGGGGAAGAGCCGAACCGGCCGAGATTGAGTCACGCGTCGCCGAGGCGATCGCCCTGACACGGATCAATGCGATTGCGGATCGCTATCCCGGACGGCTCAGCGGTGGCGAGCTGCGACGAGCAGCACTGGCGAAAACGATCGCGCGGCAAAGTTCCGTGCGACTTCTTGACGAACCACTCTCGGCGCTCGACATGCCGGTTCGGCACGAACTTCAAGACGATATCCTCCGATGGCATGCCGCGGTTCCCGGCACGACGATCCATGTCACGCATGACGGGCAAGAGGCAATGCGGATGGCCGACAAAGTCGCCGTGATCGAGCAGGGCCGCGTCGTTCAATTTGCAGAACCGATGGAGATCCTCTCGTCGCCTCGCACCGTATCGGTTGCAAAGGCCATGGGCACTCCTCCCATCAACCTGCTCGGTGCGCGAATTCGGAACGGCAAGGTCGAAGCGAACGATCCGCGAGTTGCATGCCGAATCGAGATCAAGTCGACCGAGCCGGACCGTGATGCGGTCATCGGAATTCGACCTGACTCGTTCGACTCGGTCGAGCCTGCGGACGACGAGAACGCGCGCGACGAGAACGTGCGCGACGAGAACGTGCGCGACGAGAACGTGCACTGGGCCCACAACGGCATCACGGTGACGGCCATGCTGATCCGCGCCCGACCAGCACAGCATCATGTCGACGCGGAAGCGATGCTCGGCGACACAACGATTCACGCGGTCGTGCCGTCGGAAAAATTTCAGAGCGCTGAATCAATTCGTCTCCGCGTGTCGCCCGAGCATGTTCACCTATTCGAGGCGGCGACGGGTCTTCGAATCGAATCGGACGACGGCGTCTGACGACAAACCCGTTGTTCGGATAGATTGCAGCGATGGAATTCTTCTATTCAGTGCTTCCGCTGGCCGTGATTCTCTGCGTTGGGATCTTCATCCAGTCGGCAGCAGGCTTCGCGGCGGGATTGATCATCGTTCCTGCGTTGCTGTGGTTCGACTACACCATTCCGGCGGCCCAATGTTCGCTGCTCGTCGCGACGATTCCACAGAACGCCTGGGGGGTCTGGAGTCTACGGAGCACGATCCAATTCCGTGAAATCGCCTGGCCCGGCTTCGGCCGTCTGGCGTTTCTGCCGGCGGGTGTGTGGTTGTTACAGGCAATGGAATCTTTGCCACTCGACACGATCCGTCAAATTGTCGGAGCAGTGGTATTGGCCGTGACGGTGGCGATCATGGCGTTTCGCCCGCGCCCGCGAGAACGCATTCACCCGATCTGGGCGCTGATTGCCTTTCCGATCTCTGGATTTCTCCAGGGGCTTGTCGGCATGGGCGGACCGGCGATGGTGTTTTGGGTCCAGGCGCACGACTGGGGGACGAGACGGACACGAGCCTTTTTGTTCTCGATGTACTTGATCAGCATCGTACCGGCGCTGGCGATCCTGTACATGTTTTTCGGCGATCGAATCTTACCGGCGGGGCTGATCGCCGGCGCGATGATGCCGTTGCTTTTGGTGGTGACCTACTTCGGACTTCGATTCGGAACCCGACTGGGCCGCGACCGTCTGCGACGAATCAGTCTCGCGCTGCTGTTGCTGATGGGATTGGCTGGCCTGTTCGCACCGCTGCTAAGCCGAGCGTAATCGCGTTGGATTGGGTGGTCGCGAAGCGACTTACTCAGCCGATGCGGCGGGTTCGGTTTCTTCGGCACTCTCGGGCGATTCCGTTTGTGGTTCATCCTCGTCTGCCGGTGATGCCTCTGCTTCTGGTTCAGATTCGCCCCCGTCCGAATCGCCCTCGGCGTCCGAATCGCCCTCGGCGTCTGGATCGCTCTCTGCGTCTGGATCATTGTCCTCCATTGGCGGCCTGCCACCGCGACCCCCGCCGCCGTCTCCGCCGTCTCCGTCGTCCCCGCCGCCGCCACCTCCGCCCCTCATTTCGGCCTCATAAGCGGCATTGTCCGCGTCGCCAACATCCACAACGGTCGCTTGACCGAAGGGTGAAAAATCACTGACGGACTCGTACTTGAACTTCTCGTGCCGCGAGAAAATGTAGTTCTCACCGCTCTGCCGATAAACCGTGAACAGGTCGTGCGTACGAATCGGCAGCCCACTGCGCCAACTGAAGACTTCCACCAGATCCCCGTTGTCCTCCTTGTAGGTATCCGAGGGTTCCTTTCCGAGCATTTTACGAACGTCGAGATTCGTTAAGACCGCAGTGCTATCCGCGTTCACTTTCGTGCTTTGGTCGACGATCTGGTCGTACGCATTTTCGACCGCGGGGCGGGCGACGACGTAGTCGTAAGCCAGTGCAATGAGCAACAGACCGAGCAAACCGTAGAGAAACAATTTGCGTGTTGCGCCGCTATCGGACGCGTCGGCTTGCTTGTTGTCGTCGGACATTTTGGATCTCGGCAAAAGGATTTAGTTCGCGGTCGATTCGAAGGTGGCCCACATGATCGGCTAGCCGCGACCGGTTGTCAAAACAAATCCGTTGGCCTGGGAAAATGCAACGATGAGAGAAAGGCTGCGGGGGGGGGAAGCGAGGACCAAGGGCAACGATGAAAGATATCGTGCGTCAAGATAGCCGATTCCCAGTCGCAAGATCGTCGCGATGGCGGCAAGCCCGGTTGATCGCCTCACGCGAAGACAACCACAACAAGTTGGCTACAGCCCATCGCAGGCCTGCGGTAGTCGGGACGTTCATCCCAGGCGCACCTTCATCCCAGGCGCACCTTCATCCCAGGCGCACCTTCATCCCAGGCGCACCTTCATCCCAGGCGCACCTTCATCCCAGGCGCACCTTCATCCCAGGCGCACCTTCATCTCGGAACAGGGACCAAGCCGTTAGGAAAAGAAGGCAGGGCCGGTCAATCCCGGCGTTCCCGCCGGGTTTGCTTCGACCTGCTTCGGCTACTTCAAACGCCCGCGAATGGCGCCTCTCAGGCGGCCGAGGTAGGCGTCTGCGTCGCCGACTTCGTCCAGCACTTTTTGGCTCATCTCTTCAATCGACTTGTCGGCACTGGCCAACAGCGATCGCGCTTCGCCCTGTTGTGACGCGAGCCATTGCCGCAGCTGGGCCGTTTGCTCGGCGTGCGTATTTTCGATCTTGGCCGCCATCCTGGCTCGGGTGGCGTTGATTTGAGTGTCGATCGCTTCCTGGCTCGCGCGTCGCAATATCTGGCCAAGATTCGAGTTGAGGTCGAGATCGATGTCCTTCCATGTGCCGTTAAAGCTGGCATCGATTTCGATACGATCGACTGCGGCCAGAGAATCTCGCAGAGATACCGCGGCGGCGGAGTCGGCAAAGCGTGGATCGACGTTCAAACCCATTTTCACGCCTGTTTGTTTGCTGACCAACCGGCCTTCGATCTTGCTGCCTTCGGAACGGACCTGGACCCACAATTCACGCTGTCCTCCGTCAACTGAAATACCGGCGTCGCCTTCGTTACCCAACCGGATCGACTCCGCTTTCATTTGCGGCCAATGCAGCGTCAACAGGTCGATATCGGCCGAATTGCGCCGGTCGCGAACGTACTCGACGCGAACGACCTGTGGACCTTCCAAGCGCAACCGCGCCCGCGTTGGCTCGGCGAGCAATTGTGGCGTGGGCGTCAGGTTTTCGAGAATGCCGGTCATCGCGTAGACGCTGCCGTCGGCCCGCATCACTCCACCGATCTCGCAGTGTTTGATCATTACCGACGGCTGGTCGACCGCGACAAGATCGTGAGTGACTCCGCGAATTCGATCGTGCGCATCCGGTGCGACCAAGGTGTAGTTTGCTAACGTGCGCCCGCCTTCGAGATAGGATCGCACCAAAGCAATCTGCTTGCGAACTGCGTTGGCCATCATGTCGACACCGAATTCGCTGGTGTTCGAAAGATCGCCGGGCACAAATTCATCGACCTTGGCAATATCGATCTTCTTCGCTTCGTCGAGCGATGCCAAATCAGCCTGCAAGCGTTCTGGCAACGAATCGATCGCCTGGCGAACGCTCATCAACTCGTTTCGCGCATCGCGCGCCTGGGCCAGTGTCTTGTCCAATTCCGGCCAATCACGCAGCGGATTCTCGACCCCGCGGGCCTGATCGCGAACGTCGCGGATCTGCTTCTCGAGTTTGCGGGCCCGCAGGACAAGATTGTTGTACTCGTTTTCCCAACGCGCACGAATTTCTTTGCTTCGCCGGATCGTTTCCAATTCTCCGACTACCGAATCAGCTTGCTGGATCAGATTGTCCGAGGTCGCGCTGACCAGCTTGCTCAGAAGTGACGGACCGGAATCCGCGGGGCTCGATGGATCCTCGAGATGCTCATAGTGACCGGAGGTGTCGCGGCGAGCACCGACCTGTAATCCTGTGATCCGCCCTTCGCGGGCAACCCAACGGCGCCGCATCAGGGCGTCGCCGTCAATCACCAGGTCGATGGTGTCAGCATGAAACGCGTCGCGCATTTCCTTGGCATCGCGTGGGTCGGCGACGTGGATGTCGACGTATTGCACACGCGGTGGAAACAGACCGACACGCGTTTTAGCGATTTCAACCTTGGCGCCGGTAGCGCTTTTGAGCCCTCGAATCGTCGCGACGTTCGCGACCGGTCCGAGCCCCCATCGAAGCAACACCAGCACGGCGACAATGACAATCAACCGTGTGAGAACGAAACGCCAGCGAATCATGCCGCTTTCCTTTGCTGAGAGTCACGCAATTGACGAAGCAGGTAATTCAGAGCTTCGTCCATCGGTTGTTCGGTTGATGTGCCATCGGCCGACGACGTTTCCATGTTGGAATCGACGCCGCGATAGTCTTTCATGCGGATGACATCGATCCGCGTTTCGACGGCAACGCGATCTTCCGCGGCGGGCGCTTCGTCTTGCGACCCTGCGCCATCGATTTCCGAAATTTCAATTGTCGGCTTATCCGCAACCGTGTGCTTCACGCCGCGATGCGGTGAAGCGACATGCGAGTGACCGGAGTCAATCAGCACGACGTCGTGGGCTGATTTGCGGGATGCCTCTGGGCCAGGTTGCTCGACGTCTCGCTCGGGCCTGGGCGCCAGCATGCGGAATACCGGATAGGTGATTACAAAGATCGGAACCAGCGCTGCGACTCCGATCAAAAAGCTTCCCATCACCACCGTGTTGTTCAAGTCTGTCCACGGGATCAACGGCAGTTGCCAGGCCGCGATTGCCGTCTCTCGGATGCTTGGATGCGTCAAGACATAATCGCCGACCTGGTGCGAGTAGGGATCGAGCCAGGTCGCGACGAACGAGACCCCGACGGCGGTCAAGGCGGCCATCGCGTGATTGAGCTTCAACGACAACACAACCACCAACACGGCGACGGCCAACAGGTTGCCGTGGGGAACAACCCCCAGCAGCAAGCCGAAGGCAACGGCCCAGGCGAGTTGGTGCGGGTATTTTCGACCCGCGATGGCTCGCCGGAGCGTGCTCAGTAGTTTGACGGTCCAAAGAATCATTTCACTGCGCCTCCATGCGCACGGTTCGTCCCGTGGGAACCCACACAGCGGTGATATCGGCAACAGGGTGCCCGAATATTCAGTACAGCCCGCAAATTTTCCCATCGGGAGGTGAAAACAACCCGCGGGCCCGAGGGACGAAAGAATGAAAGAATGTTGGGGAAATAGGCAGGAAGTGATTGGAAAAACGCCAGAATTTGGGAGAATTCGGTAGTCTCGTGACCAGACGTGTCAAACCACCTCCCGAGACTGGTAGGAAGCCTCGAGCATCCCCAACGACCCCGGTGACTTTGCTGTCATGGCATCACACAGCGGGGACGGCGTGCTCGAAGAAATTCCAAGTGATTCGGTTCCAATCACCTGCGGCAAAACCCTCCAACGTGAAACTTTTTTCCACCTCCTGCGAGACTCTCTTTCTAGGCTGGGACGCCCCCTTGTTGCCTCGCGCGGCAACCTTGCTGCGCGAGCGGTACGCGACGCGTCACCGACTCGATCTCAGTTCGCTGATCTGTGTCTTACCGGCGTCACACAGTGCCCGGCGGCTCTTACCTTTGCTGCGTCGTGAAGCGGAGTCTCACGACCTGCAGTTCGATCCGCCCGAAATCCTCACCGTCGGACAGCTGGCTGAGCGGCTGTACGAACCGGTGGTGCCGGTCGCACTCGAGTTCGAACAGACGCTGGCATGGGCGCGAGTGTTGCGGTCGATGCATCCGGATGATTTGCAGCCGTTGATTCCGACGATTCCCGCCGCCGACCCGATCGGACCGTGGTTGGAACTCGCCGGGGCGTTGCGACGGCTGCACGAAGAACTCTCGGCCAGTCAGTTGAGTTTTGACGAGGGAGTCGACGCGGCGGAAACCGACGCTGAAAAGCGCCGTTGGAAATTGCTTCGCAAGTTGTACACGGCCTACCTGTCGGAACTCGGTGGTGCGGGGTTGTCGGATCCTCACCAATCTCGCCGCGACGCGATTTTGAATGACCGATGCCGCACCGATCGCACCGTCGCCCTGATTGGCACCAGCGATTTGAGCGACGCGTTGGTCGGAATGATGAGGTCGCTTGACAGCGACTTGATCGCGATGATCGCGGCACCCCAGAGCGCGGCTTTCCGCTTTGACGAATTCGGCTGTGTTGATACCGAAGGATGGCTCCAACACCACTTACCTGTTCACGACGAAAACTTGATCAGCGCCGGTGATGTCGCGGATCAATCGACCGCAGTGGCCGAAACGCTGTCAGTATTCGCCAACGACTTTTCCGCCGACCAGGTAACGGTAGGAGTCACCGACCAGTCCCAGGTTGGGCCACTCGAATTGGAACTTCGCGGATGCGGTGTTTCAACCTACCGGCACCTCGGATGGACCGTCACGCAAACATCCATTGGACGGTTGTTCGATTTGACATCGACGTATCTGCATCGACGCACCTGGCCGGCGCTAGCGGCGCTGGTGCGTCACGCGGACGTTTGCGCGATGATCACGCGGCGGCTGAACATGGAAGATTCGTCGACATGGTTGGCGGAACTCGACGAATTGCTTTCCGATTTTTATCCCGTTCAAGTTCGCGATCCTTTGTCCCCGGCTTCAAGTGAACGCTGTGCGGTCGCCAGAAAAGTGGGTGATTTGGTTGAACAATGGCTCGGCCGGTTTTCCCAGGCTGACCAGCCGATTGCGAATTGGAGCGTGGTGATCGGTCAATGGCTGAATGAACTCCACGAACAAAACGACGCCGATGCGGAGAGCGGCGCGCCCGATGCGGAGAGCGGCGCGCCCGATGCGGAGAGCGGCGCGCCCGATGCGGAGAGCGGCGCGCCCGATGCGGCTCGGTCACGTTCGATCTCGGCGGTGGCGGCGGTGCACCGCCTGGTGGATCGTTTCGCGAAGCTGAACAATCAACTCGATCTGACAGTCAGCGGCGGCGCAGCGATTGAAATGCTGGCGGGACGATTGGCGGACATACGCGTGGCCGATTCTGCAAAGGCCGAGGACGTTGAAATCCTCGGCTGGCTCGATCTCGCGCTTGACGATGCTCCGGCGATGGTGGTGACCGGTCTGAATCATCCTTTTGTCCCCGGGGCTGTCACAAGCGATCCGTTTCTGCCGGGATCCCTGCGCAGCAAGTTACGGATGGCCGATAACGATCGTCGATTCGCACGTGACATTTATGCGATGCACTTGATGCTGTCGTCGCGATCGGCAATCCGGTTCATTGTCGGTCGAACCGCTGCGGATCAGTCGCCCACGCCGCCGAGCCGGTTGTTGGCCGCCAGCCCCACGGTCGATACGGCTCGACGCGTGCGCAAACTGATCGGCGGGACGCGCGAGCGAGTGATCGTTCATCATCGTTGGGACGACGGCCCTGACCAAGCTCTGATGCCGATACCCTCGCTCCCGAAACTCGATGCGGACAACGCGATCGATTCGATGAGCGTCACGGCGTTCCGAGATTATCTCGCGTGCCCCTATCGGTTTTTCCTTCGGCACGTTCTGAAACTTCGTCCAATCGACGATGCGTCAAGCGAGCTTGCTGCGAATCAATTTGGCGATCTCGTTCATGGAGCCCTGGAACGGTTCGGCGATTCGGCCGATCGCAATGATGGGGACCGATCCAGGATTGAATCCGCGTTGCTCGAGCATTTGCACGAGTATGCAGCCGAGCGGTACGGCGATTCCGTATCGACCGCTGTCACGCTGCAAATCGCACAGGCGGAACGTCGATTGCGGGCAGTCGCCGACGCACAGTCTGCGAGGATCGCCGACGGATGGACGATTCACGCATCCGAAGCGTCCGTCGATGAGAAAGATGGTGCTGGAATCGATGTCGATGGTATTCGGATGGGTCTGCGCGGTCGCTTCGATCGCATCGACCACCACGCCGCCAGTGGCCGTTGGGCCATCCTCGACTACAAGACACACGGTCATCGGCCCGAGAAAAAGCATCTCCAAAAAACAGACGAAGGGTATCGCTGGATCGACCTTCAATTGCCGCTCTACCGAATGATGATTCCCTTCCTCGGAATCGATGCGGATCCGGCCGACGTGCAACTCGGCTATTTCAACGTCAGCGAAAAAGACGAAGAAACGAGGATCAACGTTGCCCAGTTCAGCGAGGACCAGTCGCGGAATGCCGAACAGTTGATCGTCGATTGCATCCGATCCATTCGGTCGGGCAAGTTCGAGCCCACGTCCGATCGAATCCAGTTCGATGACTATGGCATGATCCTGCAGACGGGCGTGGCCAGCCGGCTGCTCGATGAGGCAGAATCGTTCCTGGGCGAGGAGGTGGAAGCATGAGCAAGTCTCCGCCATCGAAACGCCCCGACAACCAGATCAAGGACTCCGAAGTTACACAGCGTCGACGCGGAAGCTCCGATCCAGCGCCGCAGGAATCGAGCGATGAGGCGGAAGCGGCGTCGTTGTCCGACACGGTCCAACGACTGGAGTTGATGACCGACGAGGTTACGTCACTGGTGCATTACGTCGAGACACCGCTGCCGACCGATACCGCGGCGGACGCGTCCACCTCCGACGGATGGCTTCGTCCAACACTGGTTCGCGCCTCAGCGGGCACGGGAAAGACGTACCGGTTGACCGCAAGATTGTTGCGTATCCTGCTCCAGGGCGCGGCGCCGGAAACGATTCTCGCAACGACCTTCACGCGTAAGGCAGCAGGCGAAATCCTGAACCGCGTGTTGCTCTCGTTGGCCAACGCGGCGGATGAAAAGAACGACGAAGCCTTGGAGGATCTGAGGCAACAAGTCGGAATCGCGACGTTGCCGCGAAGCGTCTGTTTGCAATTGCTCGACAATCTGATGCGGAACATCCATCGATTGCGAATTTGCACGCTCGACAGTTTGTTCGCCCAGCTGGCCCGATCGTTCCCGTTCGAGCTTGGTTTGCCTCCCGCATGGAGGTTGACCGACGAAATCGAAGAGGCCTGGCTGCGTGAACGCGCGGTCGATTCGGTGATCGCGATGCTCGACCCGCCGGAAATGACCGCGGTGCTGTCGATGCTCGGCAAGGGGGAAATCAAACGATCCATCGCAAGAGAATTGCTGCAGGTCGTCGATGCCGCCTACAGCAGCCAGCGGCAATGCGGCGAGGAGGTTTGGCATCGACTGGCCGCACCCAGGATGCCCGACGAGGCACAGATCATTCAGGCAGCGGAATTGTTGCGTTCGGCTACGCCGCGGCAGAAACGACACCAGACGAAGCTCGAACAACTTGCCGAGCGTCTTGAGCTTCGTGACTTTGGTTCACTGGTCGATGACACGCTCGTCTCGAACATTGGGCTCGCACGCCGCACGCGTGACGAAGTCAAGTATTACCGGGCGCCGTTTCCCGACGGACTCGACGAATCGTTCGATGTACTTTATGCCGCCGTTCGCACGACGGTGCTGTCGCTGCTGCGTGCCCAGAACGAAGCCACGGGGACGGTACTCGCTGCGTACGATCACCACATCACGGCACTGAAACAGACCGCTCGGGCACTCGGCTTTGATGACGTCGCAGTTCGCTTGGCATCCCAGTTGGCTTCGCTCGATCATCGTGTCCTGAGCAGCCGGCTTGATGGCGCGATCGATCATCTGCTGCTCGACGAGTTTCAGGATACCTCGCCGGTACAGTGGCAAGTCCTCCGCCCGCTGGCGGCGCGCGTGGCGGCGTACGAGCCCGATCCCGACAAGACCGCCGATGAAACACAGGTCGAACGATCGTTCTTCTGTGTCGGCGATACGAAACAGGCGATTTACGGGTGGCGCGGCGGGGTGGCCGAAATTTTTGATGCCGTCGCCGATCAATTGCCCCGCGTTTTAGAAGTCGCTCAGGACAAGAGTTTTCGCTCGAGCCAGGTCATCATCGACGTCGTCAACGAGACGTTCCCGAATTTACAGCAGCACCCATTGGCGAACGTCGACTCGCACGACCCGGCCGACAAGAAAATGTACGAGGCCGAAGCGGTACAGCGATTTGCGCGCCGCTTTCCGTTGCATGAAACGGCAAAACAGAAGCTGCCCGGGTACTTCCGGATGGAAACATCTCGTCGCGTCGACGACGGCGACGCCGATGCGAAACGAATGGCATGTTTCGAGGATACGGCGGGCATCGCAGCCGAATTGCACCGAGCGGCGCCGGAAAAAACGATCGGAATCCTGACACGCACCAACCAGGGGGTGGCGCAGCTGATTTTCCTGCTCGAGACCCTGGGTGTCGAAGTCAGCCAGGAAGGTGGCAACCCGCTCACCGATTCAGCTGCTGTCGAAGTCGTGTTGTCAGCTTTGATGATGGCGGAACACCCCGGAGACGGACGCTGGGCGTTCCACGTATCGGCAACTCCACTCGTCAAAGTCCCTGGCTTCGGCCCCGACTTTGTAAGGATGATGGCCGAACACCGTGGGTTGACCGAAACGGTCGAGTATCTTGCCGGCGTGATCGCACCGCAGTGTGATGCCCGGGAGACCCTGCTACTTAAGCAGCTCACGCATCTGGCACTTTCTTACCAACTCAGTGCATCGCCCCGGCTGCGCGATTTTGTGCGGATGGTGCGAGAGAAGCGGGTCGAACGGCCTCAATCAACGCCGATTCG
>JAHELS010000363.1 GCA_024644085.1 Rhodopirellula sp.
GCTCGCTGAATTCCGGTCCCTGGTACCAATAGGGTCCCGACACCACATCATTGTGCGAATCACCATTGATATCAGCGATTGCCGCTCCTTCGCTGTGGAATTCCTCGCTCAGCAGAACACGTTGAAAGCGCACAGAGTCGGAACCGTGCAAATCACTCGCGAGAAAGAAGACGGCAACGAAGAACGGCAGCACATTTCGACAGAGCGTCATGTTTTAGTTTCTCGAAAACAGAGTGCAAACGAACGCGTCGTTGCGTTTATCTTTGTGAAATTCGTTCATGAATCGACAATATACGTCCATCACTCGATCAGCAGGTGTTACAGCACGCAAAGGCATTCCTGATGTTCCCCGAAACACGCCGAAGGGTCAGTCGTAGGCCGGACCGAGCTCTGCGAGTTCCGGCAATGTCTTGAGTGATCGCCGGAACTCGCGAAGAGCTCGATCCGGCCTACGAAGTTTTTTCTGGTTCAATCCCATGCTTGAGCGGACGCGGAAGCGCTCGCCGCAAGCATGCATATCGCGCAGCATCAAAAAGCGCTAGCGAGCCGCAATCGGTATCGATTCCATTTCAATGGTCGGACCTTCAATGGTCGCACCCGGCAGGGTCGGATGAGTGAGTGCCATCAGTTTGGCATAGGTGAGATCCCAGGTGCGGAGCACGCCGTCGGCGCAACCGGCGATCAACAGATCGGTGGTGGAATCGATCAAAATGGAATCGACCGATACGGCTCCCGAAACGAAGCGGATCGCGCCGGACTTCTCGTCGCCTTGCGTCGTATCCCACAACCATAGCGTACCGTCGTTTGCACCTGCAGCCACCCAGCGACCATCGGTTGAAACATCGACGCAACCGATACCCCACTCGGGACTGAAACTGCGGCTGCGCCGTTCGCTCGTATTTCCGTAATTCCACCAATGGACGGAGCCGTCTTCGGAGCCCGTCGCAACAAAATTGCGACCTCCGGCCGGGACAACCTTCATGGCATCGATGTCCAACTTGTGGGCATCTACGCGAGTTTGAAATCCGTCGGTGACGCTGTGGAGGGTGATCGTTCCACCGACTTCGGCAACGGCCAAAAGTGACTCGTCGTCACCAGCAAGGAACGCCACGTGCTTTACGTTCGGCGTGCCGAGACGACGCGGTGTGGGTGCTCCTTCGGATTGAATCAACTCGTCCCAAGAGAAAACGAGCACGTCTATCTTGGGATCGACAAGGTCGTCACCGACCGTGCGTGCCGCCAACCATTTTCCGTTTGTGTCGCTGACCAATACCGTCAAAGATTCCTGGACAGGCACGCGACGGTCCTTCGAAATCGTTCCGTTAGGACTCTCGTCGGTTGCAAGTCCGAGTTCCCAGATCCCGAGATTCATGTCCGAGGATGACGTCACGACAATCGGTTTGGTTGGATGCCAGGCGGCTGACTTGATCTCTCCCTGGTGACCTTTCAATTCGAGTGATGAACCGGCCGGATCGCTGCTGCTCAAATTCCATACCCGTGCGATGTCATCCAAACCGCCGGTTACCAATCGTTCGCCGTCGGGACCGATAACAAAGGTGTTGATCAGCTTGTCGTGTCCCGGCAAAAGAATAGGTTCAGAGGGTACCGACGACTCCAGGTTCCATAGAAAAGCCGACGGCCCGTCCGCCATTGAAACCAGATAAGGTGACGCCGATGACTTCGCGGTTTTCATGATTGCACCCTGATGTCCAGGCCATTGGGTCGCACTCGGCGACAAACCAGGATCCAGCGCAAGTGCGGACTTGAACTTTGCCATCGCAGCCGATTCATCGGAATCAAGCAACGCGATGGCTTCGCGTACCATTTCTTGCGGATCACCCGGCACTGTCTCGGGTGTCCCGTTACCGCTACCACCATTGCCGCTGTTGCCGCCGTTTCCATTGTCGACGACGATACCGCCGTTTTGATCAGGTGGCGGCGACGGAACTGGATCCGGGCGCATGACGACCGCGCCGAGCAACATGACGACAATACCGCCGGCAACACAAGCCAACAGTTTTGGATTGCGTTTTACCCACTCGGCCGGGGATTGTGACGGCGGAGGCGTCTCACGAAGCTCCGGCAGCGTCTCTTTGAGAAAGCCTTCTTCCTTGGTCGACTTTTCAGCAGCGACGAATGGCGCGGTCGCTTCGACCGAATCGTCCGACGAGGACTGGCCAAGGGGTACATCGAGCGTCGCCGTCGGGTCGCCCTCTACGTTTTTCGTATCGGAACCGGCGAGATTAGCGCCAACACTCTTCAACTCGAACCCGGGTTTTGTATGACCTTCGACGCGAAGCGCTTCGCGCAACGCATCGACCATTTCTACATTCGAATCGAATCGGTTCTCCCACTTCAGATCGGTCGCCTTGCGAAGCACCTCCTGTTCGGCGGCCGGCACCAGACCCAGTTTTAATTTTCCCAGCCGATGAGCGTCGAGCACTTCCCAAAGGGATCCATCGTTCACCGGCAGAGATCCGGTGCGGAGGTGATAGTAGGTAACTGCGAGCGAATATTGATCGCTCGTTCGCGACGGTTTACCTGAGATTGCTTCCGGGGCCATGTAGGCGGGCGTACCGGCGGCGCTGGTGGCGGTCACTTGATTTCGCGACAGGATTCTGGCCAAGCCAAAATCACAAACCACGGCCGATGAACCGATCAAAACGATGTTGGCCGGCTTGATATCCGAATGTTGGATCGCGATCGGACCTTCACCGAGGTCGTGCTGTGGCGCGTTGAGAAAATCGATGCCCTTGGCCGATTCGTCCATGTACGAGATCAGTTCCTTTGGCGGTATTCCCGGCAATCCTTCTTCGACGCATTCACGAAGACGTTGCTGGAGACTTTTCCCACCGAGCAACATCGCCACGACGAGCCAACTTGGCTCAACACCCGGAGCGTGATAGATCGCTGATTGCCCCGCTGCTTCCTGCACCGACAGGTCCAAAGTTTGAACGGCCTCGTCCGGCGCCTCCTCGATGACTTTGCCCTGGGCATCGAGCAGCCAGATCGCGGTGATGGGCATCAAATTGGCATGCCGGATCTGTTTGACCCGCTTGACGCCTTCGTACTCTTTTTGTCCTTGCCCGTCCGACAAATCAATGAATTTGGCGGCTGTCGCAGCTCCACCCGGAGCCGTCGCTCGCCAAACCTGGCCGAATTGGCCCCGGCCGAGAAACTCCTGAAGACGGTACCCGGGGGCAAACTGAAAACCACGTTTAAGCATCGGCTCACTGATCGCTGGGGATCGCGGGACATTCCCTGTACACGCCTGCATTGTACTCGAAGGTTCCGAACTTCGCGTTACCAGTATCAGGCTCGCCATGGGAACTCGTCGGCGCAATCACGGGCGCGACGCGCGTCAAGCCCGAGACAATTCACTCATCGGTGAGTGTCAACGTGCGAACAACGCGAGTAAGTCGGGCGGATGCGGTTTCCACCAAATAGAGCCCGATTGCTCCCGCGACAATCAATTCAATGACCAATCGATGCAATCCCTGCATCTGCACCATGTGATTGAGATTCATTACGTCAAGCGACGGCATTCCGATCGCAAGTAACAAGACGGCCGCGGCCAGGGGCAGTACGCCAACGAGAATCGAGACGATGCTGATCCGTTTGGCCATCCCCGATAATTCGCGACGCGCACGATCACGATATTGCGAAGCCGTTTGCCAACAGGCCGGGTAGCCGCAGCAAACGGCAACGTAGAGCACGAATGCATACGAGTAGGTCGTGGCAATCAACCCGGCGATCGTGAACGACATGCCGTAATGGAACCAGTCACTTCTCGTCGGTGACTCGCCAAACATGCCGAGCAACCACGGAAACAATACGACGCCCGGAAACCAGCCGAACGCAGACGCGATCATGAATTGACGCGGTAGCCGCAACAATCGTGCACGCAACTTTCGAAGCTGGCCACGCGCAATCGGGACACGAGCCACCACGCGACGGTAACCCTGGGCGAACTTGTAAAGGTTCCAACACAGCCATCCGACGCAGGCGGGATAAACGACAATGTTGTACGCAATGAATGCGTTCGCGAACGCGCTTCCACCAGGTTGAATCCAAATGTGGTTGTACAGTGATTGTAGAAAACTTGCCGCCAAATGAGGCAAGATCCCCACAACCGCAATCACCAGGTAGAGATGCCGGCGCACCCAGCGTGTCCACCGATCGGGCTCGGGCAAACGGCGGCGAACGCGCTGCAACTCGGCAAGTCCATTGAGCGCCGTTCCCATCGCCCTCGCAGACGTATAACGGTGCGAAGGTTCAACCGCCATCGCTCGTCGCAGAATCATCTCCAATCCAAGATCGATCGCATTCTCGCCGTGTGAGATCTCCTGGCTGCGTATTTTCAGGCAGTTTTCCAACCACTTTCGCCCACGCGATTCGATTTCCGACTCGGCACAGGCGTACGGCCGCGCTCCGCATGCCAATTCCCAAAGCACAACGCCGAGCGAGTAGATGTCGGCTCGTCGCCCATCGTAATCGGGTCCGCTTCCAAGGAAACGAGCAAGCTGTTCCGGAGGC
>JAHELS010000364.1 GCA_024644085.1 Rhodopirellula sp.
CAGGCAGTCGTCTTACTGTTGTACTGATTCATGATGACAGTGTTTCGCATATCTTTGCCGTGAATTGTGGTTACCAGTGGCAGGGCAGATCAAAACCAGCGGGCGGATTTGCGGTCCTGGCGAAGCTTTTCCAGATTGTTGAGATGATGGGCCTGCCGTGATTGGAGGGACTTCAATTCAGCCTGGAGTTTTTTGCGCTCATTCGCGGCTAAGTCGTTGGCTTGTAACTGTTGGTCGATCTTTGCGATCTTTTCTTTGTCATCTGCGATCCATTTTTCTAGCTCTTCGGCTCGGGTCTCGTAGACTTCTTCCATCTTCCAGGCTCCGACCTTTTCCAGATAGGCATCTAGTCTGCCTACCATAGCGGATATCTTTTCCGGCATCGTTTTTGAAAGGTCGTTGGATTCACCCATGTCGCGGGCGACATTGAAGAGCTTGATTTCTCCCGAGTTGAGATGACGCATCAGTTTGTAGTCGCCGTCTCGATAAGATGTGATCGGAACGGTGTAGTGCGCCGGAAAATGAAAAACGAGCCCGGTATCACGCTTTGCGAGCTGGCCATCATTGCCCTGTTCCAGCACCGGACGCAGGCTAATGCCGTCAAGATCTTCGGGCAGTGTTGCCGTACTGCCAGCAAGATCATGCATCGTCGTCAGGTAGTCCCACTGGGCGACGGGTTTGTCACATTGAGAATTCGCGGCGATGCCAGGACCGGCGACGATCATCGGTATCCGCAAACCGCCTTCCCACATCTTCGCTTTGCCACCCTGCAGAGGCGCGTTGCTTTGGCCGCCGCCGTTGTCGGATGAGAAGATGACGTAGGTGTTCTCTTCCAATCCCTGAGCTTTCAATTCGTCGAGTACCATCCCGATGGATGAGTCCATGTTTTCCATCATGGCTGCGTAGTTGGCCGTTTCCCAAATGGCACGCAGGTTCTTCGGCATTTCGTCGGCGTTCTTATCGAACCTTGAAATATCAGGTATGCCGCCAGCGATGCCACGCTGTTCCGCGAGAATCCGTAGATACTTCTCCCGCGTGCTCTTCAACGAAGTGTTGCGAACGTGAACGGCATAGTGGGACACCATCATGTAGAACGGCTTCCTGTCTTTGCCGCGTTCTTTCAGGAAGTCGTTTGCAGTTCGCGCCAGACTGAAGACGCGTTTGGGATCGTCGGCGGGGATGGGGGTCTTTGTCGTGGGTTCCCACCAGTCACCATGAGCATTCCCATTCGGATGCGTATGGATGAAGTCGGTGACGTCGTATCCGTGATCCTTGAACCATTTCAACGGCGTGCAACCCTTGCCGAAGAACGCCGTCACGTAACCCTTGTCGGCTTCCTTGAGCATTTCCGCGATGGACAGTTTCTTCTCGAAGTCCACCTGTTTCATGTTCATGACCACGTCGTGAATCGAAACGCAACCCACGCGGGCCGTGGTCATGCCGAACTGAATGGCGGCACGGGAAGAGGTACAGACGGGCGAGGGACAATACGCATTCGAAAAACGCATGCCCCGTTTGGCGAGTTTCTCGATATTGGGTGTCTGATGCAGCTTGTGCGCCAGTTCGGGCCGGTCCTTCATCATCGGAACGCTGGTCTGGGTGTAACCCAGATCGTCTGCGTAGATGATGACAAAATTAGGAGCCTGATCCGCGCGAAGCGATAGAGGTGCAAGAGCGAATAGCGTGACGAATAATGCTTTGGTTGTTTTGTTCATGTCTATTATTCCTTACGTGGTCAGGAACGATGTAATCGTTTAAGCGGATTTGGTCGTAGCGAAAGTCGCCAAGACTTTCGGAATGGAGAACTGCCGAAACTCTTGGCGAGTTTCGCTACGACAGTTATTTTTCGAACGACGCTAAACGACTCACTTCTTATCACGGCTTTTCCTGGAGAACTTGTTCCAGCGTGAGGTCCACCCATTTGGCTTCGACGCTTTCTTCGGCTTCTTTTTTGGGTGAGCCTTCTCTCCACGAATACGATTTTGCGTGCAGTCGGGTCTTCTCCTTGTTGAGTGCACTCTTCTTGAGTTTCTGGTTCAGCTCCTTCAAGAGCGCCGCTTGTTGCGTTTCGAGGTCGGACGGGTTGTCTTTTTTCAACTGGGCCACTTTCTTGCGAAAGGCGTCCTTGGCTTGGCTGCTGTGTCGGTCCATGGTCTTGTACAAAGCTTCACGGACCTGCTCCGCCGTACCGCCGTCGACTTCCTTGACATACTTCGCTCGAATCGCGTCCATCTCAGCCGCCTTCTCTTGCAGCGAAGTGCTGAGGTCATATTCTTCGCGATAGTCGGTTTTGATGTTGAACAGCTTGATGTCGCCCGAGTTGAGATGTCGCATGAATTTGTAATCGCCAACGATGATGGAGCTGATCGGCGGGTGGTAGTGACAGGGATAATGATGAATGATTCCGGGAGCGGCGCGGTTCACGGCACCTTTGTTTCCACGAGCGAACACGTCGCGCAGGCTGCCGCCATCGACGCCCTTTGGCAGTGGCGATTTACTGCCGCTCAAGTCGTGAAACGTGGGTAGGAAGTCCCATTGAACGATGGGGACGTCACATTGGGAGCCGGGCTTGATGCCAGGACCAGCAATGACGGTCGGCACACGGATGCCGCCTTCGTAGATGGAACGCTTGCCTTCCTGGAGCGGGCCGTTGAAACGCCGTTTCTCGCCATCAACGTCGCGTCGTTCTGAATGACCGCCACCGTTGTCAGAAGTAAAGATGACGTACGTGTTCTCAAGTTCGCCCTTTGCATCGAGAGCATCGATCAAGGCACCAACATTCATGTCCATCTCTTCGATCATCGCTGCGTAGGTAATATCGCGGTGGACGCTGGATTTCTCAACGTCGATCTTTTCAGTATCCCTGCCCGTTTCGATCCAACGCTTCTTCGTTCTCTCAAACGCTTCCTTCGTTGCCATGTGCGGGATGTGGGGAGCGTAGTGGTTGACCATCATGAAGAAGGGCTGTTTGCCGGCGTATTTGTTGACGAATGCAACGGAGTCCCGGCGCAGAGAGTGGATGCGTTTGGGATTATCCGGTGGGAATGGAGTCTTGTTCTTGGGATCCCAGTAGGAACCGTGCCCATTGCCGTTGCCGCCCGGTTCACCAGGCAGTTCGTCGGTCACGTCATAGCCAGCGTCCTCGAAACGCCCCAGAGCGCTCGCGCCTTTTCCAAACATCGCCGTGACATAGTTCCGGCCGGATTCCTTAAACATCTCACCCATCGTGGTTTCGTCGTCGTAACCATCGGGGCGTTGGTAGTGGGAAAGGACATCGAAAACGTTGCGGTACTGTGCGCGCGCTGAGGTCATTCCGAACTGGATGCTGATACGAGATCCAGTGCAGGTCGGCGTTGGAGCGTACGCTGCGGTGAACCGTGCGCCCAACTTTGCCAGTCGGTCCAATCCCGGCGTTTGGATGAAGTCGTGCTTGGTGCTAGGTTCGGCGTCCATCATCTGGACGGAAGTGTCCGCGTAGCCAAGGTCGTCGGCGTAGAAGAGGATGAAGTTCGGCTCTTTGGCAGAGACATGCTGCACGCTCAGAAAGAGGAGCAGGAGTAAACCATTGTATTTCATGTTATTGCCTTATTCAGCAGGTTGGATTGTCGCCTTTCGCTCCGCGAAAGTAGCGCATGTTTCGCGGAGCGAAAGGCGACTCTAGTTTCAATTTCGATCCGCCGTTCCACGTTGCTCGTGCATCTGAATCAACTCGATGGAACGCTCGAGCTGACGGTCTTGAAAATCGACGTGGTTCTGCGAGACATCAACTTTGAACGCCTTCTGTTTGTTGTCAGGATCCGCAGCGAGTTCGGCTTTGAGCTTGGCAAGCCGCTTTTTGCCGTTTTCAATCCACCCGCCTTTTAACAGTTCCACATAGTTGCGTCGCGTGAGCGTCACGGTCTCGGCATTGACTGACTCTAAATAATCAGCTCGCAACCGATCGAGCTGCTGAACCACATCGGGCATTTCATGTGAGAGATCATATTTTTCGCTGAGGTCGCTGGCGATGTCGTACAGCTCGACGTCCAGGGTATCGAGGTTCTTACGCAGCTTAAAATTGCCTCGGCGAATGACAGATTCAGGCTCGCCGGTGTGCCAGGGAAAATGAAAAACCAATGCTTCTGTGTTGCGCGTTACGCTGCCTTTGTTTCCATTTTCAAAGACGTCGCGCAGGCTACCGCCGTCCAAGTCAGCCGGTAAAGGAGCCGTGCCGCCAGCAAGATCATAAAATGTCTGCAGAAAGTCCCATTGCACCACTGGCACATCACAATAACTCCCCGCCTGGATACTGGGGCCGCGAACGAACGACGGCATGCGAATACCGCCTTCGAGGAGATTGCCTTTGCCGCCTCGGAGAGGAGCGTTGCCGCGGAAACCGCCACCGTTATCGGAAGTAAGGATGACGTAGGTGTTGTCGGCGATCCCAAGTTGATCGATCGCATCAAGCAAATCCCCTGTGGCTCGATCCATGTCATCCAGCATCGCGGCATAGTTGATGATCCAACCGTGGTTGTACATCGCAATCGAAA
>JAHELS010000124.1:0-7061 GCA_024644085.1 Rhodopirellula sp.
TTCGGGCAAATCGACGTCGCCTGTCTCGTACAGCGTCACATCCTGGACCGCAGGTAGGTCAGCGATGACTTGCAGATCCTTATGGTACGCAGCGGCCTTCAGAGCTGGCACAAATATCTCGATTTCGGGCGGGGATAGATCAAGATAAAACCGGCCGTCACCTACCACCGGTTCCAAATTGGAGGCCGCCAGGTGAACAGCAAACAC
The DNA here is from genome assembly GCA_024644085.1 of Rhodopirellula sp. Taxonomy (GTDB): domain Bacteria; phylum Planctomycetota; class Planctomycetia; order Pirellulales; family Pirellulaceae; genus Rubripirellula. The sequence continues at coordinate 208 of JAHELS010000124.1, forward strand.
AAAACTGGCGAACCCGATCCATGATATGCGGGCGAGTTTCAATGCGGGGTCTTGATACATCCAGTTTTCCCTTTCGGAATGGCAACGTTTGAAGGATCCGGTGATACGTTGATCCGTTGAAGGATGTGTCGTACATCAAATGAAACCGGCAATAGCGAAACAGGTTTCGAGGAATTGCCTGAGGTTGTTCAGAGACCATTTCCGCCCAAGGTCTTGGGCAGCACCGACGGGGCTTCGCCGGTGGCGACATTGGGCCGGCGTCGGTTCGTGGGTCGACAAAACCCGACGAACGCTGCCGCGGTGCCTTCAAGAAGTTGCCGATTCGCATCGCCGGGAAAATTACACAGCCGGCTTGGTGGTTCCCGGTGGACGCCGCTATGAATGAGCGGCCTGCCGCCCCAGCAGCGCGGACCTTCGCAGCGCGAGAAGCTAGCCCAGTCTTCGACGTGCCTCAACGACGCGCCGCCGGACTTGCTCGGTATCCTTTCCGGTGACGGTAAGGTGGCCCATTTTCCGTCCCGGTTTCGCTGCCCCCTTTCCGTACAGATGCAGGCTGATGCCGGATTCGCCGAGCACGTCTTCCCAGGCGGGCACACCTCCACTGCGATCCCAAAGATCGCCCAGCAGGTTGGCCATCGCCGCGGCACCGCAGCGCAAACTCGTGCTGCCGAGGGGAAGGTTGCAGACGGCCCGAACATGTTGCTCGAACTGGCTCGTCTCACAGGCTTCGATTGTCAGGTGCCCCGAGTTGTGCGGTCGCGGTGCGACTTCGTTGATCATCACCTTTTGATCGCAAACAAAGAACTCGACACACAACAAGCCAACGACGCCGAGCGAGTCGGCGGCATCCATCGCTACGCGACACGCCTCGTCGGCCAACTCGACGTTGATTCGCGCCGGGGCAACGGTCACGTCAAGGATGTGGTTGTGGTGCGAATTCTCGAAGACCGGGAAGCATCTACAGCGTCCATCGATCGTGCGCGCGACAACCACGGAAACTTCCCGATCGAATTCGATGCACTTTTCGGCGATCCAGGCATCGACCGATCTCCAGGGCACGTCGTCGGCGTGATCACGCGACTCGACGCGATATTGGCCTTTCCCGTCATAGCCGCTGCGAGTGGTCTTGACGATTAACGGCCAACCGAGATCTTCCGAGGCGATCGAAAGAGATTCCGCGCTTTCAACTTTTCGAAACGGTGTGACTGGAAGGGATGCGTCGCGAAGCGTGCTTTTCTCAAGCATTCGATCCTGGGCCGTCGCCAATACCGATGCGGCCGGATAGGTCGGCGCGAAGCCGCTGCAACGTGCGATGGTCGCCGCCGGGATGTTCTCAAACTCGAGCGTGATGACGTCACACTGCTCGGCAAACTGGTCGACCGCGTCGTTGTCGTCCAACGCCCCCACGACAACCCGCTGCGCGACTTGCGCCGCGGGGGCATCATCACGTTCGCAAAACACTACAACTTCATAGCCCATCGAAGCAGCGGCCATCGCGAACATTCGCCCGAGTTGTCCGCCGCCCACCATTCCGATGGTCGCGCCCGGCAGCACTGGTGCAGTCGTTTGGGCCATCACTTGAGGGTCCTGAACTTCCATTGGCTTACAGGTCGGCAGACTCGAGCACTGAGTCGGTTTGTTGCTTCACAAACGCTTCCAGACGGACCCGCAGAGGATCGTCCGCGAGCGCCAGGATGCGGGCGGCGAGTATTCCCGCGTTCTTCGCGCCCGAAGGGCCGATCGACATGGTTGCCACGGGAACGCCTCCAGGCATTTGCACGATCGATAGTAGCGAATCGAGTCCTTGCAGCGCACGGCTTTGGACGGGGACACCGATCACCGGCAAGTTGGTCTCGGACGCCACCATTCCGGGCAAGTGAGCGGCGCCGCCCGCTCCGGCAATGATCACTTTCAATCCACGATCCGCGGCGCTGCTCGCATAATCGACCATCCGCGTGGGAGTCCGGTGAGCCGAGACGACGAAGCGTTCGTTTGGGATCGACAATTGATCGAGAAGATCGGCCGCCGCCTTCATGGTTTCCCAATCGTTGCGGCTGCCCATGATCACGCCGACTTGGGCGTCGGTTTTGCCAAAGCTGGTACCGGTCATCGGGACCTCAAGAATGTGTCAACGGTACAACAGGTGCTCGAGCGAACCCCCAAAGTTGTAAGGTGCATCCGCAACTTTGAGAAGCCGACACACTCGGGCGCTAGGCGGGGGTAGCGCGTCGCATGGAGGATATTTCTTTGCGCCACGAGATCATCGAGGACGCCGCCTCACTCTGAGACAACTTCGAGGTCTGCGAACGCGAGTCGGAAACTGTGTTCGCCGTCGTCGAACAAAACCCGTGCGATTCGCTTGGGGCCGCGGCCAGAGACGGAAATGATCGTTCCTTCCCCGTGTTCTGCGTGCCGAACCGATATTCCCTCACGGTAGGCCGTCAATGGTGTGACCCGGCTATTGAGCAGATCGGCGGCCGTCTTGAGACCCGAGGCCGGTCGGCTCGTTTCGTTCTTCTTGACCTCGGCCGCGCATTCACCCTCGGGGAGTTGGCAGGTATCATCAAACGTCGCGACCGCTTCGCTGACCTGTTCGTCGTCTTCGTCCGGCAAATCCCAGGACTCGGGGTAACTTTGGTCGTAAGCATCGTCCTGGTCGAACCAATCCTTTTGCCCCGTCTCCTCGAGCCGCCGCATTTCTTCGAGCGGTAATTCATTCAGAAACGGACTTGGGATCACGGGCCGCACGTCGCCGCGAATCGCGCGTCGCTTGCAACAACTCAATTGAAGCCACTGTTTGGCCCGAGTGATGCCGACAAACAACAGCCTGCGTTCTTCTTCGAAATCCGATCCGCTCTCTTTGGACCGCTTGTGCGGCAGCATGTCGTCTTCGACACCGATGATAAAGACACAAGGAAACTCGAGGCCTTTGGCGGCATGCAGCGTCATCAGTGTCACCCGATCGCTGTCATCCTCGAAAGCGTCGGTGTCCGAAACGAGTGCGACTTGTTCCAAAAAGGCTTCGAGTGAACCATCCTCGGGATGTTGCCGATCGAATTCGACGGCCGCCGTGATGAATTCATCAACGTTCGCCATCGGGCTCGTATCCTGTTGCTCGACGGCCGTCTTTTCAAGATAGGCTTCGTAATGGGTTTCTTCGATCAGATAGCGCAACAGATCTTCGAGCGTCGCGGTCGCTTTGATGGCGAGGCGGTCGTAGATTTGCACAAACTTGGCGACCATGGATGCGGACCGCTTCGGCAAACTTTCGATTTCGCCCGCACGTCGCGCGGCCTCGAGCATCGGAATGTTGTTCAAGTCGGCATGATTGCGGATTCGCTCGATCGTTTTAGCGCCGATCCCGCGCGTGGGCGTGTTGATGACCCGCGTCAATGCGACATCATGGCCGGGATTGTTGATCAGATGCAAATAGGCAAGCAGATCCTTGATTTCGCGCCGCTGGTAAAACTCGACACCATTGACGATTTGGTAGGGCAGGCTGCGATTACGCAACGCGTGTTCGAGCGAACGTGTCATCGCGTTCATGCGACAGAAAACAGCAAAATCCTGGGGTCGTAGCCCACGGCCCAGAATCGCCGCCGCAATCTCTTCAGCAATCGAATCGGCCTCCTGGTAGCCGTCCTCGTAGAGCCGCAGGATGACCGGATCGCCCTCGTCGTTATCGGTGAACAACTCTTTTTGTTTCCGGCGACGATTGTGTCGAATCAATTGGTCGGCGACGCGCAGGATGTTTGGCGTGCTGCGATAGTTCTTTTCAAGCCGAACCGTTTTGACCGCGGGGTAATCTTTCTCGAAATCAAGAATGTTATTCAGATCCGCGCCGCGCCATCCATAGATCGATTGATCGGGATCGCCGGTGACAGCAAGATTCGGCTCATCAATCGACAAGGCCCTCACGATAGCGTACTGGGCCAGGTTCGTGTCCTGGTATTCATCAACGAGGATGTACTTGTATTTCGCATCGAGTTGGGCGCGGATTTCGGGATTCTCGCGAAGCAGGTGCGCGATGTGCAGCAACAGATCATCAAAGTCGACCGCGTTGGCCGTTAACAGCTGTTGCTGATAGACCGGGTACACCCGTGCCGCAATCGCGTCGCGCGGTTTGAGCGCATGTCCTTGCATCATTTCCGGCGTGGTCAATCTGTTCTTGGCATGGCTGATTGACGCCGCGATTTGCTCGGGTGAAGCGTGTGTGGTGGATACATCCGCAGCCGCAATTGCTCGCTTCATTGCCTGCTTGGAATCGGACGTGTCATAGATCGAATAATTCTCGGACAAGCCGACCATCGACGCGTATCGACGAAGCAGTTGGGCACAGAACCGATGGAAGGTTCCCATCCAAACCGGCTGGCCCGGCGCAAGTGCGTCGACTCGCGTCCGCATCTCATCAGCAGCCTTGTTGGTAAAGGTCAGCGCGGCGATTTGCCACGGCTGGATTCCCTGTGCCAACATGTTGGCGATGCGATGTGTAACGACTCTGGTCTTACCCGACCCTGGTCCCGCAAGGATTAACAGTGGCCCATCGACGTGCACGACAGCTTCGCGTTGGGCCTCGGTCAAGTCTCGGAAAATCGCGTCCATTGCCAGCCAGATTGAGTGTCCTTTGCCCGATGACGCGATCGTACAATTACGCGAAAGGGCTGTTCAGAATCGGCGACGATCATCGATGCGCCACGCGCCGCCTGTTCTAACACTATAACGAATGACGCCAAAATGTCGCCGCCCGACGCTACCTGCCGGCGCAGGAGTCCTCGGGACGTGTAACATATTGGAGGCCGCGTGGGGCCCCGTGGAGACTTCGGAACGCGAGCGAGACACAATGGCGGGAAAGAATGTAATGGGCGGCGAGCTGGCCGTTTGTGGCACCGACCCAATGACCGGGTTCTATCGCGACGGCTGCTGCAATACGGGTGCGCAGGATGCCGGGTTGCACGTCGTCTGCGTCCAGGTAACGGCGGAGTTTCTGGAATTCAGCAAGTCGCGCGGCAACGACTTGACCACTGCGAATCCGATGTACCAGTTTCCTGGGTTGGTTCCAGGAGATCGGTGGTGCTTATGCGCCGCACGCTGGAAAGAAGCTTACGATGCCGGCATGGCCCCGCCGGTGATTCTCGAGGCCTGTCATATTTCCACGCTGGAGTTCGCCACGCTCGAAGAATTGCAAGAACACGCGATCGACAGCGAAGCGTAACGCAACGCGTTGATATTCCGAGCGCGGCCTGGACGCATTGCTTCATCGCGTGTCAACGCAATTGGGTGCCCGACTCCGCATCGGCGACCCGTGGCTGTGCGTCGACGGTGCGTGCATCAGCGGCGCCTTGATCAGCGGCGCCTCGATCGGGGACGGCGTTGGGTTGGGCCGTCGCGATCGCTTCGACTGTGTCGATCACCCCGGCTCGTGCCAGCAAAGCGGCGCCGGCCGGACTCGGCGAGGCTTCCTCCGCGGTTACTTCGGGCCAACGCGAAGCCAGAAGTCCGGTCGCATCTTTGACCAGAGTATTTCCGCTCGAGGCAATTGCTGCGAATCGTTGTCCGATCGCATGAGGTTGTACCGCCTTGCGGAATTGCGAATCGTCCGCGATCAGGTTGTCGAGTTTCCAAATCAAATCATCAAGGTGGCAATCGGCGGATCCGCAATAGGCGTAGGCTTCGCTGGCTTTGACGGCCTGGACCGCCTCGCCCACGATCTGCCGGGCTTCTTTCCACATGCATGTCGCCTGGGGTTGCTCGATCCGGCTGCGGACGCAGAAGGGTCGCGTTGTGACCGGGACAACGCTCCAGAACTTGATGTCGTTCGCGGCCAGATCGTACGGCAAGTAGGCTTCTTCGAGCGTTACGATCATCGGCGAGGAACCGACGAGCATGTCGTTGGCGATTTCGAAGTCTTCTCCGCGTTTATCTCCTTCGGTTACGATCGTCATCACGCTTGGGCCGTAGCTTTCGACATCGACCGGTTCGAGAGCCGCCAGCGCATCGACGCGGACGTCGATCTCATCCGACTTTGCCATCTTCTCTTGAGCTTCCGCCGTGCGCTGGGCCTTCGCCTGGGCCACGGCTTCGTTCCACCAATCTTGCAACTTGTCGACCGCTTCGAGGGAGTTGTCGAGGTAGGGTCCTACCATCGCAAAAGGTTCAACAATCTGCTCGACGTGAACTCCGGCACTGGCACAGGCCGCCGTGGCCAGGGCCGTGACTGTGACCGACGTATCGATCGAGGAAACCGGCAGCACCGGGATCTGGCGCGTCGGAGTCGGCAGAGAATCGTGAGTTCCGAGCTCGATCCACCCGCAGAGTTCCTCAGTCCCGGACAATTCCAGATGACAAGGATTGCGGTATCGAGCAGCTGAATCGACATCGCTCGGTGCGGACTGGTCAGCCTTCGCGAAACAGGGGGCGACGGCAATGGAGAGAAAACACAAGCATCCGGTGAGGACGCGACGGGCCGAGGCGAGAGGACGGGGGGTCATGTATGTCAAGCTCCATAGTCGGCCGCGAAGTCGGGCCATCGGGCGAGGAAGTCCGCGCAGTGATACGCGACTTTTTGTCAATGCGTACACGCTGCGATCTGTACGCCGGCGGCGGGTCGCTGTCGGACGACTCGCGAAAGTCGATGGGAGCAGCGATGTGAAAGTCCATCGATTACGAGAACAATGGTGCTATCGGCGACTTGTCGAGTCAGGCTTGCTTGGCGGATCAGGAAACCCGTCGCGATTCTCGTGGAGTGTTCCGGTTGTGCCGACTGCGGAAAGAAACACGCGCATCAGCCGCAATCATGGACATCAACCCGACCCGAAGGAGCACCGTAGGCCGGACCGAGCGCAGCGAGTTCCGGC
>JAHELS010000124.1:7161-18311 GCA_024644085.1 Rhodopirellula sp.
GATTGGTTGTCTCCAGCACTCGGAGCAAGAAGTCCATCGAGCGGTGAAAGATCCCGGGGAATGTGCTCTCGCGAGGCCCCGCTACGTTCAGCGTCTTCGGTTTCACATCGTTGAGCCACTGCCGCGCGACCTCGACCTGGTCGCGATCGATGCGAACGACGAGATGCGGCTTGGCGAGTTTGCGGCAGATCCGCCGCGTCAGCCGCGTTCCGCCCTTGAGCTGGGTTTCATAAAGAATGAGCGTCGCGTCGCTGTCGATCACGTTCTGTTCGGTGCGGACAGGATACTCACTCGAGTCGGTTTCTTGTAACTCATACCGGCTAGGAACGGTACCGTCTTCGGACAATCGCCCTGCCGGACACCACCCGCCATGGCCGATGCCCATCGCGATTGCAACGTCCAATGCGGCGCGGTCGACTCCTGTCTGGCCACCCGAAACGATGCTGGCCGGGACGAACGTCGGTGATGGAGAACGGTCCGGTTTACTCAGCGTCATTGGAATATTCGAAAGACTGGTCGACGCGATGTCTCAATGAATCAGCCGCGGGTAACAGAGGAAGAAAAGGTTTCCACGATTGTGGCAACTCAGCCTCGAACCACATCGATTCTCGTCTGGTGGGATGATGAATTCTCAATCGCCAACTGTGAAGTGCAATCCCGTCGGAGAACGGCTGTTTCGATTTATACTTGCGATCGCCGATGACCGCATGCCCGCGGTCGGCAAACTGGACGCGTATTTGATGCTTTCGTCCGCTCAGCAATTCGATCGCGAGAATCGACAAATCGTCATCGGCGGCAAGGCTGAGATAGCGGAGCCGTGCGAGTTGGGCTCCGCGCCGCGAATCGTCGACAACCCGCATCCGCCTCGCGTCGTCGTCCTTCATCACGAAGTCGACGAGCTCGCCGCGATCATTGTCGAGGCGGCCGTGGACTGCCGCCAGGTAAATCTTGGCGACCGGGTGGGATGTCTGGTCGGTGTCGGCCGCGAATTGTGCGGCCAGTCGCGACGCGGCTTTACTGGTTCGGGCCAGGACGAGGACGCCGGAGGTCATCGCGTCGAGCCGGCTGACGATTCCGACATACGCGCGTCCCGGTTTGTGGTACGTTTTTTTCAAGTACTGGGCTGCCATCGCGTGGACAGTCGGCTCACCGTGCTCGGCTCCCATCGTGGCAATCCCCGCGGGCTTGTTCACCACCAGCAGGTGATTGTCCTCGTAGAGAATTTCAAGCCTGGGCATCGGGTCACTCGAATCAGGGACGGCGTCGGGCGAGGATCGCATTCATGAGCGGTGGGGCGATGCGGTCTCCGTAAACCAACGCTTTTCCTGCAAAACTGAGGATGACCTCGCTGCGGCGGGCACGGATTGCTGACAGCGTTTTCTTCGCGACACGCTCGGGCGGCCAACTTCCCACACTCGCCGATTGTTGCTCCGAATCGGTTTCGATCAAGGAGTCGAAGAAATCGCTGCGTGTCGTGCTTGGGCTGATCAAAGTCACCTGGATCCCATCCAGGGCGAGTTCGGCGCGCAGCGAGTCGCTCCATCCGTGGAGTGCAAACTTGCTGGCACAGTACTCGCTCTTGTCGGCGACCGCACGGTGACCCAGCACACTGCTGATGTTGCAGATCACACTCTCGCGGCCCCGACGCAAATGCGGAATTAACTCGCGCGTCAATTCGGCCGGGGCGAAGAAGTTTACCTCCATCACCCGACGCAGCCGTTCGGGCGTGGCATCGGCGAAAGGACCGATCGCGCCAATCCCAGCGTTGTTGACGAGCAAGTCGACTTCGCCGCCGCGGGTGTCTGCGGCTGCCTCGACGATCCGTTTTCGAACAACCTCCTCGGTGATGTCACCCACGATGGGGATGATCGTCCCCTGACCGACCGATTCCTGGAGAGATGCGATTCGTTCGGCTCTGCGGGCGACGGCGACCACGTTGGCGCCCTGTTGGCACAATAGTTCGCAGAGGCATCGACCGATCCCGCTGCTGGCGCCGGTGACAACGGCGACGGCGTCCTTTGGTTTCCATCGCATTGAAAAGCTACCCAGGCGTCTGCCGAAACCGGCTCGCGCCGCTTCGAGCGTTCTTCTATCGTTTCAACGAAACTCTCGCCATGATCGTGCCGTCTTCGCCAGTCGACGCGATCCGGATCATGCCACTTCACTCGATGGGTCACGGACACCGACGGCGGGCAGGTCGACGGCTGGGTCATCCAACACCGGCGCTTCTACCGAGCTGTCGATTGTGGGCACGACCGGCCGAATTGCAATGGCGGTCTCACGCACCGGGCCCATCGCTCCGCTCGGCATTCGAACATGGATTGTGATCAGGGATTCGTGATAGTTGCGTGACAGCACTTCACCCTTGGCCGACAGAAAAGCGAGCAATCGGCCATCGCTGTGGTCGACGTCGACTTCGATATCGAGGAACTCGCGCCCCAGGGCCCCGCCCACGGCTTCGATCAACGCGGTCAAACCCTTGCGGCTCCTTGCGCTGACCGGAATCGCATTGGGATAACGGTTCAAAACGCGGTTGAGCACAGCCGGGTCGCGAATCGCGTCGATCTTGTTGAGGACCAGAAGTGTGTTTTTTTCTTCGATCCCGAGTTCGGTCAAAACGTTGTAGACCGCACTGATCTGTTGAAACACGGACGGGCTGCTCGCGTCCGCGACATGCAACAACAAGTCGGCTTGCCGGGTTTCTTCGAGCGTCGATTTGAAGCTGGCAACCAACGAGTGGGGAAGATCACGGATGAACCCGACGGTATCGCTAAGCAAGACGGTACCCCAACCCGGCAATTGCCAACGTCGCGTTCGCGTGTCGAGCGTTGCAAAGAGCTTGTCTTCGGCGACCACGTTGGCTTCGGTCATGGCGTTCATCAACGTGCTCTTGCCGGCGTTGGTGTAGCCGACAAGCGAAACGGTCGGTGCGCCTTGGCGGCCGAGCACCTGTTGCTCGCGTCGCTGCTCGACCTTGCCCAAATCCTGTTTCAAATCGTGAATTCGCTTCTGCGCAAGTCGCCGGTCAACTTCCAATTGTTTTTCACCCGGTCCGCGCATGCCGACACCCATCGCTTGGCGAGACAAGTGCGTCCACATTCGTTTCAACCTTGGCAGCGAATACTCGAGTTGCGCCAGTTCCACCGCGAGACGCGACTCGTAGGTGCGTGCGCCGGCGGCAAAGATGTCCAGGATCAACTCGGTTCGGTCGAGCACTTTCGCGCCGGTCGACTTCTCGAGGTTGCGGACCTGTGCCGGCGAGAGATCGTTGTCAAAAATCACAACGTCTGCGTCGTACCGCTCGACCATCAATCGCAATTCTTCGACCTTGCCCCTTCCGAGGTATGTCGAATGGTTGGGAGTGGTCCTGCGTTGGACGATTTCGTCGACCACCTCGGTTCCTGCGGTGATGGCCAACCCATGGAGTTCCTCCAGCGGATCCGCCTCGACAATCTGGTCGGGCAGGATCAGCCGTGCCAAGATGCTACGCTCCGGCGAATCATCTTGGACTTTGAATGGTTCACGCACGATTAGGTGGGGTCCTCCGCCTGTGACAAGCATGTTTCCGGTCCATTGATAGTATAGCTCAGGTCGCCTCGATACCAATTTCTCAGGTGTGAAGATGCCGGTTTTGCCGGTTTTCGAGGCTTGTTTTTCCGTTTTTTCGCACCGGTTAAGACTTCCCCCCAACGGACCCCTGATACCAATGGCAGGTTCGTTTCACCTTGGAATTGGGCCGCCCTGTTGCCCGCGAGCACCGCCCTGTTACCCGCGAGCGCCGCCCTGTTGCCCGCGAGCGCCGCCCTGCGGAATTCTTTTCCAGGGCGTGACCAGACGTGTCAGGTGCCCAGCGAAGAATCGTTCTGTCGAGCGATTGATGCTCGAAACAACAAACTTCGCGGGAGATACCTCCATGACCCAAATGCTTCTCTTCGAGACACCCGCCCCTTCGGCAGCGGCCGAAACCACGGCAATCGCAATCACGGCTGGCTCGCCTCAGGACACCGGGGAAGAGAACCTGGCCGAGCAGTTGCAACACGACAGCGGGCTGCACCACATGGGCGACCTGGCCCGGCTGGTACTGCTGCGTTACGACCTGGTCGCCAAACGCCGAGCCTTGATGGCAGCCCGCAAGGCTGGGAAGCGTTCGTAGTGCGTGAGGCCTGCAAAACACGCCGTCGGTTCAGGGATGTTCATTCACAGGGGCGAACCGCAAATCTTGATGTGCTCATTTACAAGCACGCGCAGCGCTAGCAAGTCTGTTTTGCGTGTTTCAGGCTGATAATCACTTGCTGGCGCTGCGCTTGTAAAACCTGCTGGATCGCACCATGGACGTGTTTTGCCGATTCTCACTCCACGTTTCGATGTTGGGCGAAAACAAGCACGATGGGCGAAGCTTTGTGGCTACGAGATTTCGGCTGATTTCGGAGTCGGTTCGGGGACCGGTGCCGACTTTTTTGGGGCAGGCTGTTTTTCCTCTCGGGCCGCTTTTTTCGCAGCCGCCGCTTTGCTGCGGCTGCGAAGCATGGACGCCGTCATCAATGCCCCTAGTAAGAATCCAATCGCGGTCGCCGACAAAAGTAGCATCGACAGGGGGAGTGTCCGCTCGAGCCACAACAGTTGTACCGCCGCAGGATCGTTGTTCTGCAGCGCCATCGCGAGCGCCAGCACGATCCCCACGATCAAAAAGAACCAGCGGATTTTCTGCATCTCAGTCGCCCAAGTGGTCGAACGAAAAGTACTGTACGGAAGTCCATCTAAATGATAGCATTGGATTGGGCCCAGTCCCGGCTTTACCAGTGTCTTCTCGACTTTACCGCGCTTCGGCCGTCGAGGTTCCGCATTTCCATTGGCTTTCCATTTTGATTGCTTTTCCAGGTTGATCCATGGCAACTCAGCAAACATTCAGCTTTCTGGAGCCTCCGCTGGTCTCTTCTTTGCGAAGCGTGCCAAGAGGCCCAGCAGAAGTGGGTTCAGCAGAAGCGGGTCCCATTGGGGAAGAGGGGGATTCAGGGGAAGTTTGCTCGCCGCCGGTGGATGTTCTCCAGGAGTCACCGCGGCGGGGGGCTGATCGCGAATCGGTATTGCGCCGCCTTCGAGCCCAGACAGGGTGCATTGGCACGTCGTCAGGGTGTATCGGGACGTCAGGGTGCATTGGCACGTTGACCGGAGGTGCCGCGGAAGACGGTTTCACGACCGGCTGTGATGTCATGGATGGTTTCTTGCCGCGTGGTGGTTTGCGATCCGATGCGATTACCGAATGGGTGGCCGAAGCGGATGGTTGCGGTGCCGCAGCCTTGTCGATGATCACTGCTGCTTGTCGTTTGAATTCGCCCCACGGGCGGGGGCCGTTGGTGGTGGTCAGCGGTCACGAAAACTTTTATCCGCCTGCTGCGGTGGGATTGGGAATCGCGGCGGACCGGATCGTCTGGGTTCGCCCAACTCGGCATGCCGATCTGGTCTGGGCGATTGACCAGGCGTTGCGTTGCCAGGCGGTCGCTGCCGTGTGGGCTCATGTCAGTGCCAACTTGGATGACCGCAATGCCCGGCGATTTCAGTTGGCAGCGGAAACAGGCCGCACTCCGGGATTGTTCGTCCGTCCGGCGGCGAGCCGGGGCCGGCCCAGTTTCGCGGACGTTCGTTGGCGCGTTGGCTGTGAAGTCGATGCTTGTTTTTCCCAACCTGCTTCGCGAGTACTGCCTGCGATGGGTCGGGTTCTGCGAGTCACGCTGGATCGATGCCGTGGCGGCACCGCGGGACAAAGCGTATCGGTCCAGATCGACGACCAGGCTCGCATTCATCCTGTTACGTTTCCACCAGCGACGATTTCCAATGAAGAAACGGCTGCTCTGCGTTTGGCTTCCGAATTGGCCTACCCAAAGACTGCGAATCGAGAATCGGGCAGACAGCGCGCCTGAGTCACTCTCGGTGCGGTCGAATGATCCGATTGTTTTGTGGAAGGAAGATCCTCGCCGCGGTCGGGTGGTGGTCGCTTGTTGTTCGCAGGCGGCTGCCATGGGGGTTCGCGTTTCGATGCCGATCGCCCAGGCTGGTGAAATGATCCAGGCCAAAGTTGCGGGAAGTCAGAAGGATTCTTGTTTCTCGTTGCATCGGCACGATCCTCATCTTGATCGTGAATCGCTCGAGCGGATTGCGGACCTGTTTCAACAGCAGATCACGCCGATGGTTGCCATCGAAACTCTTGATGAGAAACCGTGGGCTGGGCATCCCCGTCACCAGAGCGAATCGTTGCTTGCCGATATCACCGGCGCCGTGCATCTGTTTGGTGGCGAAGACGGGTTACTCGAAGCTTGCCACAAGCTGTTGGCAGCCAGGGGGCTGAGCGGCCGCCTGGCGATTGCCGATTCATTTGGCGCGGCATGGGGTCTGGCCCATTACGGCGAGCACGAGAAGCACGCGGCGGGTCAGTCAACGGCGGGCAAGGAAACGGCGGGTCAAATCGGGTCGCTTCCTGTGGAATCGTTGCGGCTTTCACCCCTGACGGTCGCTACGTTGGCGAGGCTGGGAATCGAGCGGGTGGATCAACTGCTGCAATTACCTCGAAGCGGTCTGGCCGCCCGACTGGGGCGTGATCTGGTCACGCGTGTGCAGCAGATGTTGGGTGAAGTCGAGGAACCGTTCAAGGTTTATCGCGCACCTTTCGAGCATTCACAGACCATGTTTCTGGAATATCCGACCGGTGACCAAAAGATTCTGGCGGATCGCATTGAGAAGTTGACAGAAAAAGTCAGGGCGGGATTGGCGACATGCCAACGTGGGGCACTACGTATGACATGCCGCCTGGACCTTTCGGCCCACCCGCCACTGACTTTAGAGATCGGGCTCTTCGCGCCAACGATCGACGCGGTTCACCTGAGTGGATTGATCATCAACCAATTGGAAATGAAGAAGTTGCCTGCTTTGGTCGAGCGGCTCACTGTTTCAGTGGCACTTTCGGGTCCGTTGCGTAGTGCTCAAGCCTCCTTGTTCGACACTCAGCACTACGAAACAAATTCTTCGACTGTTTCAACGAGTGGATCGGCGATCAGTCGCCTGGTCGATTCACTCAGCGGTCGATTGGGACGTGATGCAGTGCTTGGTGTAAAAATCGAAGACAATCCGTTGCCCGAAAAGGCATTCAGTATTTTACCACTGACGGGCAATAGCGTTTCGACCGCTATCGTTCGATTGCACAAAGCCGCAGATAGTTCCCCTCGTTCGTCTCCTCGTGCTGTGGATTGTTTCTCTTCATTGCGCAAGCATTTCCCAATCAGTGGGGGTTCGTTCCAACCCTTACCGGAGGATGCAATGCGCCGCCCTTTGTCGTTACTTGCCGAACCGATTCCGCTCGCCGTGGCGTTCGAGAACGGTTCGTTTTTTTCGCGGGTCTCCTCACCTCGGTTGCCCTGTCGTGTCCGTTTGGGTGGAATCACCCACCACGTCACAGCACACTGGGGACCGGAACGCATTGAAACCGCTTGGTGGAAAGGATCCTCCATCAACCGCGAGTACTACCGAATCGAGACCGATCGGGGACTGTGGTGGTGGATCTTTCGCAACCTTGCTTCCGCAGCGCAGGCTTCGGACGCCCGTTACCGTTGGATGTTGCATGGTCGATTCGCCTAGCACGCACCGACGCGGGCATCGGCGAAGCGGCTCATCCGACTTCCAACAGTTCAAACTGTTGTTCCTGGGGCGCACCCATGCGAGTTCGCTTGCGATGCTCGATCGCGTCTTCCAATTCCTGCTCGGTCATGAATCCCGAGCTGATGACGAGATCCATCAGTGTTGGCACACTGTCGAGCTGCCGCAGAATCAGTCCACCGAGTTGCTCGCGATTGAGATACCCCAGCTCAATGGCCAATTCGCCAAAGGGAAGAGAGGATCGAAATTGCTGAGCCAACACGTCGAAAACCTGGCCCATCGACATCATCTCGCATTCAACCGCGAGCTGACCGATCGGCGTCTTACAACACATCTGCTGTCTCAGCAGTTGCATTCCCTGTTCCGGCGTGATGTACCCGCCATCAACCAAGTCAAAGCATAGCCACATAGAATTTGCCCCAAAAAAACCAGCGAAAGGGTCTGAAGATCCAGTCCAACAAACCGCCCCGCTACGTGAAAACACTACTTCACGTTTTGAAGCTTGGATGCGAATTTTGAAGGTTTTTGACCCCGAAAGCCGACATTTCGGTCATCCGCATCACGAAAATCACAGCGATTGACGCTATTTCGATGCGATCAACGCGTCGAGTTCCTGCTTCAGCCGGGGGAGGATTTCGTCGTAGCCGAACGCCCCGAGTGCCTCGGTTCCCCGTTTCAGATTCACCTTCGCCGGCCCGCACCACAGGCCCAGATCGGCGTCGTCGGTTTCTCCCGGCCCGTTGACCCGGCAACCCATCACGGCAATCGTGATTTCGTAGTCCTTGGCGTATCGCGTCATCTCCTTCACGCTGGCGGCCAAATCGACAAAGGCCTCGTTTTCCACCCGCGAGCAACTCGGACAGCTGATGATATTCAGCGCCCTGTCGTCGAACTTGACGACGCTGCGTACGCGGCCGGCATAGATGTCGTCAATGATTCCCCGGCCCGCCTCGATTTCTTCCGGCTTGCGGTCGTTGGGTACCGTTAACGAGACACGGACGGTGTCGCCGATCCCGTGGCCGATCAACTGTTCCAGTGCGATCCGAGTTTTGATCACCCCGTCGGGTGGCATCCCGGCTTCGGTCACGCCTAGATGGAGCGGCACATCGGGTCTCCGCGCCGCGAAACGCCGGTTGACTTCGACCACCTTGGCTGGGTCGCTGTCCTTCAAGGAAACCACGTAACGCGTGAATCCGAGTGAATCGACGTACTCGCAATGCTCCAACGCACTTTCGAGCATCGGAGTGATGGAATCCTCGGGATCGTACTTTTCTTTTTTGGCCGGGTCGACGCTTCCACAGTTAACGCCGATCCGGATGGCACAATCGTGTGATGACGCCTGGTCGATGATGAAGCGTACTTTTTCCTGCCACGGCTTGTCGCGCTGGTGATGGTACAAATGTCCGGGGTTGTAGCGGATCTTGTCGACATGGGGTGCGACCAATTCGGCGAGCCGAAAGTTTTCCTGCAGGTCGACCGCCAGGTTCGCGGTCGTCCGTTTGCGGATTTCCGCGAGTGCAGCGGCGTCTTTTTCACTGTCGACCGCGATCCTCACGACACCCGCACCACGCTCGCGGAGCGCCTCGGCCTGTGCCGATGTGGCCTCGACGTTTTGCGTCTTCGTCGCCGTCATGCTCTGAACGGCGATCGGATGGTTGTCGCCGACACAGATGTTTCCGATCGAAACGGACCGTGTCGAATTGCGGGTGATGCTCATGGCGGACAGGATGCGGGGGCGCGTGAGATGGCAGGCTATCGGTGGAACCGACGGGAACTCAGCCAACATAACACGGCCCAGCAGCTTTGGCCCAGCAGCTTGTTTTCTCCGGGCTGAGCTCTAGTTGCCGAATCCGCCGCCGCCACCGCCGATACCGCCACCACCACCACCGCCGCCGATACCGCCACCAATTCCGCCGGCACCGCCACCGCCACCACCGCCACCACCTTCTTCGCCTGTGACGAAGTTGAACGTGGTCACGTCACCGATTTGTGAGAAGAACGGAACGGGGGAAATTCGCACGTATCGACGGTCCGCTGAAATGATGGCCAAGCCGCTCAGGGAAGCACCCTCGGGCAGCACGGTCAATTCAGGTCGGAAACCGACGCCGCGGTTGAGCCCGAAGCCGCCCCGACCGCCAACGCCGCCGGTCAACGCCTGAACATCGCGGAACAGATCCGTCAGCACCTGTGCGCTATCTTGCGGTTGGCCGATAGGATTCGCAGGGGGGGCACCCAACGCCTGGCCCAGCAGGTCGTGTTGGACATCACGAAGATGTGCGAGTTGCGCTTCGGCGATTTCCTGCTTGCGTTGCCCTTCCTTGACCTCAAATACAACCAACGCATCTTTTTCGGTCAGCGGAACCTGCTGGCGAATGAACCGCTGCGAGGGGCGACCGACATCGGTCAACACTTCGACCGTGGCATTTCCTGTTGCGACATTGCCCCAGACGCGACGGACCAACAAGCGGTACTGACCTGAGAACCCTTGAGGGCAAATGTAGGTTTCTGAAACGGTCCCCGCTTCTTCACTGGCGCTGCCGGGAAAGGCGTCACCGAGCAGGGTCCCACCGCTGGAGGTCGACCGATTGTCGATCGAGCAAATGGTTCCCGAAGGTTCTTCGACGGCCAGGTCGAGATCGGCATCACCCGTCCATGAAACACGAATGATCACGTCGTGGGACGCTGCGAGCTTGAGCGATTCGTTGAACGCCGCGGCCTCCTCGGTCCGGCCTTCGTCCACCAGTTGTGCATGAGTCGCGCGGGCAACGAGTCGCGCCTCGTCGACAACCGCCTGAAAACGCTCCGGCCAGGCCATCGATAAGACACCCTGGCATGCCCAAGTCAGCCCCTGCACGTCTTCGAGCCGTTGGGCGATTCGCAATCCCATGACGTAGGGTTCGCGGCGATACTTGTCGATCTCTGAAATGTTCTGGCACAATCGCAATGCTGCTGCGTCCGAACCAATGCCTTCGAGCCGAAGTGCGACATGCAGGATATCGTCGGTCGACTCTGCGAAATCGACGGCCGACAAGAGTGCCCGCTCGATGTCTTCACGCGGCGCATCGGTTGCTTTCAGAGTGATCGCGTATGCCTGGTACATCCACGGTTGAACGTGGCCGTTGCGGATTGCTGCAGCTACCGCATCTCGGGCGAGTCCGAAGAATTCGACCGCTTCATCCGTCTTTCCGGCTTCCTGAAGACGTCCCGCCTTGGCGGAATGAACACCGACGGTCGCACGAATGCGTTGATCGAGAATGGTCAGATCTTCGGCGGTTTCGATTTCCACGCCGGCGAAGAATTCGTCCCACGCCATGTCGCGAGCTTCACCCTCTTCCGCCTTGATCATGATCGGCGCGGCATTGGCTGCTGCCTTCGAGAATTTCTTTGCCGCGGATTCTGGCTGGCCCTCTTGAGGCTGGCTGGTCGACTTCTTGGTACCAAGCGACGCTTCGTCGGGAACGGCAAACATACCGCCGCCGCCCATTCCGCCGCCGCCCATGCCGCCG
>JAHELS010000125.1 GCA_024644085.1 Rhodopirellula sp.
TGCTTCGCGAGCCGCCTGGACGGCCGGCAATAGCAGGCCGACAAGAACGCCGATGATGGCAATCACCACCAGCAACTCGACGAGGGTAAAACCCGTGCGACGAGGGGACGAAGATCTCATAGTTAACTCCTGTGAGATAAGGAAACAAGTACTCGGAAACAATGGACGGACGCGCCTACCGCAGACGCGCGACGGACTCGCGGCGCTGCAGTTGGACGGGAAGCTTCGGGAGTTGATAGGATTCGCCGCGGATCCGATGCAATAACGCTGACGCCGCCGCGGCTCCCATTTCCACAGCAGGCTGGCGCATGGTTGTCAACGGCGGTGTCATGTATGCCGCTTCGGCTTGATCGTCGAAGCCGATGATCGAAACATCCTCGGGAACGCGGATTCCCTGTCGGTGAAGTGCCAGTCGCGCACCGAACGCCACCATGTCATTGGCAGCGAAAACTGCGCTGAAGTGCGTACTACGCGACAGCAACGAATTGACACCCAACACACCTGACTGCGCGCTGAAATCACCCTGGTAGATGAGGTCGGGATCAAACTCAATTCCCGAGTCGGCCAGTGCTTTCGTGTAGCCCTCAAATCGCTGGATCGCGTCGGCGTGATTCTTGATGCCGCGTAACAAGGCGATGTCGCGGTGACCGAAGTCGATCAAGTGCATGGTCGCGCGATAACCGGCGTCCACGTTGTCGATGTAGATGCACTGGTTCTCCCAGCCGACCAATTCACGGCCAACCACGATAGTGGGCAATCGCTCTCGGAGCTGATTCAATTCCTCGACCGGAACTTCACCGCCGATCAGGACCAGGCCGTCAACTTTACGACCCAGCAACGTGCGGATCACCTCGCTCTCGGTGCTCTTTTGCCACTGGCCGTCAACAAAGATCGGCGAGTATCCGCTTCCGGCCAAGCCTTCGATCACGCCCTGGGCGATCGAGTCATAAAAGGGAGCGCCGATGTTCTGGGTCAGAATGCCGATCGTCATCGACCGCCCGCCCGCCAATGAGCGAGCGAAGACATTTGGCTCGTAGCCAAGCGATTTCATTGCCTCGAGAACCGCGCTGCGTTTGTCCTGGTGAACGGCACAGCTGTTATTGAGCACGCGTGAGACGGTGCTTTTGGAAACGCGGGCGTGGTCCGCTATATCTTGGATGGTGATTTCGCTGGTTTGCATCCAGAACTCTCACACGGCATGTTCGGCCAGCGCGACACCTCGCGCCACAGACTCAGGAGAATAAGCTGAAACCGGTTTCACAACAACCCTCCAGACATAGTTTCTTTTGCCGATTTCGGAAGTTTTTTCTGATACCGGTTTCAGGCGTCGAGACGGGCCAAGGGCGTTCAGCCAGCCAATCGTCTCCAAAGATGGCCGATTTCCCCCCACGGTACGCCAGGCTCGGATCAAGCCTCATCCGTTGGCGAGATGACGCGAAACTCGCCCCGCAGCTCGGTTTCCGAGGTTCCGCCAACCCAGACATGAAACGCTCCCGGCTCGACCACGGACCCCCCACCTCGACCATGAAACGCCAACTTGTCGGTAGGCAGCTCGAAGGTCACCTCGCGCGTCTCCCCGGGCACGAGCCGAACACGCCGAAAATCCTTCAACTCCTTGACCGGCCGGGTAACGCTGCCGATCAGATCGCGAATGTAGCACTGGACCACCTCGTCAGCCGCAACTTCACCCCGATTGGTCAATTCGGCACTGACCCGCAGCGTGTCACCGAGCTGGATCTGAGGTGATTCCAATTGGAGCTTGCGATACTCGAATTCGGCATAGGACAAACCATGTCCGAACACGAACAGGGGTTCGTAACCAGCATCAAGATGGAACGCCGTCATTCCGAAAGAGGTCTGGGGGGCGCGCGCGTCGATGGAATCGATGTTCACCGTGGTTTCGGGCGACGGCGGCTTGCCCGTGTTCTTCTGGTTGTAGTAGATCGGGATCTGACCCACCATTTTCGGAAACGTTACCGGCAATTTTCCTGAGGGTGACTCGACCCCGAATAACAGGTCGGCGATCGCCGCCCCGCCCATTGTCCCCGGGTGCCACGCGTACAGAATTGCATCGAGGTGATCAAGTACGTTGGTCAACGTCAACGGCCTGCCAGCCATGATCACGGCGATCACCGGTTTTCCGGGCACGGCAACGTGCCGCACCAGGTCCGCCTGGTCACCCGGAAGATCAATATCGGCGCGGCAATGGGCCTCACCCGACAGGATCGATTCTTCGCCGAGAAAAAGGATCGTGGCGTCCGATTCCAATGCGATCTGTTGCGCCTCGTCGAATTCGTCGCTCGCCCTGCTGCGCGATGTCTTCATCGCCCGCACATAGCGAACATTAACGCTTTCGCCGATCAGGTCGCAAATAGCCCGCAGCGGTGTGACACTCAAACGCTCGTCGCCATCAAAGACCCACGTGCCCAACTGTTCGTAGGGGGCGTCGGCCAACGGCCCGATGATCGCCAGCGATTTCAATTGCTGCGAGGACAAGGGCAGGACTTGTTGATCGTTCTTCAACAGCACCACGCTTTGCAGCGCCGCTTTCCGGGCGGTTTCCATCACATCGGCGTTTGCGATCGCCGGCAGCGTTGACGGATCGGTGTAGGGATGCTCAAACAGGCCGAGTGAAACCTTGACTCGCAAAATGCGGGAGACCATCGCGTCGATCATCGATTCATCGACCCGGCCTTCGTTTATCAATTCCGCAAGATGATGGAGATACGACTCACCAACCATTTCCATATCGACGCCTGCAGTGACCGCAGCCAGCGCCGAAGCCTTGTCATTCTCGGTCAAACCATGAATGGCGAGTTGCCGGACGGAATCCCAGTCGCTGACCACCAGACCGTCGAAGTCCCACTCGTCGCGCAGCACTTGCTGGAGCAGAAACTCATTGGCGGTCGCGGGCACGCCATCGAGATCGCTAAACGACGTCATCACGCTGCAAACACCCGCATCGACCGCCGCTTTGAACGGCGGCAGGTAAACATTGCGAAGCTCGTTCTCCGGGATGTTGGTGGCAGCGTAATCGCGACCGCTTTCGCAGGCACCGTAGCCGGCGAAGTGCTTCGCGCAAGCGGCAATGGAATCGCGACCGGTCAACTTGTCGCCCTGAAATCCGCGGATCATCGCCGCACCCAGTGCGCTGGTCAGATGGGCATCTTCACCAAAGCTTTCGGCGATACGACCCCATCTTGGATCGCGGCTGATATCGATCATCGGCGCGAAGGTCCAATTCACGCCCGAGGCCGCCGCTTCGCAGGCTGCCGCGCGGGCGGCTTCGCGGACGATCTCGGGATTCCAGGTCGCTGCCTGGCCGAGCGGAATGGGCATCACGGTCTTGAACCCGTGAATCACGTCCCGCCCGATCAGCAGCGGAATGCCCAGCCGGCTCTCCTCGACCGCGATGCGCTGCAATTCGTTGACCGTCTCGACATCGACTTCGTTGATCACCGAACCGATCCGACCGGACTGGATCGAGCCTCGCAGATGGTCGACGCCGGCGCCATCGGAATGAACCTGGTTCATCTGACCGATTTTTTCGGCCAGCGTCATGCGGCCGAGCAGTTCGCCGACACGCTGGTCGACAGATCGCGTCACGATGTCTTGATCGATACGTGGTTTGTTCATCGTCACCGTCCATGCGGCCAGCAACGACTACCGCAAAAGGGCCTTGGTCAACTCGTTCAAATCACGCGGCACTCTGCAACCGGCTGGTTCGATTTACCGCGACGTTGCTCGGCTAGCGCGTCCGCCATCTCACGCTGCCGCCTTCCTGTCGGCCAGTTGCTGGCGGACTTCGGCGGCTCGCTCTTCAGTAATGTCGTAGTCCAGCATGATTAAAATCGCACCGACGACTCCGATGATCGGCAGGAAGGTGTATGCCAATCGCAGCCCCGTAATGGCGGATTCCGTAGCGGCTTCAGGATTGAAGCCGACCAGCGACATGATCAGGCCGGCCAGCAGGCCGGCGAAGGCCTGTCCAAACTTGACCATCCACCAGTACACCGCCCCGAGAATCCCCTCACGGCGTTGGCCGCTGTTCAGTTCGTCGACGTCGCACACGTCGGCTGTCATCGACATCATCAGGGTGAACAGCCCGCCGATTCCGAACGAATGGAACGGCAACGCGAACAGGAACAGATACGGCTTGCCGGGGACAAACAGGAACCAGAACAGCACGTAGCCAACGATCGAGATGGACTGCGAAATGATGAATGTCTTCTTCTTGCCGATCTTCCTGGCGATGAACGCGACCAGCGGAATCACCAGAAAGGTCGTGACAAGTGCTCCCAAACATCCGTGTAGTGCCGGCCAGACTCCAGCTTTGTCGGCCGCGCCGCTAAACAAATAGTGAACGATGATGAAGAATGTGAACGCCGCGATCACGTTGAATGAGTTAAACACCAGAAACGTCGCGAACGCGATCTTCCGGAACTGAGGAATTGAAAACGCTTCGAACGTCGACCTGGCGATGTCTCCAAGGCTGCTGCCGATCGACTTCACGTTGATGGGCTTGAAGTCGTCGCGATGTTCAGTCGACTCACTCTTCAGAAAGATGGCCGGGATCATCGCCAGAATCGTACACGGAACTGCGACCCAGATCGACAACCGCCTCACGCCCGTATCCGCGTTGGGGAACCAATCCGGGTCATACAGAATCACCCAGAACCAAGGTGCAATCACCCACGCCCATTGGCCGATGAACTGAGCGATCGCCATGATGCTGGTTCGCTCATGAAAGTCTTTGCTCATTTCGTACCCCATGGCCACGTAGGGGACGCTGAAGATTGTCAGCCCCAGGTAAAAGACCAGGGACAGCCCCATGAAGTATGTGAAGTTGAAAATCACACTGTTCTCGCGGTGCAGTTGCCACATCGCGATGTAAGCGATGCCAAGGATCAGCCCGCCGACAAAAACGTACTGCCGACGCCGGCCCCATTTGGATCGAGTGTTGTCCGAAATAAACCCCATGATCGGGTCGGTGATGGCATCGAAGACTCGCGGAGCAAAAAAGATGAAGCCCCAGGCCAATGGCGAGAACCCAAGGTCCTGGACCAGCACGACGAGGAACACACCCAGGGCCGCCGGAAACATCTGATTGGCCAGCATGCCAAAACCGAATGCCAGTTTCTGTCCGAAAGGCACCTGCGGGCTAGTCGTTGCACTCATGAGCTTGGTTTCGTGGGCGAGGGATCCAGGCGGGCGCGTGGACGGCTGCGGAATGGATTCGCATCGATTCCGGCCGCGAAGCGAGATTGTGCGTCCGCAACAATCTCGAAGACGTCTAATGGTAACGCTTTTGAAACCGGTTTCAAAGTCGTTAAATAAGGGTTTTCCGGTTTCCGGCCATGTGCGGGAATGTCGCCGCCGGTCCGGATGAATCCGGATTGAATCAACCGACTAACGCTCCGATCGAGTGGAGTAGAGATCCTGCATGACCAGCTTGGGCATCCGGTCGACGGTGAACAGCCCCCAGTGCTTTTCGGGCTCGAGTGGATCGGGCGAACCTTTCCATGGTTCATCGAATGCCTCGAACACAAACGTCAGGATGCCGGCTTGTCGGGTCCAATCGATTAATTCCCGGTAGTAGATCGCCTGCAGCTCTTGAGACGCATTCTCGGGCTCGATCCCACGACCGTTGGATGCAGTCGTCCAACCCGCCTCGGTGATCGCCACCGGTTTGTCCGGGTAGTGGCTGGCGACACTGCGATAATTCTGCTGGGTGTACTCGAGTGCCGTCTCGACACTCCGGTATTCCCAGACCGGGTAGGTGTGCAGGGAAATGAAGTCAAGCTCGGCCGCCAGCGGTTCGAGCTTGCCGGTCCACGGTACATAGTTTTCACAGAACGTCACTGGTTGATTGATCGCGGTTTTGATGCGGCGAACATAGGAAACCAACTTGGCGACCGAGACCAGATGATCGGTCCAATCAACGGTTGCCTCGTTGCCGACCGATACGGCGAACACGCTTTCGGGATACTGATTGGAGAGTTCGATCAGGCGGTCGACCTCCTCGCTGTTGCTCCGCTGATTGGTGCATAGCGTTTCCGCGTCGTAATGGCCTCCCCAGGGACAGTCGGGGTTGTTCATTTCCGCGGCCATGTTGGCGCCCAGCATGACTTTGAAATCGAGTTCTTCTTGACGGATTACGTCGAGGACAACCTTCGCGTGCGGACTGCAATCATACAGTCGGAGCAGCTTCCAATTGGTTTGCAGGATGAGGAGATCCTGATGCACTTGGGCGTGCGTCGGGTAGATGCCTTGCAGCGGGGATTGCCCCGCGCGGTAACCCGAATAACAGATAGCGTTCTCGGTTGTTAAACGCACGTCGGCTGGCTCCGCTGATGTCCCTGGCTTTGGTACTTGAGACAACCGTTTTTGTCCCATAGCCCCCAATACGCTCCCACGTCGCCTTCATCATCGACTTTCCAGTCTTCATCGAAGGATGAGAAATAGAAAACCTCGATTCCTTCTTCTTCGGCCCATTGATACGTATTCAGGAAATATCGGATCGCGTTGTCCCTGGAGGGGATTGCCGCGCCGGTGGGCGTGCCGACATTCGGCCAACCCGTTTCGCTGATGATGACCGGCTTGTCGCCGGCCGCCCGGACCGCGCGACGGTACATCTCTTTCATGTACAGCAGTGCGTAGTCGGCCGCGCATCCTTCCCAGAACGGATAACAATTGGCCAGGATCACATCGCAGGCTTCGGTCACCCGCGGGTGATCGACAAACTTGAAATAGGCGTCCACGTAACCGACCGGGACACCGGGTGCCGCCTGCTTGACGCGGCCGATGCAGTCGATCAATTCATCCTCGGACATTTCTCCGCGCAACAGCACTTCATTGCCGACGGCCAGGATATCCGCGTGTCCCGCCTTGGCGACTTCGATGGCGGCAGCGATTTCCAGCTCGTTCTGCTCGCGGTCGTCATCAAGCCAGACGCCGACAAGCGCCTTGAGTCCGAACCTGTGGGCGACGCCGCCGATCAATTCGTTGCCCTCGGTGCAGGAGAATGAACGCACCCAGCGGACAGAGGGCTCGATGACGGACATCCGGTCGCGGATCTGGTCCTCGCTGATCTGACATCCCGGTCCTTGCCCGTCGGCGTACGGACTGAAACAAATCCCGTGGATTCGGCTTTCCAAACGGCTTTGTAACCGGGAGATCAGGTCATCCCCGGAGAGACCAGAAGAATCGATGCCCGCCAGGGACATCGATCGGCCGTAAAGAGAGGCTCCGTGGTTTCGTGACATGACATTTCTCGCGGAATTTGCTTGGTTCATTGGCCGATGCGGGGGTCGCCGCGTCGGCTTGACGGACGCGGCCACAGAAAAGGAAGTTATTATGAAACCGCTTTCAAGACAACCCTTGACGCCAGCGTTTTTGTAAACAAAAATCACGTTTCGTTTGGCACCGGTTTCACGACCTACCCCTCGGTGGGATTGCTCCTGCCTTTTACGTACTCTGGCGACCAAGTATGAACCTCCAGCACGAACTGGTCGAAAGTCCAAGCCAAATGGCCGCGTCCACCGTGAATGATCAAGGTCCAACCGAACCCGGTGACCGGGCCGACGGATACGTTCGAACCGACGACCAGACATGGTTCCGGATTGCCGACAGCCAGCAGATGCCCGAATTTTTCGTCTGCCCGGTCAGCTCGAGTGATCACTGGATGTTCATCTCCAGCCGGGGTGCGCTCTCGGCGGGCCGTCGCAATCCCGACTCGGCGCTTTTCCCCTACTACTCCTCGGACAAGCTGGTGGATCAAGCCGCCAGCACTGGACCGAAAACGATCATTCGTGTCCCCGACGCCGCCGGCGGCCACGTTTGCTGGGAACCGTTCACCGAGCGGATTGGGCCCGACCAATCGATCTCGCGTAACCTCTACAAGAACTTCCTCGGCAACAAATTGATGTTCGAGGAGGTCAATCGATCACTCAACCTGAGCTTCCGGTACTGTT
Source organism: Rhodopirellula sp. (assembly GCA_024644085.1). Taxonomy (GTDB): domain Bacteria; phylum Planctomycetota; class Planctomycetia; order Pirellulales; family Pirellulaceae; genus Rubripirellula. The sequence goes on from JAHELS010000125.1 coordinate 7,974, forward strand.
GGTCCTTTGGAAACAGGTTCGGGTTCATTCGCAGCTGCGAACTTGCAAAACTTGGCCCGGAGCCGGTCCGCGGAGAGCTGCTGGACGGAATTCAGAACGTCATGCCCTACGGCCTGGACCGCCAATTTCAATTGGGATTCAGCAACCTCGGTGACGCCTACAAGAAAAGCGAATTGGTCGCGGACTCACAACTCGGATTGTTCTACCTCAGCTCGATTCCGACCGACCGGGCCGAACCCAGTGAGGGACTGCGGGCGACCATCGCCTGGCAGCGCGGGTTGGATCACCCCACCATTTTGTTGAGTTCCGGACAACTCGATCAATTTCGATCCGGATTGTCGGTGGGCCAGGAGTCCGACGTCCGTGGCCGCCGCGGTGCCTACTTTGTCACAACGCCGTTTCAGCTCGGCGACAACGCTGCCAACGAAATCGCGTGGACGATCGTCGCGAACGTCAACCAGGATCATGCCGATGTGATTCAACTGCACCATCAGATTCTTGATCAGCCGATCGAGGACGAGATCGCGGACGACGTCGCTGACAATCAGCGGCAATTGCTGGCGATTGTATCTTCGGCCGACGGGATCGAGAGTGGCGCCAACCTGCGTCGCGTGCAACGGCATCAATCCAATGTGTTGTTCAACGTCATGCGTGGTGGTTTGCCGATAAGCGGCTACCGGATCAGCGGTACAGACTTTCGCAACCACGTTCGGCAGTTCAATGTCGACGCTTATGAACGGAATCGCGCGTCGCTTGACGCACTCGACAAAGAGCTCGAACTCGAGAGTCTTGTCGAGCGAGTTAGCCGGTATGACGATGCGAACCTGCATCGCATCACGATGGAATACCTTCCCTTTACTTTCAGCCGACGACATGGCGATCCCACCCGTCCCTGGAACGCCTTTTCAATCGACTTCGTCAATCCAGACGGTTCGCAGAATCTCTGCTATGAAGGAAATTGGCGCGATATCTTTCAAAACTGGGAAGCCCTCTCGCTGTCGTTCCCGGAATTCTGTCCGGGCATGGTGTTTCGCTTTGTCAACGCCTCCACCGCGGACGGTTACAACCCGTACCGGATCACCAAGGACGGCATCGATTGGGAAACGATCAATTCCCAGGATCCCTGGGCCAACATCGGCTACTGGGGCGATCACCAGATCATTTATCTGCTGAAACTGCTGGAGTGGTCCAGGCGAATGGCGCCTTCGCGACTGGATCAATGGCTCGACGAAGATCTTTGTGCCTACGCGCAAGTGCCATACCGGATTCGCGGGTACGACGAGATCCGCCGCAATCCTCAGGAGACCATCGACTACGACAATCAACTTGCCGAGGCAATCGCAGCGCGGGTCGGGACGATGGGCGAGGACGGCAAGCTGATCGCCGATCGCGACGGCAACCCGTATCACGTCACGCTGGCCGAGAAGTTACTGGTTCCGGCGCTGGTGAAAATCACCAACTTTGTTCCCGGCGGCGGTGTCTGGCTCAATACCCAGCGCCCGGAATGGAACGATGCGAACAACGCCCTGGTCGGCAACGGACTTTCAATGGTCACGGCGTGCTACCTGCGTCGGTTTTTTGTCTTCATGATCGACTGGTTTACCTCAAGCGACCTTCCGACCTCGGTCCGCGTCTCGCAGGAAGTCGTTGCCTTGCTGCATCGTGTTTCGAGTATTCTGGATCAACACACCAGCGAGCTCCGAGATGGCATGTCCGACGCTCAGCGCAAGAGAATTGTTGATGCGCTGTCGACCGCCGGCTCACAGTACCGTGCGCATCTCTACGAGCACGGTTTCTCCGGTAACAAGGAGGATCTCTCACTGGGTGACTGTGTTGAATTCTTCGAGCGCTGCCTGACGATGATCGACTCGACGATTCGATCCAATTTGCGCAACGACGGACTATACCACTCTTACAACCTGCTTTCGCTCGAGAATGACGCGTATCGCGTGAAACCTCTGTACGAAATGCTCGAGGGCCAGGTCGCCGTCCTCAGCAGTGGATTGCTGTCGGCCGAGGAAGCGGTCGAGGTGCTGGACGCTTTGCGGGCCAGCAAGATCTATCGCGAAGACCAGCAGAGTTACATGCTGTACCCGGATCGCAAACTGCCTCGATTCCTGGAAAAGAACGCTATTGGTGAAGACGTCTGTGATCGATCCAAGCTGCTGCAACGACTCCTGGCCGATGGCGACACATCGATCGTACGAAAGGACTGCGAGGGCGGCATCCATTTCTGCGGCGATTTTCGTAACGCCACTGATTTACACGAGGCGCTCGATCGGCTCGAATCGAATCCCATTTACACGAAGCTTGCCAGGGAAGACCGCGACCTGCTTGGTGAAATCTTCGAGGCGACGTTCCACCACCAGAGCTTCACCGGTCGAAGCGGAACCTTCTTTGCTTACGAAGGTCTCGGCTCGATTTACTGGCACATGGTCTCCAAGCTGTGCCTGGCAACGATCGAGAATTGTATCTGGGCGAAAGCCGCATCGTGCGATCCGAACGTGCTCGAGCGACTGGGCCAGCATTACCGCGACATCCGTGACGGCATCGGAGCGACCAAAACACCGCAGCAATACGGAGCGTTTCCGTCGGACCCCTATTCGCACACTCCCAAGGACGCCGGCGTTCAACAGCCCGGAATGACGGGTCAGGTCAAGGAAGACATCCTGTCACGGCTGGCCGAACTCGGCCTGCGAATCGATGGCGGAATTGTAAGCTTCGATCCATGCCTGTTTGAATCATCGGAGTTTCTTGAGTCGGAATCGAATTTCGAGTTCGTCGATCTGCGAGGACGTAATGCGCAATTTCCACTGCCCACTGGCAGCTTCGCCTATACGGTCTGCCAGACTCCCGTCATCTATCGCCGTTCAAAAGAACGCAAGCTCGTGTTGAACTACATTAACCAGCCTCCAGCACAACGGGACCAATGGAGGCTATCCGGACAGGAAACCGCGAGCATTATTTCACGCCGCGGAGAGATAAGCAGCATCGAGGTTTATTTCGATCCGGAAAGTTTCAAATGATTCTCATCCCCACAACCGCCACTTGAAAGAGAAGCCAGCCATGTCCCACTCATTCCTCGTGAAAACATGCTTCGCGATTTCATGCGTGTTCTTGATTGCCGGCACCGCTGCCGCGCAAGAGAAGGATCCAAAGCGTGCAATGAAACTGGTCTGGCAGGACGAGTTTGATGGCGAGTCGCTTGATTACTGCAAATGGGGAATCGAGGAAAACGCGTTCGGCGGCGGCAACCAGGAACTGCAAATCTACACCGACCGGAAAGAGAATGTCCGCGTGGAGAACGGCAATTTGGTTCTCGAGGCGCGGCGCGACAACGCCGGCCTTAGCGGCACGGTGCGCGAATACTCCTCCGGACGCGTCCGCACGAAAAACCGCGGCGATTGGAAATACGGCCGCGTTGAAGTTCGAGCCAAGCTTCCCACGGGTGCTGGAATCTGGCCCGCGATCTGGATGCTGTCCACCGAAAATCATTACGGCGGGTGGGCAGCCAGCGGCGAGATCGACATCGTCGAGCTCAAAGGAAGTGAGCCCGATACGATTCACGGCACCCTTCATTACGGTAAACCATGGCCCGAGAACGCATCATCCGGAAAACCCTTCAAACTCGCGTCGGGAACTTTCTCGGATGACTTCCACACGTTCGCGATTGACTGGAGCCCCGGCAAGATCCAGTGGTTTGTCGACGGCGAACACTACCAGACTCAAACCGAGTGGAGTTCTTCCGGCGGTACTTTTCCAGCGCCGTTTGATCAGGAGTTTCATCTGGTGCTGAACATTGCCGTGGGTGGTCATTGGGTCGGTCCGCCGGATGACTCGACCAACTTTCCCGCCCAAATGCTGGTCGATTACGTTCGGGTCTACCAGTAGCGTTCGCGCGCCCATTCCCTACACCACATGATCAGCGACTGGCGTTCCCCCGAGCGAGCCCGATCGCCCTTCGGAGAAACCGGATGAAGTTGTTTTCGGCAGTTCAAGCGGTTGCGATCGCCGCCATCTCGTTAGCACTCCTTACTGGATGCGGGCAGAAGAACGAAGACCAACAACCGCCGACGCGCGCAGTGGCCCCGAGTGAAGATGTCTCGCGCGAAGCGGTCGATGCTGTGAAGCCAAACAACTTTCCGTCATCCATCGGTGCAATGGAAATCCTCGGCAAACCAGAATTCCTGGCGTTCTCGTACGGCGGATACCGCGAGCGCACGCGCGACAACGTACCGACCGTCAACCAGTTGAAGGAGGACATGCGTATCCTTTCAGCGATGGGGATAAAACTGCTGAGGACCTACAACACGCAGCAGTACCCTCACGCCGCCAACCTTTTGGAAGCCATCGGGCAACTACGGGCGGAAGATCCGGAATTCGAGATGTACGTCATGCTCGGTGCCTGGATCGACTGCGAGGGTGCCTGGACTGATGCGCCCAATCACGAGGGCGAAGACTTCGAGAACAACTCGGCTGAGATTGAAGCCGCCGTCAAGTTGGCGCAGGCGCACCCCGAGACCGTCAAGATCATTGCCGTGGGAAACGAAGCAATGGTGCACTGGGCGACCAGCTACTTCGTCCGCCCGGCGGTGATTCTCAAATGGGTCGATCACCTTCAAGAACTGAAGGCATCGGGTAAGTTGCCGGCGAACCTGTGGGTCACCAGCTCCGATAACTTTGCTTCGTGGGGAGGCGGCGACACCAGCTATCACACCGATGAACTAACCGCGCTGATTAAGTCGGTTGACTTTATCTCCATGCATACCTATCCGTTCCACGACACGCATTACAACCCATCGTTCTGGGCCGCTCCGGCGGAGGAAGCAAAGTTGACCGTGCCTCAGCGCGCCGATGCCGCCATCGAGCGTGCCGCCGCCTACGCCATTTCCCAGTACGAGGGCACTGCGGAATTCGTCAAGAGTCTGGAGATCGAAAAGCCGATTCATATCGGTGAAACGGGCTGGGCTTCCTCGGCCAGTTCGTTGTATGGAGCGTCAGGCTCGCAGGCAGCCGATGAATACAAGTCAAAACGCTTCTATGATGCGATGCGTGACTGGACGAACCAGGCGGGAATGAGTTGTTTCTACTTTGAAGCGTTCGATGAACAATGGAAAGACGACAAAGATCCGGGCGGATCGGAAAACCATTTCGGGCTGATCAACTTGCAGGGTCAAGCGAAGTACGCACTCTGGGACCAAGTGGATGCAGGGCTGTTCGAAGCGTTGACTCGGGACGGGAAGCCGATCACCAAAACCTACGACGGGGACGAAACGGCTCTGCTGGCAAGTGCGCTGAACGTTCCGTCGGCTGGAGCCCTGGGCGCTCATAGCATCGCTACCGTCAACGAGCAACGCGGCATTGGCGAGGCGGTCGGCGAATCTATCTACGTCGTCTTGCACGATGGGTTGGTTCCGGATGAATCAAACGACGCGACCTACCCGAGCCAACCCTTGAAATTGAACATTTGGGAGGGCACTTGCGGGCTGGAGCGAGTGGACGGGGACACGATTCGTGTTTCGACCGGCTCCGGTGATTGGTGGGGTTGCGCACTGGAGATCCAGGCGGACGGCAAGGGTGAGAATCTCGCAAAGTTCACGTCCGGGCGTCTTCACTTCGAGATCAGAGGTGATTCAACGACACCATTTAACGTTGGAATTCAAAGTGGTACGTTCGCGGCCGGAACTCAGGTCAACAACTTTGTGAGCTTCGGTTCCGATAAAGACTTCCAACTCAGCCAGGAATGGAAGTCCTATTCGATTCCGCTTGCAGACCTGGAGAAGGAGAATGGTAAGGTTGCCGACTATTCGGACATCACGTCACTGCTATTCGTCAAAGGAACACGTGACGTTCCGGACAAGTCGATCGAGTTGCGAAGGCTGCATTACACGCGGAACTGATTGGAACGCGTTACGAAATGTTCATGCATGCCGCCTCACTCGTCATGCTTCTGCGCTGATCCGGCGCCACTGGCGTACAACTCGACCTTGGCGATCAACTCCGCGGGGTTGACCGGCTTGCAAAGATAGTCGTCCATACCGGCTTCGAGGCACCGTTCGCGATCCCCTGCCATCGCGTTGGCTGTCATTGCCACTATCGGAAAGTGGCCTCCTGAGACTGCTTCCCGCGAGCGTATTTCGCGCGTTGCCTGCAGCCCATCGAGGACGGGCATTTCCATGTCCATCAAAACCACATCGAACTTGGGAGCACCGGCTGCAAACAATGCGTCGACGGCCTCTCGTCCATGATTGGCTACATGAACCGAATGACCCCGAATACTGAGCAGCGTCACGGCAACCTTCTGGTTCACCAGGCTGTCCTCGGCAAGCAACACGTGAGCCGGCGATGTGGTTTGGTCGATCGTCGGTGCTTTCGACTTTCCACCCCCTCTGCGTGAATCGCCTTCGAGGATCGCGAGGATCGATTCAAGCAGGACGGAATGCTTCACCGGCTTGGGAATACAACGCGCCACGTTCAATTTCCGAGCGCGGGGGCCGTCCTCCGCGTCGATGGCCGAGGTCAGGAGTATCACGTCCGTACCGGCAAGAGACGCGCGATTGCGGAGTTCTTCTGTGATTGTCAGGCCGTCCCTGCCCGGCATCACGGAATCAATGAGTAGCAATCGGTACGGTCTTTCATCAGTTACGGCACGTTCGAGTTGCGCGAGCACGTCGGCGCCGTCCGAGATCGCGGTGACGTCGAGTCCCCAATTCTCAAGCAATTCACGCAGGATCGTCAGGCTTGTCGGATGATCATCAACGACTAGCACGCGCTGGCCCGCAAGTGAAGCAAGTTCGGCAATTGGCTGTTGGTCGGCGACGACGCCCAGCTGAACTTCGAATCGGAACACGCTTCCAGTTCCTACTTCGCTTTCGACCCAGATCTTGCCGTTCATCATCTCGACCAGGCGGCGCGAGATCGACAATCCCAGCCCGGTCCCACCGAACTGCCGCGTGGTTTCACTACCGGCCTGGGTGAACATGTCGAAGACGTGCGACTGCTTCTCCGATGAAATGCCAATGCCAGTATCGCGAACGGCGAAGTGAAGCATCAAATGATCATTGGTCTGTGAATCGACGTTGACGTCGACAACCACTTCTCCCTCGTCGGTAAACTTGATCGCGTTCCCGGCCAGGTTCATGACGATCTGGCGGAGCCGCGTCGGGTCGCCGATTAACAGGTCCGGTACGTTCGAGGGAATGTGACAAGCCAGCTCCAGATTCTTTTCCGCAGCACGGGTGGCGATTGTCAGCAAGGTGTCGCCCAAAACCTCCCGAAGTGAAAACTGAATCGACTCCAGGTCCAGTTTGCCGGCTTCGATCTTTGAGAAATCGAGAATATCGTTGATCAACTGCATCAATGCATGTGCCGACTGCTTGACGATCTGTAGATAATCTCGCTGTTCATGCGTAAGCTCGGTGCCCAGCAGAACCTCGGTCATGCCGATGACGCCGTTCATCGGCGTTCGAATCTCGTGACTCATTGAGGCCAGAAACTCGCTCTTGGCCTGATTCGCCGCTTCCGCGCGTTCCTCGGCTTGTTGCGCAACATCATTGAGCCGCCGCAGCGGCCGGTACACGAACAACCGGGTAACAGCGACTGATGTCACCGAAACCGCCAGGCACATGACAAGCCCGAGCGCGACTGTCGAGAGCATGTTCCAACCAATTTCTTCGCGGATTGCCCGCCGCGACATCACCAGGTTCACCTCCCCGATCGGTTGGTCCTCATACCAAACGTCCGCCCGAGCGAACTCGAATTCCGGTGAATCCTTGAATCTGGCCAGTTCCCAGGAAACTGGCACATCCTTCTGGCGATGGGCCGCGAGGATGTCGACACCGTCGGTGACGTCGACATAAACAATCTGTTCGTTGGCCAGGCTGGCGTCCAATAAGTCAGCGATCGTTTGTTCGTTGACATTCCACAAGGATGTCGCGGTGCTGGTGGCAACGGAGGCGGCCGCCTGGTTCGCCTCGGTGCGAATCCGATCATCAAATCGCAAGAACGTGACCAAAGCAGCCACGGCTCCGAAGAGCGCAAGAACGACGAGGATCGTCATTACCAAAGCAACGATGTAGCGCAACGTGATCCCGCGCTCGTCGGCGCTGGGCTGCAGTTTAGAGGTTCGTTGCGATTCTGAATTCATCAGTCAGCGATGCCGTCCACTATCGTTTCATCATCCCTGCTCGACTCTGATTGCCCCGCATTTGTTGGAACTTCGCTCGTCAACTTCAGTGCGTCGAAGTCGTAGTCCTCCAAATCCGGCCGGTGAATGCGCGAAAAATGTCGAAAGTCGGTGCGATTCCAAACGGCCTCGGTTAGAAGGGACCGATAGGTAGCGAGATTCTTTTCCGTTACCAACGTCATGGGAGAATTAAAGTGCGTCGCTATCTTGGCTGGACCGGACTCGAGATAATCATGCAGTAACACAGCCACCCAGCCTCCTTCCATGAAGTGCCCACCCACCGTAGCGCACAGTTCGCCTTGTTCAATCAAATCCATCGCCTCGGCGGTGGCATCCACACCCCCGATGACCACTTCCTCGCCCGGCGTGAGCCCAAGTTCACCGACCGCATCGATCACCCCTTCCGCCATGTGATCGCTCGCGGTCCAGATTGCCGACGATTCTGGATAACGTCGATGAAGGACGCGGCAGCGCTTGCGGGCAAGTTCTTTTTGCCAATCGGCTTCGATCACCTGTTCGAGGACCGCCTCGTCGCGACGCTCGGCAACGGCGTCGCGCAACCCGCGAACTCGTTCGATCGATGCGCTATGCGAGATGACGCCATTGATTCCAATCAAGTGCACTCTCCCGTCGGGGGCGATTCGTCGAGGGTCTTTCAATCCCTCGTCGATCAACGCATTGGCCAGCTTGAAGCCGGCCCCGTAGTCATCCGGAAGCATTTCCCCAATCCAGAATTTCAGTCTCTTCCGCGGCTCGCCGACGGACTTCTGCTCGTCCTCGGTCAGACCCGAGTTGACCAGAAAAATCGGTACCTCGTTTTGCTCGGCCAGTCGCAGTAGTTTTGGTCCGACCTTCTTGAAGCTCTGTGCGACGATCGCGTCAGGTTTCCTGTCGCGCCTGAAAACTTCTCTTGTGTTCGAAATCATTCGATTGCGGCTGTTATCGGCGTACTTCACCTCCACGCTGATGCCCAAGTCGTTGGCCGAAGCACGCATGAAACCTATAAACAGCTCCCAAAATGGATTGTCTTCACCGCTGCCAGTCAACAGAACGATGGAATACTGCTTGGAGACGCGAGTTGGATCCTCAGCACCGTGGCTTTCCGAAACCAGGATGAGAGACGCAAGGACAAGGACGAATGGTCGAAACATTCAACTCAATTGCCAATTAGACAACACAAGATTCAAAACTCCCACCGTTGTAGTTTAGACGAAAAACAAGTGAGAAATGAACGCATCCGGTGGGCCGCGACGTTCTTCGGTGGCGACATCCACCATCGTTGCCCCATTAGAATACGCGGTACTCGTGCAAGAGGACCCAGTGATTCTCGGACTTTGCGATCCATCGACACGTCGCAATTTCATGCAGGTGGGAGCCCTCGCGGACGAGCTTACTGGCATGCCCGTCAATTCCATGCCGTTCCCCCGCGCCGTCGATAAGCACACCCAATTTGGCAAACATCAAATCGCTGATGACTCATTTTCGATTTCCCGTTATTTTTCTGCTCTCGATCCATTTACTCGTTGCGCGATTGCTGCTTCCGTGCGCGGCTGAGGACTGGCCAACGTGGCAGCACGATAACCGGCGGACGGGGGCGACCGGTGAACAACTCCAATTAGAAAAGCTGGAACTCGACTGGACGTGGAAATCACCGTCACCACCCCAGACGGCATGGGCGGGCCCGGCAAAGTATGACGCTTACGCGTTCCACCGAAATCTTCCCTCGATGCGCAATTACGATTCGGTGTTTCACCTGATCTCCGTCGGCGATCGAATCTGGTTCGGTTCGTCGGTCGACGACTCTCTCTATTGCCTCGGCGCTAATGACGGTCGGGAGCATTGGGTCGTCACCGTGGACGGTCCAATACGTTTGGCGCCGACATGGTTCGACGGACGCATTTACTTTGGATCGGATGATGGGCACGCGAGGTGTGTCGACGCGAGAAACGGGCGGCCGATTTGGAGTTTTGCTCCGGCCGAGAACAATGATCGTGTTTTGAATAACGGACGATTCATCTCGTTGGCACCTTGTCGCACGGGAGTATTGGTCGAGGGTGATACGGCGTGGTTTGCCTGTGGCATGTTGCCGTGGAAGGATTCCTATCTTTGCGCGATCGACGCGCGAACGGGAAAAGCCGATTCAAAGGGCC
>JAHELS010000365.1 GCA_024644085.1 Rhodopirellula sp.
TCGAATCTTTCTCCATCTATTTGACTTCCTGAATGACAACACGATAGCCGACGAAATCTGCAGGATAGGGTCTCGACTTCGGTTGTGTGGTTTTCTTGACGGTTACCTTCAGGTACTCCGGCGGGCTCACCCACGAGCCTCCGCGCAATTCTCCGTTGCTCGTCTGTTCCCAGACGTTGCCGAAGACATCGTGCAGGCCCCAGGGATTGGGAGCAAAGCCGCCCACCGGTGCGAGTTCGGCGTAGCCATCGTTCCATTTGGGATCGGCGTATTCGTAGAGGTCGTCGCCCGTTTCAAAGAGTGTTCGGTCTGCGAAATTGGCGTGCTCGGGAAGATCGGCGGCGCGGGCGAAATAACGATCTCCTTCAGAACCGGCGCGGGCGGCGTATTCCCATTGCTCTGGGGATGGCAGGACGTATTCCCAATCTCGCGGCAGGCGGCCTGCTTTTCGTTCGCTGTCGGTCATGGCTTGCATTTGCTCGACGAGATCGCTTTGCTTCAGAAAGTTTGTGGGATCGTTCCGGTGCTTGCCAACTGCTCCGCGATCGAGCCGAACCGGATGCTTGCTCTGCGGCACTTCGTATTTGCCAATCCAGAAACCCGGCCCGGTGCGGCTTTCCGGACACCAGCAGAAAACCGTGCCGTCGGGTGAGACCCATTCGTCGCCCGCGTTTCTGCCGTGAACAAGGTTTGTCGGCAGAGTGATCGCGAGTGAAGCAGGTTTTGAAATGGCTTCGGGTTCACAAGTCGACAGCTTCCAGCGAATTGCCGCGTTCAGCCATGGCTCTAACTTTGAAGCCGTCGATTCAGCGAGCTTCTTCGCAATCAGCCCGGGCTTCTCGCTCCAGGTGTTTGGCGCCATTCCAAAACCCAGCCACAGATCGTCGGGGATTTTGTCCAATGTATTGAGCCCCTTTGGGCCTCGGCGTTCATCGAATCCAGGAGGAACCCCTTTCCCGGTGTCAACCAGAATAATTGTGTTCTTTGCGGCAGAGCCAGTTGCTATCAGTTCAATGACCTCGCTGAGAACAATGGCCTGTCGGTTTCCTTCCGTTGTGAGCAGCAGGGATTGAGCGACGCCCCGGGAACCTCTCGCTGTCATCGAGTGACCGCCGAAATAGATCAGCGCGGTGCCATTGATCGGCGTCGATTTAATGAACACATTGATGGCGCGAAGCTGCTCATCACGGGTGTGATTCACAGCAGTGGTGACCTGGAAATTCCGTTCCTTCAGTAACTTCGTGATGGTTTTCGCATCCTGCTCAACTGTTGGCAGAGCGGCTTTCCCTGCGTAGCTACTGTTGCCGATGACCAGCGCGACACGGTGATTCGCGAAAACGGGATTCGCAAACATCAACCCTGTAAAGACCAGAAAACAGAACAGATAGAGGACGTAATATCTCATGCCAGAATCTCCGTAAGCGGTCCTTCCTGATCGACATCTTGCAAGGCAAGATCCGGCAATCCAAACCGCTCTCGGCGATCTCCAACTGCGTGAAGCAACGAAGTGTAAAAATTTGCCACGGTTCGGTGGCCTGTCTGGCCATACCAGGGATAACGCAAATAGCGACCGGCCGTTTTCAGGCGTCCGCCCAGATCACCAATCACGATCATGGGCCACTCGTACGCTCGGGCGTGATGTCGATCGGCGGCGTCGGAAAGGTAGACAATCAGCGTGTTGTCCATCATCGTGCCTTCGCCTTCGGGAATGGACTCCAGCTTGCGGACAAAGGCGGCGAGCTTTTCGCAGTGTCGGCGTCGGATGCGAATGTGCAATTCGTCTGCCGTCGTTGATTGAATCGTTTTCTGATGTCCGACTTCATGTGCTGGAATTCGGCCGTCAGCCAGTTCCAGTTCTGAACCATCGAACGACACGCCGACCTTGTTTCTGCCCGCGCCGGATGAAATCGTAATCACGTTGGTAAGCCCCGCGATGAACGCTGAGGCAGCAATCTCGAACTGAGCTTCCATTCGCTCGAAGGCATAGGTGTCAGGACCAAACCGTTCCGTGATTTCCGGAGCGGACTTCGTGATTCGCTCCTGCAGTCTAGCGAGCGCACCCTGTCGTTTGTGCATGGATTCAAATGCGCCCAGATAATGATCCAGTTTCTGCTTCTCCGAACCGTCCAGTCGTTGCTGCATCCTTCTGACGTCGTCCGCAAGGAAATCGAGTAACTGCGTATTGGCATTAAACCTGTTCCGTTCGGCCTGAGCACCGCTAATACTGAACAGCGTTTTGTAAGCCTTCAGCGGATCACATTGAGTCGGCAGTGGAATGCCCTTCCTGCGAACCGAGACGTTGTAAATGATCGACTTTTTCGGTTCGGTCTCGACGCCCAGCCCTGTGTGAAAGAAGATGCCCGGCAGTGCTCCGGCCATCGCCGCGTCAATCGTTTCGGCATAGGCGTCTTTGGGGCTGGGGAAACATCCCAGTGCGCCCATCCCGCAGCCATGATTCCCCAACGCGATGCGCCCCGAGAGACCGTGGATGAACGACAGTCGCTTTGCAAACGGCTCAAGCGGAGCGACGGACGAAGCGAACTTGTGTCCCACAAGCGAGCGATCCTCAAGCGTCGCTGGTTCCTGTGGACGTGCAATGCCTTTAGGCTGAATTTGATCGGGATACATCCCGTTGCCCTGGACGAAGAAAAGCACTCGCGCAGGTCTGGCCTTCGCATCAGCCGCAGCTTCAAGCTGTCGCAGGAATGGAGCAAAGAACACACCGCCCGCGCCAAGCGCAGCGCCACGAAAAAACGTTCGACGAGGAATGAGTATTGAGTTCATTGATTTGAGTACCGTGTTAGGAATTCAGCCGGCCAGGGGTCATGCCCGCGAGGAATTTCGGTTTCGGGAAGTTTCAGATGACGACCGATCGAACCGCGATCGAAAGGGCTGTGCTGATCCCAGACGTGATTGGTAGCCTGCCACTGCACATCGCATTCAGGCAGAGCAAGACGTGCTTTTGCGAGTTTCGTTTCAGGAATGGGATTGCCCTGAAGTTTGACCTTCTTTAGTTCGGTCAGGCCGTGCAAAGCCGAAACATCGTTGATCGGATTCACGTAGCAACTGATGAATTCCAGCCTGGTCAATCCGGCAAGCGGCGACAGATCAGCGACTTCGTTTCGGGCGAAGGTCAGCCACCTGAGTTTCTTCATTTTTGCAACAGGAGCGAGGCTCTTCAGGCGGTTGCCCGTGAGTTCCAGTTTGTCGATCTCAACGGCATTGGCCAACGAAGAGATGTCGGTCAAGTCGTTGTAATCCAATCGAACGTTCTTCAACTTCGTCAACTTCCGAAGCGGTGATATATCGACGAGACCTTTTCCCTGTAGGTTGAGGTATGTGACGCGGTCGTAGTCGGCTTGAGTCAATTCACCCTCAGGTTTTCGAATGCGTTCACGAATCGCAGCGATGATTGCAGCGTGAGATTCCTGAACCGTTAGGACTCTGTAAGGAACCGTTTCCGTCTTCCTTGTTGGTTTCGATATTTGCGCAACACCCGGATTGCGGGTCGCCGGTATAGGCGAGCGAATAAATGTCTTCCCCGTACCACCCTCGCCGACGAATCGCAGCAGAAACGAGTCCGACGAAAGCAGGGACACGACCAGAGCCTGGAAGCTACCGTTGTTATGGCGATACGCAGCGTGTGCTTGTTGCAGAGTCGCCGCATCGCCCAGTGTTTCGTTGCGCCCCATGAAGAAGCGAAAGGCGTGCCGCACAAAAACCTGTTCGACATGTGTCGAATTACCCAGCCGCTGCATCAGATCGATCGGAGATGTTACGTCGCCCCATTCTAAATCTCCTCCAACGAACGATACCGCCCCGGTCGTATCGACAGGCCGCCCCTTCTCCGTGCGTTGGCGACGACCGTAATGCGTGTACTGTTCGAAAGGCAGACCGAGCGGGTCCATTTTCTTGTGGCAACGCCAGCACGTATCCGATTGGGTCGCCGCGACAAGCCGTTCTCGAAATTGCTGATGCTCGTTCTCCGGGACCTTCGCGTCGACACAAATTGGAACGTCTGGAATCGTTCCGCCGAGCAGATGCGTGCGAATCCATTTGCCGCGCTGCACGGGATGATTATCAAAGTTCCCACTCCACGCCACGAGCCAGGCCGGGTGCGTCAATACGCCTGCCCGCTGACCTTTCGGTATCACGACAGGCTGCTCCTCGGTCCAGACCCAATCGCGCGGCAGACCGTACAGGGTTGCGTATTCGGGATCGGATTTGACAGGGTTATTCCCGTTGCTCGGCTGTCGCAAGCTGGGCTGGAAAGCGGTCTTGTCTTTGTCATAGTCGATATCAACAAAGTAACGATCGGTGGTGAGCAGTTCGCGCAATACCTGGCGGTCGTGGTTAACAATCGACAGGATTAACCGTTCGAGATCCTGTACTAAGAGATGGGGAAGATGATATCCGCGATCGGGTTTGTCTTTGAAAACTTCGAGCGCGTACGGATAGTGAAAGAACTCGCGGAAA
>JAHELS010000126.1 GCA_024644085.1 Rhodopirellula sp.
CGCAGAGTGCCGCTTCGACGCCACCGTGGTATCGACTGACATTGTTTGTGTAAACGACCTCGATGGCGTGATCGCCGAGACCGCGCATTTGTTGAACGTGCTTCATCAACCGCGTCATGCCACATCGTGGGGCCGCGACCAATTTGGCCACACGTGAGTCGCTTGCCACGAGATAATTCAATCCGGCGATGGCTTCACGATGAGGTTGCCCGGCGAAGAAAAGAGCCCCAGCGCCGGTTTCCGTGAATGGCCTTCGCCTAAACGACCAATAGCCCAGATAATCCATCCGTCTCACGCTACAGTATTCGGAGTGCTCGTCATCCGTATAGATCGGCGAGTCCGGTAGTGATCTTGAGCGTCCCTTTGCCAATGCCATCAGCTCGCGAGCGAATCGCATCATCCATGACCCGTCGATATTTCGTACCGGATCTGCCGACCCAGGCCGCCTCGGTTGATTTACCTTCACCCGAGGCGCATCACGCCATCCACGTGATGCGTGTTGCCGCGGGTGACGAAATCACTCTGTTTGACGGAAAGGGACACGAATCACAGGCAACGATTGCAAGAGTTGGCCGAAGCGAATGTTGCTGCGCAGTGCAGCCGACCGCCGAGGTGGATCGTGAACCAACGCGATCGATTCATCTGGGGATCGCGCTGCCCAAACCGGATCGTGCGCGGGAGATGATCGAGAGATTGACGGAGTTGGGCGTGAAGAGTGTCACACCGATCGTGGCCGAGCGAACCCAGCGGCCTCCGAGTGATTCAGTGATCGAAAAGCTGCGGCGCGGCGTGATCGAAGCCTGCAAGCAGAGCGGCCGCAACCTGTTGCTGCAAATCCGGCCGACACAAACGGCGACGGAGTTCTTTTCTCAACCGCCTTGTCAGACGCGATGGATCGCGCATCGGTCAGAAGTCTCGGTCGGCATCAAATCCGCTACAGAATCACGCGAGATCACCGTCGCGATCGGTCCCGAAGGCGGCTGGTCGGACGAAGAGGTCGGGTGCGCCGCAGGTCACGAGTTTCGTTCAGTCGACCTCGGCCCGCGAATCTACCGCATCGAGACGGCCGCAACTGTGGTCGCCGCGTTGTTGGTTTCCGATTGATCACCGCATCGCAAGGAGTCGGCACCGGTACCTACTTGAGCACGCCGACTTTTTTGAGGTGCGCCTCGGCCGTACCTTCCAGCAAGCCTCTGTCTTGAAGCACCTTTTCCATCATCGACAACGGCGTGGTGCAGAGGATTGACGTGACAAGGTCTCCGGGATGCGGATTCAATGCCGACATTTTGCCGGCGAAGCAAAATCTGCCCTCGACAAATACAAACGAGGCCAGCGTAAAACCGCGTTGCTCACCCGGCTTGACCATGCGGAGCGTGAACAAAGGTGTCGGAGATTTCATCCGCTGCATCGCGGCGTTTTGCAACCCGGTTGCATCCCGGTCAATCGCCTTCTGGCAAACCGACGCCGATAATTCGGTTTGCCCCTTGGCCTTTTGAGCGGCGATGATCAATGCCAACCCATCGATGTGCTTGGCAAACTCGGCGTATTCGGCGGCAAGTTTTTCCCCAAGTTCGCCGTCGAACTGACTTTGAAACCATCCTTCGGGCAACCGCACATTCGCCTTCGGTTCAACGACAAACTCCTTGGCCCACTGTTGAAACTCCTCAAGCGTTTTCGCCTCCGCTTTTTGAGCCGACTGCGGATGCGGAATCTGCGCCCACGCCGCGACGGGCAGAAAGCTCATACAGATCACCGCCGAAACAAACTTGAACACCATCACAGCAATCTCCCTTGACATATCACGTGCACGATTGTGAACGACGGCGTGTCGTCGGTTCACAACGACAATGTCGCGTAGCATTCAATAGGATCAGACTAATTGTAATCGGAACAAGATCGTGAACTTCCGGCACTCGGTATAGCGGATGCCACCGATAGAACGAGGGGTCTGTGGATCGCTTCAGGATACGCCCTCGGTTGGATCACCGAGGCCAACCAACTTACTGGTCAGGGTTTGCCGCTTGCTGTCACCGGCATGGTAGCAAAAGTAGCCGTCACGGTTTCCGTGATGCATCCCCGCTTGGCGTGCGCGCACAAAAAAACGCCCCCGAAAGAGGCGTTTCTCGGTTTGAATCAACAGCGTGGACTCAGGCCACGACCGATGCATCGTCGTTGATCTTCTCGATCAATTCCTGCTGCACTCGGTCGGCTTCTTCGTGCGCGATCTGGCAAGTGCCCGCCGCGTCGTGTCCGCCGCCACCGTACTGCAGGCAGAGCTCGCCGACGTTTGTCGTGCAACTGCGGTCAAAGATCGACTTACCAATCGTGAACACAGTGTTCTGCTTTTGACGCCCCCACAAACAGTGCATCGAAATGTTGCATTGAGGGAAGAGCGAATAGACGATGAAGCGATTTGCTGCGTAGATCGTTTCTTCTTCGCGAAGATCAAGCACGACCAGATTGCCACGGACCGTGCTGCAACGCTTGATCTGCTCTTTGGCTTTCGATTCGTGGCTGCGGAACAGCTCAACACGCTCAGCGACATCGGGCAACGCCAGGATTTCCTCGATCGAATGATCTTTGCAATAATCGATCAAGTCCATCATCAACTGATAGTTGGAAACGCGGAATTCGCGAAATCGACCGAGTCCTGTGCGTGCGTCCATCAAGAACGACAGCAACTCCCAGCCTTCTGGATTCAGCACGTCTTCCTTGTCGAATTTTGCGGAGTCCGCCTTATCCACGGCGGCCATCATGTCTTCGGTGATACCGGGGAATCGTTGCTTGCCACCGAAATGCTCGTAAACAACTCGAGCGGCCGAATCAACGCCCGAGTGAAGAATGTGGTTTTCGCGAACTTCACCCTCACCCCGAAGCTCTTCGCTGGCGTGATGATCAAAGCACAAGTGGCAACCATCGACGTAGGGGACATTTGTCAGGATGTCGTTTTCGGTAACTTCGATCGAGCCGTCTTGCATATCCTTGGGATGGACAAATTTGATATCACCCAGGATTCCCAGATCTTTTAGCAAAATCGCGCAAACCAGACCATCAAAGTCACTGCGCGTAAGAAGTCGATATTGCTGTTTTTCGGCCATTTCATTAGCTCCAAGGACGGATCTTGCATTCTCGTACAAAGTGTAGGTCGCAAACCATGCGGGAGCCGAAAACAAACGGGATTATTAATGGATCGCCGTGTCGATCTTCTCACCTCATTAGCAACTCGGTCCTCAACAGCAATCACCCGGACTCGACTTGCGGCGGTCGTCGACAGGCTGCCTCCCAAGGGGCGTTCCGCGACGAAAAGAGAGATCAACGGACCGGCTACGGCTGGCCGTGAACGCGATCCGGTCGCTGATTGACAACACCGGGCTTAGCGAGAACGACCGGTACCCTGACCCTTTTTCTGGGTCTACTTCAATTCTGAAAACGATCTATCTGGACAGCGCGTTGGAGCGAAAATCGAGTCATTCCTGGAAGTCACTCTCACCACCGGCATCGCCTTTCGCTGTCTCATCCATCGTCTGATCCATCGTCGGTGCAATTTCGCTGTCCCTCGTCCCGGAGCCTTGCGAACCTCGTTCGTGTCGTCCCCACCAGCGGTCGCCGTCGTCGATTGTCCATTTTTTGGCCGCCGCGCACTTGGAAATCAACTTTGCCAAATCTCGCGCGGTCTGCGGGCGTTTCGCGCGAGATTTCTCAAGGCAACTCATGATCGCGTCTTCCAATCGTTTCGACACGTCCGTCTTGACCCGTTTCGACAGCGGCACGGGCGTTTCATCGATTTGCTTCTGACACAATTGGGCGATGCCCTCGGCATTGAAAACCGGTTCGCCTGTGAGCAGGAAATACCCGACCGCGCCAACCGCGTAGATGTCGGTTCGCGAATCGACCGACATCGGGGCCTGAATCGATTCGGGAGACATGTACAGCGGAGTCCCGGTCAACGACCCGTCCGAACCAGCCCCCGCATCGGCTGAGGGGTCGATCGCTTTGACCAGTCCGAAATCGAGCACTTTGACCACGTCCGGTTCACAACCGCGACTGCTGATCATGATGTTCCCGGGCTTGACGTCGCGGTGTACCAATCCTTTCGTGTGGGCCTCGTAGAGCGACCCACAGATCTGCAACAGGATATGGATGACTCGTGATTCCGGCTGTGGACCGTACTGATTCACCAGCACCTGTAAATCGATTCCGTCCATGTACTCCATCGCGTAGTAGAACACACCTTCGGGAGTCCGGCCGTAGTCATAAATTGCGATCGTGTTCGCATGATTCAGTTGACAAGTGATTTGAACTTCATGTTCGAAGCGTTTGATCGAAGTTTCATTCACTTTGTCAGCGTGCAACAACTTGATCGCGGTGGGACGCCGGAGCATCGAGTGATGGCCCTTGTAGACGACCCCCATTCCACCTTCGCCCAACTTTTCGTCAAGGGTGTACTGTCCGAGTTGTTGCGCCTCGATAACCGCTTCCCTCGCCTGACGCTGCAAGCGGGCAACGACGACCGTGAAGACAAAGATCGCGACGGCACTGAGAATCAATAACACATAAATGATCAGAAAAGTCCGTTGCAGAATCACCAGCGGGCGGAATGCCTGCGCGGCATCGACTTCGGTCACCAGCCCGATCTCGTACTTCGGCAACCACGACCAGGCACCGATCACCGGGACGCCGCGATAATCCCGGTATCCATCCACGTCGACCCCTGACTCGCCGCCGATCGCTGTGGCGGCCATCTTTGTCAGCGGCAGTTGTGAACGACGGACGCCGGGTCGAAAACCCTTGGTCATGTCTTCGCCTGGATCCCGCACCTGCAAATGCAGCATCGACTGTGCCTGGTCCTGGTCGGGCAGCAAGCCAAGCAGGATCAAGTCCTCATCAAAGCGGCTGTTGGAAATCATCAAGCCGTCGGCGTTGAACGCGTACGTTTCTCCTGAGCCGCCGACCTGTCCTAACTGCAGAATCTGAGTAAACTCCCGCTCGGGACGAATCTGCATCGCCAACGCGCCGACAATTTGAAAGGAGGTGTCGCGAATCGGGGCGCAGACATACATCGTCGGTACGTGATGACTGCGCCCACCGGCGCTCTCCATCATCGCGACGCTCAAAAAAGGTGGTGAAACAAAAGTCTCGCCGTCGAGCGCGCGTTCGAGAAAGCGTTCGTACTCGGGGATGTCCCCCTCGCCGATCATCATCTTGTGCGAGGAAGAGACAATCGACTTGGACTTGTCGGCAACGAAATAACCGACGTAGTCATGCGCCGTCATCGCCGGCGTAAGCTCCTTCAAAAGCTCGCTGTGCAGACTCAAGTCCAGTGGGATCGGATCGGATTGCTCCGCATCAAGTTGCATCAGTTTGTAAACGGTCGCGCGCACCTGTGAATCGTTCGCCAGCGTCTCAGCAGTTGACTCCTGAACGGCGAACCAATTTTTGAGCATCTCCGTTTCCAGATTGACAAGCGTCTGCAATCCCGAGCTGACGTTTTTCTTGATCGTGGATTCGATCGCGCTGCGGACGCCGAATCCGACGACCGACAGAATCAGTACAGCAATGATCGGCCAAGCCCAGAGCTGTTTCTTGAGAAACAAACCGGTTCCGGTAACGGTCTTTGAGATGCTTCGCGAAGCCCACGTCATGTGGGCCTGCGGGTGCTTCGCTTTGCGATTGAAAGGGCGAAAAAGGTTCAGCGGATTCATTGCGGCGAAGGGGATGGTCGTTTAACTCGAGGAAGCCTCCAGACTAATCCAAACGCCTGGAGAATTCGCCATTTTCGGGCTGGAATCGGCAGCGCCGACCGCTGTGACGCTGGCAGTCTTCGCCAAACCAGGATCCGAAACGTATTCCCCGCGACCATCCGATCGCATCTCGCGCGGCCGTCCGTGTCGGTATCGAGCCGCGCGATGTTAGCAAGAGCGAAGAAATCGCTAGAAATCGGCGCTGTACTTGGCGGTCATTTGTCGACGCATGGCAGCGGTTGATTCGTCGATTCCTTGCCAGATATCTTGAACCGTCGCCGCACCTCGCGTCCGCTCCTGGCCACGGATGATGGCATCGGTGCGCCCCTTTTCCTGCAGCGACGCACGGCCGGCGCCAACGCTGGCTGTCATGTTCGGCGTTCCGTAATAAACGCCGCCGTAGCCCATATTGGCGCGATAACCGCCAAAGGTCGAGTAGTAGCCGCCGGAAGATGGGTTGTTGCTGGCGGTGCGTTGTGAGGATCGCATGCCGACACCCTTCATTGCCATTTCCGCGTCACGCAACATCGCCGCAGTATTGGCACCATAGTTAAGCAGTTCCTCATCCACATTCAAAATGGGGAGGCGATCGATTTTGCGCGCATACTTGTCGTACCACATCGCAGCCTGACCGAAAGTTTTCACGTGATCACGTTTCGGTTTTTCTCGCAGGTCATCAAGCAAGGTGGTCACCGATTTCCAGTATTGTTGGGTCGCGATTAACTTTGCAGTGCCCTCAGGGTCTGATCCGGACGATGAGGCATCATGCATCGCATCGGCAAGCGAAGCAGGAAGCTCAAGCACACTCATCACTCGCCGCATTCCACCTGTTGACAGCTTGCCCTTCAACAAGAACGTGTTCCCACTGATCGATGGACTCCAATCGCGAATGTCTTCGATCATGGCGCCCTGTCGTCCCAGGACCTCGATCAAGAGAGGCTTTCCGACCTCAGCCAATAGTTTCGGTGAATCAGCGAAATCGACGCGAATCGCACCGATGGACTGGTCTTGCAAGGTGATCCCCAACGTGATTCCGCGGGTACCGCTGATCAGCTTCGCTAACTCGTCGACGGGAATGCCGGCGTTCTTTAATGCGTCGAACGAATCGATTCGCTGCCGGACCTCGGCGGGGGAAATGGCCGCGTCGACATCCATCGCCATGATGATCGGACTGCCGACTTCTGTCGCATACGAAAACGCCTGCTCGAGGTACGGCGAGAGTCCCGAACCAGCCGCAGTGACGTCCGTTGACCGCAGCCACCGACTAACGTCCTGGCGATTGGCCGGAGTGTAAGATCCGAGCAGGTTCGGGGCCATCTGAACCACGAAGTGATCACTCGGCAGCCTGGCCGCCGAACGCCCCGCAATTTCGTCCATCGTGCCGCCGAATCTTTGCGCAACGGTGGTCACGTTTCGTTCATTGCGGAGCCGAACAAGCGCCAGCTCCCAAATCGATTCGCCGAATTCATGATCGGTTCGACCGGCAAGGACAACCTCGGTGGCATCCGGCGGCAGCGCTGAGACACCGGCCTGGTAAGCAGCTTCGCGTCTCGCTTCCCACCGCTCGCGGTCAGCAACGGACGAGCCGAACATTTTTTCCGCATTGATCAAGATCAAGGTATTAGCGTCGGTGGGGATGCGCGGTTTCATCCCCTTGAACTGTGCCTGGGCAACGATGGGTAAAAAGAAACAAGCGAGGAGCGGAAGGTTGATAACAAGGCGATGCATGGGCTTGTCCGTCAGGAAAGGATGGATTGAGAAGGATACTATAAGGGCGATTCGCTTGAGATTGCTGACGCTGCGGAACATTGCATGGTAATGCCCGATGGGCCCGGCTGCGCCGTCTTCGGCGGCGGCGCGGACGCCACAGCCGGAACTTCGCCCCCCCAGCATCCGCAGCAAATCAGCGGCAACGGTGTCCTTCGGTTGCACGGTGACGACGGCACTTGATTGCTTTTTTGCTGGTTCGCTGTGCCCCCATCGTGATGTAGTGGAAAGCCACGTAAGTTTCTTTTGAAGTTGCAATGTGTGCGTTTGCGTCACAATGAACGTCCGTCGACCGGCTTGATCAAGATCATCGCAGTTTCGATATCATTCCAAGCCATCGAAGATTCGAAGTGACCACACTTGTGATTCGCCGAACATTTTTTCCGAGATCAGTGACAGCGACACGAGACTGCAAAGCACCCTGCCATCAAGCCATCGGCTGCTGCCCGGCGATCGACTTTCAGGTACTTTTAATGGAAACTCCGACGTCAAATTCGACTGTGTGTCTTCGTGTTTTCGGGTAGATGAATATGTTCCGTTCAGTTCAGTTCTTCGTTGTTTTCCCGCTCGTTGGTTTCTTCGCCGCGCCGGCAAGTGCGCGCCAGTGGAAGGACGTTACCGGTCGATACACACTCGAGGCAGATCTTGTCGGTTTCGATGACGAGATGGTGGTCCTGCAGCGCGAGAACAAGGAACTCGGCTCGTGTCCGATCGATCAATTGTCCGAAGAAGATCGCGCATACCTGAAGTCAAAAGAAGCACTCGAGATTCACGATGCCAACCTCGGCAAGCTACAAACTTGGACGATGGCTAGCGGGTTGAAAGTCATCGGCAAGGTCGTCGACTACGCGCGTCGGGAAGTCACCGTGCAACGGCGTCGCGGCAAGACCTATGTCAACGATACGGTCTATGGCAACTTGCCCGATGTATATCAGACGATGTTGTTAAGAGTCGTGGCGATACTTGAATCAATGGAGGTGCCGGACAAAGATTCGCTCGAAAAATGGGTTCGCGGACTTCGGGGACTGCCGCGCACCTACACGCTGGAAGGGGTGATCATTGAACTCGAAAACGGCGATGAGTACGGAGTTCCGTTTTTCTTGTTTTCCGAGCAGGACCAGAAAGTCCTCAAACCGGGTTGGGAAGCGTGGCTCAAGGACCGAGAAGATATCGAACAGCAAAACGAGCATTCCTTGCGTTTGCAATCGCAGGCAGCAGCGTACCAGCAAGATCAACAACTCCAACGACAAGTCGCGCTGATGAGTCTGAACATGCAGGCGATCCAAGCGGGGCTGACGTCAGCCTGGGAGGTGACGCTGTATCCGGCGCGCGGTAATCCCAGCCCTCCGCGGTGGGTCGTCACGATGGGACGTAACAGCGAGATCGCGACGCAGGCCGCATTGCGTCAGAACCCAGGTTACGTCAGCGGACCGGTTCGTAGAGTCAGCCGTTAGTGGAGTAACGACGTCCCCCTACACCGATCAGCCCTTTACCAATCAGTTGGGGAGTTTCTCGGAAATTTGAAGACCCACCAATCGGGCGATCAGCAATCAATGCTTGCGATGGATACCCATCGGCAACGAACGAACCAACGAAGGCAACCGCGCTGAGGGTGATCGCCGACACCAAACGTCGGGGCAAGCTGGTCAGCGTCCGGATCGCCGAGAGGACGACCGCGAGAACCAGCACATTGAAGACACCGCGTTGAAGAAGAGTCGCATCCGTCAGCTCTGAATGACCAACATCACGAACAGTGCCACCAGAATTCAAGATGGCGCAGTCGTTTTTTTGCTCGATCGCTGATACTTCTATTACAGCCGATTGCGCCATTGCCGGTTTGCATCTCAAGTCCAAGTGTCACGCGATGGCTTGTTCGCCCGCGTTTTCTTCCCAGCGACCAGCCATCAAGTTGGCAATCGGTCGAGTTTGATCGATTCGTTCTAAAATGATCTTCAAAGCAGCTGTAATCGGTGTCGCCAGGAACATGCCGATCACTCCCCACATCATTCCCCAAAACATCAGCGCCAGCAGAATCGTCACCGGATGAAGGTCGGATGAATCGCCCATGATTTTGGGCTCAACGATATTACCGCTGATCAATTGAATCGAGCAGATCACGACGATCGTAGCCGCCATCCAGGCGACGCTTCCCTCGGGGTCAAAGATGATCAATGGAATCGGCAACAAACTGGCAACCAGCGGACCGACATTGGGGACAAAATTGAGCAGAAAGGCCATCACACCGAATGTGAATGCCATCGGCACACCAAATAAACGAAGCGTCAGCCCGAACGCTAACCCCGTGAAGATAGAAATGATCGTCTTTAACGACAGGTACGAACGAATCTGGTGGTCAATTTCTCGCACCGTTGCCGAACCATTGATCGCTGGCGTACCAATCAAAAGAAAGAAGACATAAATCAAAACCACGACGCTGGTCGATACGAGACTGACAAAAGATTGCGAGACGATCGAAATCCCCTGGCGGACAAAGGTATCGACGAATTGAGTGGCGTTATCCGTTGAAGGCCCAGCAACACCGGGCGGCTCCTGTGAAGCGGATTCGGTCGATCCAAGATCGAATGGGATCCGCTTTTCCACTTCAGCGACCAATTCACGGACTCGTCCCCGGTAAGCATCGGCATTGCTCGACAGATCGAGCATCGACATCCAAATTGTGAATCCAAAGATTCCCAGAACGATGACACCGGCAAGAAATGTCAGCGCAGCGGCAACAATTCGCGTCACCCCCAACTTCTTTTCCAGGGTGATCAAGATCGGACTCACCCCGCTGACCACAAAGAAAGCGACGACCAGTGGCACGAGCACCGGGCGAAGCCAGTAAACCATGTACGTCGCAGCGAGCGCCACCAACACGATCATGCAAATCGTTTGGATCTGCGTCTGCGAATCGTCTCTTTGAAGATTCATGGTCGTTCCTTTGATTTGACTCGCTGCGTCGGGTCTACAAGATAGCGGACCGAAATTGCGTCAGCGAGGAGACGGCATGCGTCGCTGCAGGAGCCTGCTCCGAGTCACGTTATTGACTGATCTACAGGCGCGAACCATGTTATATGCGGCACCTGCAAGACCGACTTGAAGAATGACCAGTCCATTTCGAGACCAGCATATGACGCGTCGCTACTTTTCGTTGATCCTTTTGGCTGTTGTTGTTCTGCTTGGGTGCGAAGAACCTCCCGCTTCCAAAGCGGTCCGACCCGTTCGCGCCATGAGAATCGGAGACACAGGTGAGTTTTCGCGACGTTCGCTTCCCGGTCAGGCCTCAGCCGCCGAAGAAGTGAACCTCGCCTTCCGCGTTTCCGGTCCGTTGATCGAATTGCCCGTCGAGGTTGGTCAGGAGGTTCAAGCTGCTGATATTCTTGGTCAGATCGACCCGGCGGATTTTCAAATTGCGCTCGAGGACGCCAACGCACGACTCGACCGCGCCGAGCAGACGTTGCTGGGAATGCGCACCGGTCGCCCGGAAGATATCCGGCTGGCTGAGAAAGACCTGGCGGCCGCGGAAGCTGATTTCAACAAAGCCGAGGCCGAATTCGAGCGTCAAACGCAGTTGCTCGCCAACAATGCGACCTCACAATCCGAGTACGATCGCAGTGAAGCCGACTTCAAGGTAGCCGATTCGGCGGTCGAGTCGGCGCAAGAGAACCTGGCCAAAATCCGCTCGGGTGCCCGGGTCGAAGACATTGCGGCGAAGGAGGCGGAGATCCGATCGCTCAATTCAGCCGTCGAAAAAGCTAAAAACCAATTGAACTACACAACGTTGAAGGCGCCCTTTGACGGCACGATCGCCGCGACGTTCGTTGAGAACTTTCAAACCGTCCAGGCGAACCAGTTGATTGTGCGTCTGCTGGACAAGTCGAGCATCGAGGTCACCATCTCGCTGCCCGAACAAAGTGTACGGCTGATCCAATTCGTCAAAAAAATCGATTGTGTATTTGACGCATTTCCAGACAAGACGTTTTCCGGGACCATCAAGGAAGTCGCGACCGAAGCTTCGTCGTCCACTCGCACTTATCCCGTGACGATTGCAATCGAACAGCAGCACGCGGACGATGGAGTTACGATTCTTCCGGGCATGGCATGCTCAGTCGCGGGACAGGTGGAGTTGCCCGAAGAAGGCTTCATAAAAGGGGTCGAGGTTCCGGAAACGGCGATTCTCGATCAGGCGAACAAGAAATCCGTATGGATCGTCGACGAATCTACCGGCACCGTCAGCCGCCAGGAAGTTACCGTTGGTGAGCTGACACCTTACGGGATCAGGATTGAAGGTGTAGACGTCGGACAAGTCATCGTGACAGCCGGCGTACATTACCTTCAACCGGGTCAGCAAGTTCGACTCATGTTGGATGACGCGGTTTAGAACCTCCCGCGAATTCGATTACCGCCTACTCGGAGAGCAATGAGTTGAGCCTCGCCAGGACTGCCGTCGATAAACGAATTGTCACCGGTTTCACGTGTGTCGTTCTGCTTTGCGCCGGTGCGCTTTCGTATTTTTCGCTCGGTCAACTCGAAGATCCCGAATTCACGATCAAGAATGCGGTCGTCACGACCACCTATCCCGGTGCCAGTGCCGAAGAGGTCGAACTGGAAGTCACCGATCGAATCGAAATTGCAATTCAGGAAATCCCTGAACTGAAAAAAGTCGAATCGATTTCGCGGGCTGGATTGTCGATCGTCAAGATCGAGATCATGGCGAAGATTCCCTCGCCCGAGTTACCGCAGGTCTGGGACACGCTGCGAAAGAAAGTCGGCGACGCCGCCGCAACATTGCCGCCCGGTGCCGGCACTCCCGATGTAGGCGATGATTTCGGCGATGTCTACGGGTTTCTATTCGCATTGACCGGCGACGGGTTTTCGTATGACGAGTTGGAAGATTACGCCGACGGATTGCGGAAGGAATTGAGCGTCGTCCCGGGCGTCTCGCGGGTTTCGATGTGGGGCGTCCAGCAGCGTTGCATCTTTATCGACGCCCAGGAAACACAGTTGACGCAACTGGGCGTTTCGATGCAATCGCTTCAGGGCATTTTGCAGGGACAGAACGCTGTCGTGAATTCTGGCGGGCTCGATCTGCCGAGCGATCGCTTGAGAATCGAGCAAACCGGCGCGTTCGCTTCCCCCGACGACATCGAAAACCTGCTGATTCCCGGCCGCTCGATTCAGCCCTCTCGCTCTCAGGCAAGCGGGTTCTCGTCACTGGAATTGGGACTGACCTCGGCCGAAGAATTGGTACCGCTGTCATCGATTGCCGAGGTCCGCCGGGGCTACCGGGAACCGCCGATCGCGATCATGCGTTACAACGGCCAACCCGCCATCGGCATGGCGATCTCGAACGTGTCGGGTGCGAACATTGTCGATCTTGGCAACGCGATCGACCGGCGGTTAGCAGAACTGGTTGCGGAACTGCCGATCGGCATCGAAGTGCATCGTATCTCCTGGCAATCCGATGCGGTTGCAACCTCGATCCGCGATTTCATGGTCAGCCTTGCTCAGGCGGTCGCAATCGTTGTGATTGTGCTTTGGCTGGCAATGGGAGTGCGGATTGCGACGATCGTCAGTATGGCTGGATTAATGTTTGTGATTGTCATGTCGTTCCTGGTCATGGCGATCTGGGGAATCGACCTGCAACGCATGTCGCTCGGTGCATTGATCATCGCGATGGGGATGATGGTCGACAACGCGATCGTTGTTGCCGACGGTATCGTCGTGAAAATGCAACAGGGTGTGGATCGCACGCGTGCCGCGATCGAGTCGGCGACACAGCCGTCATGGCCACTCTTGGGGGCCACCGTGATCGCAGTGATGGCGTTCTATCCGATCTACGCTTCCGAAGAGAGTGCGGGCGAGTATTGTGCCTCGTTGTTCCAGGTCGTCGCAATCTCGTTGTTGATCAGCTGGGTTCTTTCGGTCACCGTCACACCGCTGATGTGCATCTGGCTGCTGCCGGACCCAGAACAACAAAGCGGCGACGAATACGGCGGAAAGTTCTATCGATTGTTTCGCTGGATTCTCGAAACGGCGATACGTTTTCGGTATCCAGTGCTGGTGGGCATGATTGCACTTTTGGCCGTGTCGTTGTTCGCATTTCGCTACATCGATCGGACATTCTTCCCCGATTCGGCGCGACTGCAATTGATGGTCGAATACTGGGCGCCGGAGGGAACGCGGATCCAAAGGGTCTCGCGCGACGTCCAAGCAATCGAGCAACATTTGATCGCCCAGGACGACAAAGTGGAAAGCGTTTCTGCGTTCATCGGCCAAGGGCCGCCCCGCTTTTACTTACCCGTCGAATCGGAACTCCCGTATTCGTCGTATTGTCAACTGATCATCAACGTGACCGACCTGGAATCATTGAACCGGTTGATTCCGGACTTGAGCCAGTGGATGCGGGACAACGTTCCACAGGCAACGACGTTTGTGCGGCGGTACGGCCTTGGACCTTCGAAAACATGGAAGGTCGAAGCACGCATCAGCGGTCCTGCGATCGCCGATCCCGACAAGCTTCGCGAACTGGGCCAACGCGGTGTCGATCTATTCAACGCGAGCCCGCACACGATGATCGCACGAACGAATTGGCGCCAACGAACCAAGAAACTGCTGGTCGATTACCAACAGAACCGTGCGCGATGGGCACGGGTCTCGCGTGACGATATCTCCGCCGCAACTCGACGGGCCTACGACGGCTATCCGGTGGGGCAATATCGTGAAAACGACAAGTTGTATCCGATTCTCCTTCGCCACGTCGAACCGGAACGCCGCCAATTGGCCGGCACGATGAATGGATTGCAAGTGTTGCCGAAATTCTCGACCGATCCGGTTCCCCTCTCGCAAGTTGCCAGCGACGTGATGGTCCAGTGGGAGGACCCAATCATCTGGAGATTCAATCGCCGCCGTACGGTCACAATCCAGGCCAATCCGCCTGATGGAGTGCCCGCGGCAAATCTGCGCGCCGATGTACTCCCCGAAATCGAAAAACTGGCGGCCGACTTGCCGCCCGGCTACGAGCTCGAGTGGGGTGGAGAATACGAAAGTTCGCGTGACTCTCAGCAATCCTTGATCCCCGGCGTTGTTCCCGCCGCCGTGATCGTCGCATTGATCATCGTCGCGCTCTTCAATGCATTTCGCCCTCCGCTGATTATCTTGTGTGTCATTCCCTTTGCATTGATTGGCGTGACCGTAGGATTGCTTGTCACCGGCCAACCGTTCGGGTTCCTGGCGTTGCTGGGTGCGATGAGCCTGGCCGGGATGATGACCAAGAATGCCATCGTGCTACTCGACCAAATCGACATCGAACAGGCGGGAGGGATGAATGCATACGATTCCGTAATCACCTCTGCGCTGTCACGATTGCGGCCGGTCGTGCTTGCTGCGGCGACGACAGTGCTCGGCGTTGCGCCGCTTTTGCAAGATGTTTTCTGGGTCGCAATGGCGGTCACGATCATGTTCGGATTGGCATTCGGTACGATCCTGACAATGGTGTTGATACCAGTACTTTACGCCTCGCTTTACAAGCTCAAGAAACCAGCCTGAAGCACGCTTAGGTAGGTCAACATGATTCTCGTGGTGGGCGTTCTGGTCGTCCTGCTAACTGTCATGCTTCACGCCGTCATGATTGCGGGACTGATCGCCCTTTTCCAAAGACATGATCTTCGGCTAAAAGTTCGTCTGTGGGATACGAAGCGCGCACTGATTCTTGGTCTGACGGCGTGCTCGTTGACGCTGAAACATGCGGTGGACATATTGATTTGGGCCGCGGTCTTCTGGTTCACTGTGCGGGATCAACTGGGTGACTTCGAGAATGCATACTATTTTTCGACGGTCACCTATACGACGCTTGGCTACGGTGACGTCGTGTTGGTCGGTCGCTGGCGTTTGCTGTGCAGTTTCGAAGCCATGAGCGGGATGCTCCTGTTTGGCCTCAGCACAGCGATTTTGTTCGCGGTGGTCCAGCGCATTTGGCTGGACGCGCCGGATCGTCAACGCATCGAGGATGCGGACAATTCGTGACACGCCCCCGCAACGCATTCGCGAATTCTTGCCGACACAGGTGTGAGAAGGACTGAACAATCACGCCCAATTCGCCTCAGCAGATCTCGCCGTGCTCGCACTCTGATATGATGCATTTCGGGTCGGCCCGTTCGCGGCCGGACATCGCAAACCATCAGCAGACTTCGAGCAGCGCATGGACAATTCAGATCCAGGTGGTCAGACCACACGGCGTGGGTTCCTTCGCTCCGCGGGGGCGGGGACCGCGATTGCTGCCGCTGGCCGAGGCGACACGCTCCGAGGAGAAGACGCTCCGACGCAGCTTCCCACACGCGCACTTGGCAAGACCGGCGTAGAAGTTCCGATTCTCGGTGTCGGCACCGCTCCGGCCGGACTTCGGTCGCGCAAAGAGGCGTCCGGTTTCTTCTCCTACTGCCTTGATGTCGGCGCCAACTACATGGATACCGCTCCGTCGTTCGCGGGTTACGGCGTTGCCCAGGCGGCGCTCGGCGATGTGCTGAAAACACGTCGTGATGAAGCGTTCGTTGTGACCAAGTGCTGGGAACCTGATGGCGAGAAAGCACTGAAACTTTTGAAATCAAATCTGGATGAACTACAGATTGAACGAGCCGACATCGTTTACGCTCACTCAATCGGATCCGACGAGATGGACCCGGCGCAAGTGCTCGGACCTCGCGGCGTGATGAAAGCGCTCGAGAAAGCGCAGCGGGACGGGCTGGTTCGATTCATCGGACTCAGCGGTCACAATCGCCCGGCGCGGTTCCTCGATGTCCTCAAGGAATTCGAGGTTCAAGTATTGATGAATGCGGTCAACTATGTTTGCCGCCACATCTACAACTTCGAGGAGAAGGTGTGGCCGGAGGCGAGCCGGATGGGCGTCGCCCTGGTCGCAATGAAAATCTACGGAGGGGGCGCAGCCAAACGGGGTGGCCGGATCAAACCACCCGACCTTGTCGACGCGTTTCGCTATGCGCAGTCGCTGCCGAATATCTCGACGGTGGTCGTGGGGATGCACGGAAAAGAAGAACTGGATGAAAACATCCGCTTCGCTCGCACGCTTCAACCGCTATCGGAAACGGAAATGGCGGACCTGCTCGACCGGGGCAAAGAGCTTGCCGAGTCGTGGGGTGAACCGTTCGGCGCGGTCACCTGATCGACTCAAATGATCTCGGCTTACGACGGCGTATACAGCACGATCGTCAAATCATCCGGTTTTCCGGGCTGCCGCGCATCGGGGCTCGACATCCGCTCGGTCGCAAGTTGTGCGAGCTTTTCGACCCGCCCGCACAATTTCCCGCTGCGTCCATATTCGATCACTTCATCGAGGTGAAGATTATCAAACAGTCCGTCGCTGCCGACGATCACGGTGTCTCGTGCAGCGAGTGGATGACTTGGACCAATCTCGATGTGCATTGTTCGCGAGCCGACAAGATTCGAAACGATGTGCCTCTCGTCGTGGTGCATCGCGTCGGATTCGTCAAGCATACCCGCTTCGATTGCGTAACCAACGGGTGAATGAGAAGTCGACTTCCATTTCAAAGCGCCGCGTTGGCCGATCACCAAAGTTGTCGAATCTCCGACCTGGTAGCCCCTCACGATCCGATCCTGGATTTCAACGACCGCCAATGTGGTTGCAGCCCCGATTCCGAGGTCGAGGATTTCACGGTTGGCCTTCTCGATGCCATCGAGAATTGCCGGGCGAAGGTCGCTCATCGGTTCGGATTCTCTCGCGCTATCGGCGACCGATTCGACGGCGATGGCCGAGGCCTTATGCCCAAGGGGTGATCCTCCGACTCCGTCGGCGACCACCAGTATCAATGCGCCCCAATCGGTCTGTACCACGGCGGCACAATCGTCGTTGGGCTCTGTCTTTTCAGGGCATCGGCGACACAGCGTAACGATATTCCCGCCGGCGAGTTCCATCAACTCGGGCGATTGCATGTCGCTTTCGACGTAAAGCTGTTTCACCGTTTTGGCTGTTGCTGTTGCCATCGATACTAATCTCACTAGGGAATTCTAACTCTCGGCGCGGCGTCGTCTGGCGTAGCGAATCGCTTTCAACCGAACTTTTTTCCATTCCGCAATCATTTGTGTGGCGTCCCGGTATCGGTGACGCGGATTGAAGGCGAGTGATTTGCGGATGATCGCAACCAACTCGGGATGGGCCCGTCGTCGCAGATTCGCAGTACCGGGCATCGGCCAATTGAACGGATACTCGGGCCAGCAACCCGCGAGCATCCGGTATGCGATCAACCCAATCGAGAAGACGTCGCTGCGCATCGACGGTTTGCCCATTGCCTGTTCGGGTGCCATGTGCCCGACCGTGCCCGTCCCCGATCCGCTAACCGTCTTCTGTGCTGCCTTCGCGATTCCAAAATCGGCAAGACGAATGCGATTGCGTTCAAACATCAGAATGTTCTCGGGCTTGATATCACAGTGAATCACCCCTTGTTGGTGCGCATGGGAGACTGCTTCGAGCAACTGTGTTGCGATCTCAAACGCAGTTTCGAACGCCATTCGGTTGCGCAACCGGTCGTCGAGAGT
>JAHELS010000127.1 GCA_024644085.1 Rhodopirellula sp.
GGCGGCACACGGCTCGCGTTTACCGAGCCCGCCATGCGTTGCGGGCTTCGCATGTAATCACCGAAGTCGCGTTCAATTCAGCCGATGCCAGGCTTTGTCTCCAAAGGGGTCTGACCCTCTCCGGGCAAGACGCAAACACTGGCAAACTGGCTCGCCCCGCAAAGGGTCAGACTTTGTCTCCAAAGGGCTCTTGTCTCAAAAGGGGTCTGACCCTCTGCGGGCAAGATGCAAACATTGGCAAACTGGCTCGCCCTCCAAAGGGTCAGACCCCTTTGGAGAGCAAGCCTAACTTTCCGGATCAAAGACACTCAGGTCTTCGGCGAGTTCTTCCAGCGTCGGCACGGCAACTTCGTTGGCGCGAACGTATCGGGGCTGGAACGACCGATCGACTTCTTGGCGTTTGTGATTGACCGGGGCTCGTAACGACGCCAGAAAGGCGATCAGTTGTCGTCGGCTTTCACCGTCGAGTCCACGGTAACCGGCCGCGGCATCGGCGGCTTCGCCCGCGTGCCACCGAATCGCCGCGTCAAGCGTCGCGGCCCGCCCGTCGTGAAGATAGGGGGCCGAATCAGCGACACCCCATAGTGGCGGCGTTTTCCATTCGCGCTGCAGCGCATCCCACGTGACCTGGGACGGTTCACGCACGTCGGTCAACTCCGCCGGCAATTTTCCGGCCGGGAACGTCGGTTCCCGGGGTCGCTCCATCGGGTAGGGCATGGGCGATCCTGCGAATCCCGACCCCGACCCGAAATAGCCTCCTTTCGGGGACGACGGAAATGGCATGAACTGGGACCCGATGGGCGGCTTCTCGGGTGGAAAAAATCCGCTCGACACGCGGCGTATCCGAGTCAGGTTCTCGCCGATTGATGCCGGCGAAGGGGCCTGCAGCAGATCTCCCATGTCGTGAAGCAACAGATCGCTGTACAGCCCCCGGGCGGGGCCGAGCCGCTCGACGTGACACACATTACAACCAATCTTGTTGAAGACTTTCTTACCCTCACGCGTGTCGAGCCGTTCTTCCTGCAAACGCGTTTCCTGGATCGGTGCCGGGAGCGCACGCACGAAGGCGATCAATTCACCTACTTCGGTTTCGTCGAGGTCCATCCCGAGACTGACGTACGTCTCATCGGCTGCATCGGGCGGTTGCACGCCCCTGGCTACCTGAAGGCCGAGTTCATTAGCGCAGGCACCGCGGACAAAATCAGCGAGGGTTGACGTCTGGCCGCGCCACCCGAACTTTCCCGCACCGACCCGGCCGGTGACTCTTCCGTTGGTTCTTCGCGCCTGAGAGCGAGCAATGTTACCGAGCCGGGACATGTCGATGCCGTCAATCAGACCCAGTCCGTAAAGTGGCGGTGAATTGCGCTGGCTGAGGTAAAAATCAAGTGGCCCGTCGCGTCCGGCAAGAACCGGGTTTTCGGCAATCGCCTCGATGGTGCGTTTTTTGGAATCGAGCCAATCATCGTTGCGCTCGCCGGGAATGTGCGCCTCAATATTCTCGCGCATCTCCTTGTAAAACGGGCGAGTCGATTTTTCATGTATGACTGTCTCCATCGACAGAAACCCCCGGGGCGATAGCAAGCCGGGATAGAGGTCAATCAGATGGGAGCGAACTTCCTTACGATTCGATTTGAACGCGCTGAATGTGCGTGGATCGAGTGTCAATAGCGTGACGTTACGATCGACGCCCGCGCCACCACCCGAGGCGTGACAGCTTTCGCACGAGACAGCGTTGTGCATCGGGCCTAGCCCATCACCGGGCAACTGCATCAAACGTCGTGCGAAAGTGAATTGACTCTCGGTGGCGTCCTGTTCCAGCACATCCGGTTCCTCGAATTTCCATTCCCGCTCGAAGAGTTCCCTGCCGCGATCGACCATCGCGTCCTCTTCGGCGACGAGTGATTCCTGACCGAGAATGATGGCAACAAAGAGGGAGAGGATTGCCAGGCGCGTGATGCTGGACATCGAGAGTACCCCATGTACCGCGTTTCAGATGAGAGAAGAGAATCCTTGTTATGACCGAATTTCGCCGTGGACGCCAATCCGCCAAGAAAACCGGCGTAAATTCGCCGCATTCTCGTGGTTGCCATCCCCGCAGATGCCCCAGATTCCGCATTTGGGGCTGACCCTGAATTCCACTTGTCGGTCCCCGATCCGAATCTGTATATGTCGACGCGAACCCAGTTGGATCCATTTTTTGCATTGATGAGAATAGGTGTTTCATGTCGCGTTTTCTGTTTGGAATGGTCGCCGGTGCTTTGTTGCTATACGTGGCGATGCACTACCACGTGGTACGCGGCAACGACGGAGTGTTTCTGGTTTCCAAGATCAGCAACAACCTTTCTGACGTCTATGTTGACACGCGCAGTTTCGATCTGAGCGATTGGAACCAGCACAAGCCGCTTGCAGCGGCGATCATGCAAAGCAACCAATCGCATTTGTTGGAAGATGCTTCGCTGAACACATTCCGTGATTCGGTCGCGGGTCTGGTCGACGGATTGTTCGGCCATCACTGAACACGCTCAATGTGACGCTTGATTGGCGGTGCAAGAATCGGAACCGCCGGCATCTTTGGAACGGAGCGGACCGCTGCGCAAGCGTCACAATTGATCCGCAAGGAACGATTGGATTGCGGGGAAACATCGTTTTTCCGGGCAGCATTGCGCCACAACCTGCGACACGTTGCTTTGCGAATCGCGTCGAGAAACATCCGCGCGTGCGCCGATTCTAATCTCACGTCGGCCCGAAATCGCTCGTGGCCTTCGCTGCTTCCATGGTATTGCCGTTCCTCCCCGATGGCGATGAAGGAAATCAAAGACTCATGTCGATGTACCGTAACCGCTACTTTTTCGCAGGAATCCTTCTGATTCTGCTGGGTATCCAGTTTCGCATGGTTGATTCGTTCGTGCTCAACGAGCCTGCGACGCGAGCCCTGGCCCGATTCTCCGAACGCACGACGGTCGCGGATAACTCCGGAATGTCGTCGCTGATGATGCGAGTCTACCCCAGACCGACCAAACGAATCGAACCGCCACGTTGGCTCGGATTGTCGATGATCGCGCTCGGCGCCGTGATTAGCTGTCATGCACTGGCGATCCCCCGACACCACAGGCACGACTAACCCGTAACCCTGATGCGACCCGATCTGGTTCTGCAGACCCGTTCAAGTCGTATACACCTGATATCCGTTGTCCCACTTCGCACGGATATCGTACAGATCGGCCGCGTGCGGTCCTTACCCTCCCACCCGCACGCGGCCGATCACCCTGACCACGCAAGTTTTCTGCAATCGAACTACCGCACATCCGCGTTCCCGGCCAGCATGGAAGCCGACGTCCGTGGAACACGTTTCACTTCCCTGAAACTGTTTCCCCAACTGGCACCAACCATGCTTATATTGCCTTTGCTCATTTGGTGGGCACGCTCGTCGTTCGCAATTTCACGGGATGTGATCCAGGCGGGCATATCCGTTTTGACAATCACCGTGATGGCGATGAGCGGTGGCACTGGTTGTACGCTCTGTTGCGCCGCGGATGGTTACCACCGCAGCATGGGTTTTTCGGCGGTTGCTCAAATGAACTCTGTCGAGCGGAACGCGGGGGGCGACGAATCGGGATTCAGCCACCAGCGCGAAGGCACACTGTTGCCGCCTACAGTTGGGCGCATCGTCATGCTCGGTCGGCGGTGGGCATTTGTGCCGACCATCGAGTCCACGGAGCGTCAAGGGGATGATTTCGTCGGCTCGCAGCCCACGTTCAAGTATTCAAGTGTACGGAACGGCCAGGGGGCACATGAATCACACAATGAAAAACCGCGTCCTTCGCGGTTGGGCGGTGCAACACCCAATCGGCAATGGAGCGTTCAGATGACATCCACGGCCGTCGGGGACGGCCAGGCAGAGAGCACGGTCGAAGCGAAGCGGGTCCCGCATGTCATCATCGTCGAAAACCTCATGCTGCAGAGAATCGTGGAAGCGGTTCGAGCGGACGCGTCGGACGACCACTGGATGGTTTCTGGTGAAGTTACCGAGTACTTCAAGGAAAACCGATTGATCATCCGTACGGCACAGCGGGCCAATTCGCGTTAGCGCGCAATGGACCAGATTTGAGGCGGAAATGGGGCTGACTTTATCGGTAATCCATGTTTGCGACCCGAACTTTACCACTCTAAGGGCGGTTAAAAGTTGCGGCTTGCCGATGTCGCCTGTAGCCTGAAGATGAAGAGAACTCGGGGACTTGTTTGTAGTTTTCACCCTGCGATGTTACGGTCTGTCGCGCGCGTCGCCTGGTCCAGATTAATTTTAATTCGAGGCTTGATGAGTTACGTTCAGCTGATTTACGTATCCGGGGAAGACCGGGACGACATGATGACGATGGGTACGCGCGACTTGAATGATTTAAAGTCGGGCCAGCAGTTGTCGCTTGATTTGAAAGCGTTGGTGAATTCCAACGAGTTTCGATCCAGTGGCGGCGTCTCACGGTTGCACCTCGATTTCAAGGAGGTCACGATGATCAGCAGTGCCGCGTTGAATGTGCTGATCCGCCTGAATCGACAGACCCGTGATCGAGGAATCCAGCTCGTGTTGATGGATGTTCACCAGAGCGTGCGAGAAGTATTCACCGTCACGAGGCTTGAGCGGATGTTCGAATTCGATTCATCGGCGGCCAGCACCGTTTCCTGATTCGTCACGCATTCGGATTCGCGGAAGAAAGCAAGGCTTGTTTCTAATACAAGCACGACGCGCAAGTTTTGATGTTGCAAGAAGACAACACGATGGGCGAGTCGTAGGCCGGACCGAGCTTTGCGAGTTCCGGCGATCACTCAAAACAATGCCGGAACTCGCAAAGCTCGGTCCGGCCTACGAAGCTTGTAAAACCGGCTGGATCGTGTGATAAGCCAACCGTCGGTCTTAACCTAGAACTGTCTCAGAAATCGCAGATCGCCGCTGTAGAGGTCGCGGATATCGCTGATCCCGTGACGTCGCATGCAAAGACGCTCGACACCGAGACCGAATGCAAATCCGCTGAATTGTTCGGTGTCGTATCCGACCGCTTCGAAGACGGCAGGATCGACCATCCCCGCACCGCCGAATTCGACCCAGGCGTCGTTCCAGAAAAAATCGACTTCGACACTCGGTTCGGTGAAAGGGAAAAAAGATGGTCGAAATCGTATGTCGACGTCGTCGCCGAGATAATTGTTGGCGAACACCCGCAACACGGTTTTCAAGTTCGCCATCGTGACGCTGCGATCGACCAGCAATCCTTCCATTTGGTGGAACATCGGAAAATGGGTGGCGTCCGGGTCATCAGGCCGATAGACCCTGCCCAGTGAGATGACGCGAATGGGCGGCTGCTCGTTCTCCATGACCCGGATTTGAACCGTGCTGGTCTGGCTCCGCAAAAGCTGACTTCCTTCGACGTTTGAACGCGTGGCGCTCGATTTGCCGGCGGATCTGGCTGTCGCCAGGTAGAAATTGTCGAGCGGGTCACGGGCCGGGTGGTCTTCGGGAATGTTCAGGGCGACGAAGTTATGCCAGGGGTCTTCGACCTCCGGTCCTTCCGCCGCCTCGAATCCCATCCTCCCCATGATCTCCATCAAGTGCGAGATGGTTTGCGTGATTGGGTGGATGTGGCCGATGTTGGGACGCACACCGGGCAGCGTTGGATCAAATGTGGGATCGACGGCGGAATCGTCGCTACCGCCCAGCCGCGCCTTGCACGCGTCGAAGGCGGCTTGGATGTTTGACTTGAATTCGTTCAATCGCATGCCCGCGGCTTTGCGATCGGACTTGTCGATCGAACCCATCTGCTTTTGGACGTCGCGGATAGCGCCGCTCTTTTGTCCGAGAAAGCGGACGCGGGCCGCTTCCAGCAGTTCCGGATCGGCCGCCGAATCAAAGGCGCTCGATGCCTCGCCTTCGAGCGAGTCAAGCGTCGATAAGAAGTCCTGGAGCGACATTGCTACGCGGTTGGGGCACGATTGCTACGCGGTTAGGGCACGACTGCTAGACGGTTGGGGCACCATTGCTACGCGGTTGGGGCAGCGGCGAGCGATTCCTTGACCTTGTCACAGACGTCCTTGAAACCCGCCTCATCGTGAATCGCCATCTGAGACAATGACTTACGATCGAGCTCGATGTTGGCAAGCTTCAGCCCGTACATGAACTCGCTGTAGCGAAGCCCGTGTTGGCGCGTCGCCGCATTGATACGAGTGATCCAGAGCTTGCGAAAATCACGCTTGCGAACGCGTCGGTCACGGAATGCGTACACGCCGCTGCGGATCAGTGTTTCCTTGACCGTTCGGGTCAGCTTGCCGCGTCCGCCGCGGTAACCCTTGGCACGTTTGAAGAGACGTTTTTTCGACTTGTTTCGTGCCGAACCGGTAGTAGTACGCATGGAAAGATTTCCTGATCGCTTTGTTCAATCTCGAATGAAGTTTCCAATTCAGGCCCCGAAATCAAGCCACGTCCGAGTCGGCGTGCCGTTGTTTCGATGTTCTACCCAACTGGAATGAAAGTGTGTTCCCACAAATGGAAGAGTTTATCTGCAATGTCGGTGGCAACCACTCGCCAACTCGACGTCGTAGGGTCATCAATCGTCGTCACTTACGTTTGGCGATCTGGGGGATCGCGGACACGTTCACATGACGACGAACGAGCTGATTACTAGTAACTGTGGCCGTTGAGCGCCGCATGGATGGTTGATTCCATGCAGGAATCCACGGCGGTGGTCCCACGAAGGTTTCGGCGCCTCTTGCTCGACACCGCCTGTGCGAGGTGGCTCGTGCCGCTGCTGCGATGCATGGCTTTGCCCTTGGCGGAGAGCCGAAAACGTTTTTTCGTGCCCTTGTGGGTCTTGATCTTGCTCTTGCCTTTTCCCTTGCCCATCAATCCCGTCCGAATACCGGTAAATCGTTATGTTCAGAGTGTTTACGAACCACGAAGAATAGCGGAACCGGGAATTTTTGGGAAGTCCTCCTCCGGCGGCGTGGCCGTGCTGATCGAGGGGTCGACCGCTACAACCCGAAATCGGCCTGTCCTACGGCACTGGGCGGCGAATTGGGCCGATAAAAGCGAGAGAAGAGACGCTGTGCACGCGGCACGGCGCTCGCCGCGCTGGAGGTTCCGGTCGATGTCAAGTATGGTCTCATTCGACGAACAGGGGTTGCGCAAAGCAGCCATCTTGTTGATGAGTCTGCCGACCCAGGCCGCCGCGAAAGTGCTCGGGCAATTGCCCCCGCGTTACATCGAGGCGATCAGCATCATGATCGCGCAAATCGACTCGGCCGGCGGGGATGACCAGGAAATGGTCATCGCCGAGTTCCTGACCAGCAAGGCGAGTTCGCTGTATGCCAGTCCGGGCGGCCTCGAGCGAGCCAAGGAATTGATCAAGGAAGCGCTTGGACGTGATGCCAACGAGCTGATCGGCAACCTCCAGCAGACCATCGAGGCGATGCCGTTCGGCTTCATCAAGAAGGTCGACTCGCATACCCTGCTTCAATTCATCGGCGACGAGCACCCCCAGACGATCGCACTGTTACTGAGTCACGTTCCGAGCCACTACGCGTCGGAAGTGATGGCGGGCCTCGAGCCGGAGAAGCAGTTGGAAGTGATCCGCCGGATCGCGATGATTGGCCGGACCAGTGCCGAAGCGGTGCCGAACTCGAGTATGGGTTGGAAATGCGGCTCAGCAGCATGGTCAACCAAAAACATACGAACATTGGCGGTGTGGAAAGCGTCGCCGAAATTCTGAACGTCTGCGAACGCTCCATCGAGCGGACGATCATGGAGTCGCTCGGACGCGAGGATCCCGAATTGTCCGACGAGATCCGCCGATTGATGTTTGTCTTCGAAGATATCTCGAAGCTGGCCGACCGCGATATCCAGGCACTCTTGAAGAATGTCGAGACGGCCCAGTGGGCGATGTCTCTCAAAGGCGGCAGCCAGACCCTCCAGGAAAAAGTGATGCGCAACATGAGCACGCGTGCTGCGGAAAACTTGCGCGAGGAGATGGACTACCTCGGCAGCGTACGCATCAGCGAAGTGGAAGCGGTGCAACAGAAGATTGTCGACATTGTTCGGCACCTGGAAGATACCGGCGAAATCTCAAGGCCGACCGGCGAAGAAGAAGAAGAATACGTCAGCTAGTAGCGGCCGCGTCAATCGGTTTCGCCGGCGGGCGTGTCGATTTCGGCCGAGGCCGACGAATCGCGCCACGATTGATAGAACGATGCAGCGAGCACCAACGCGGTCACGGGCACGACCACGTAGGCGATCACCATCGTGAACCACTGTGCCAACGAGGATTGCGTCGCCGCCAACACGAGGAACGTGGTGTATGCGACGTAATAAACGAGGAACAATCCGCCCTCCCATCGTCGAATGACCCCGCCGGTGATGAAGATTGGAAGGCATATCACGGCGACCGCCACCATCACGGGAATGTCGAACGCGATTGCGGTGCTGGATACTGCGATTCCCTCGGGTGAAACCACGCTGGTCAACCCGAGTACGCAAAGAATATTGAACAAGTTGCTGCCGACGACATTTCCGACTGCGATGTCGCGTTCGCCCCGAAAACTTGCCACCACCGACGTGACCACTTCGGGTAACGAAGTTCCCGCGGCGACGATTGTCAATCCAATCACCAACTCGCTGACCCCCAGCCTTGTGGCGATCGATACCGCGCCGTCAACGAGCAATTTCGAGCCGATTCCGAGTAGCACCAGTCCGACAACGATCAGACCGACTTGCATCAAAAGATTGATTGTGCCGTTTTCGGTTTTGGCGTACTCCGAGGCAAACTCGTCCTGGACCTGCTTTGCTTCGCCACGGCTCTTGCGAATGCAGAAAACAATGTAGATCACCAACGCGGTGAACATCACGACTCCCTCCCACCGCTCGATTTGGCCGTCCGACGCAAAGCCCCATACCGCGACCGACGCGGCAATCATCAACGGGACGTCCAGGCGGACCAATTGGCTCGAGACGATCAACGGGGTGACCAGTGCCGCGGCGCCAAGAATCAGCAGCACGTTGATGATGTTGCTGCCGACTACATTGCCGACCGCCACATCAGCGTTACCTGAAACCGCCGCCTGCAAACTGACTCCGAGCTCCGGTGCGCTGGTCCCGAACGCGACAACGGTCAACCCAATCACAAGAGGCGAAATACGAAACGAGGCCGCCAATGCCACAGCGCCTCGAACGAGCAATTCGCCGCCCCAAACCAATAGCACCAATCCAACGACGATCTGACCAGCAACCCACATCGTTTTCGTTTTTTCCCGCGGTCAGATCTCGATTTGGCAGTGAGAACGCGTCGAAAGTCTCAGTATCTTGATCGTGACATTGTGAACTTCGCGGGATTCCATCCACCGACGCATAAAAGAAAACCACAGCAGATAAAGAAGGTACCACACGCGATCAGTTAACTCGACCGCACGCCGCGGGGCCTAAATCGCCTGCAACAATCGAACCCATCGCAACAGCGATGATTCGTTGACCTCTCCGCCTGTGACGATCGGATACCCGGCTCTCTCAATACCGGCGCCCCATGGCGGCAGGTCATCCCTCGAGTCGATCGGCAACAGGATCTGCAGTGAAGCGGAAGGTTCGTTTTCGCGAAGCCGCACCGCCGGTGGTCGGGTTTCCGGGGAAACGGCTACGCCAAAGAACGTACTGCTCTGTGACATCGAGACGGCCACGGCCATCGAATCGGCCGCTTCGGCCTTTCCGCCCGCGAGCGCGCCGGGGGCCGACACCGCGACGGCAGACTTGTCGATCGGTGCTTTCTTTAAAACGGCTGTGGCATGTTTGCCAACCAGTTCCATTTCTTTCGGCTGCCACCTCCGGTTATCCTCGGGAGCGATCGCACAGACGACCACGCCCGCTGCCTTGGACGTGTCAAGCCATGACTTCAAGACGTCCTGAGGTGAACCCTCTCCGGGGTTGAGCAACAAGATCATCAGACCGAGTTGTTGATTCTCGGCGTCGGGCTTGGGCGCCACGTAGGCCGCGGCGTTCGCGGCATCGGGTAATTTGATTTCCTGGATCGTCCAATCATCATCGCCGGCGTCGCCCCATGAATCGGGAAGACCATCAAAGATCGGCCCCGCGATGTTCTGGGGAGTGATTGTTGCGGTCTGCTGCCCGTCATCTCCGCGTCGATAGGCGACTTTGATGGCATCGTCGGGGGCTGCGGAAATGAGTTGCCGCCTCAACGAATCGGCATCTTCAATCGCGGCTTCGCCCACGCGCAAGATCACGTCGCCCGCTTCGATCTTTCCCGCGGCCGGTGATCCGGGCAGCACGGCATCGACGATTACGATGGTTTGAGGTTGATCTCCTTCGGCCGATTCCTCACGGACGATCACACCCAACCGTTGAGGTTGCAGCGGTGGAATGCTCTCAGCAAGCGTTGTTTCAATTTCGATCTCTTTGCCATCACGTTCCAGTTTGATCAGGATCGATTCGCCCGCGTCAAAGCTGCCGAGTATCTGGCGGATTTCCTGGTGCCGCCGAACCGGTTTTCCGTCGACCGTCAACACCTTGTCGCCTGGTTTGATTCCAGCCGCCTCGGCGGGCGAACGTGTCCGAACCGCGGCGATCTCCGTGCCGCTCGCGTAGGGATCTCGCGACCGCGAAACAATGCCCATCACACCCTTCTTGATATCCTCGCCTTTGATCAATCGGTCGAGCTTGCGAGTGATCACGTCCGAGGGAATCGCGAACGCAATCCCCGAGTCGTACCAGCTGGTGGAATCTTCGGCACCACCCTGGGCGACCGCCGGGATCAGAATTCCGAGCACGTTTCCGTACAGATCAATCATCGGGCCACCGTATAGCGCCGGTGGGACGCGGGCATCGGTTTGCAGCGCGATCCCGTCCAGGCGGCCGGCCGCACTCAATACGCCGCGGCTGATCATCGGGGATGCGTCGCTGCCGTAGCGCCCAACGGCGACTGTCGTCTGACCGATCTGGACGTCGATCGATTCGGGTAATTCGACCGCGGTGAGTTCTTTGTCGGTGGTGATCTTCAACAAGACCAGGTCCCGGTGGTGGTCGCGGGCGACCACTTCGGCCGCGTGCCGCGTGCCGTCGGGCAACACGACCAGAATGCTGGCCGAGGGACGCCGCACGACGATACTCGATCCAAGAATGAACCCAGCGTCATCGATGACGACACCGGATGTCGGGGCGTCCTGTTCCACTTCTCCCGGGCCAACGCCGCCTGTGCCGATGATTTCAATCGTGACGACCGACGGCAAGACACGGTTGGCCGCATTGCGTACCGCCTTGGCCATCGCTTGTCGGTACGCTTCACTCTCGGCCTTGGCGTGCGATACCGTTGCAAGCGTCACGATTGCCGCGAGCATAGAGCGGAAAACTATACAGGGAAAAAACGAGGCTCGGTTCACGGGCGCAGCACCAGGGGCAGGATTTGGGTATCACGCTGGATCGTCAATTCGACAGTGTCGCGGCGATCAATCGTGCGAAGGAGTGATCGAAGGGAGCGTTGGCTTTCGACCCGTTTTCCGTTGACCAACAACACCAGATCGTCGGGTCGAAGTTCGGCACGTGCGGCCGGTGAGTCGGGCGTGACATCATCGACGTACGCCGGCGTGGTTTCGAGGACATCGGGAATCATCACGATGCCGAGGGTGTCGGGGTTGTGCGATTTTTCGCGAGGAAGCGGCGGGGCAAGATCTTCGGCGGTTGTGGTTTTACGGCCTGCGATGATGTCACCAATCGTTTTACGCAGCGCCGAGGCGGGAACGGCGTAGTTGAGCCAAACGCCGGTCGCCGTATCTCGCAACTCCT
Organism: Rhodopirellula sp.; assembly: GCA_024644085.1. Taxonomy (GTDB): domain Bacteria; phylum Planctomycetota; class Planctomycetia; order Pirellulales; family Pirellulaceae; genus Rubripirellula. Next base: position 11,822 of record JAHELS010000127.1, read on the forward strand.
TGCCAAGCATGCCGATCAACCGCCCCTGGGTGTCCACCACGGCACCACCGGCCGCTCCCGGGTTGTTGGCGATCAAGTCAAGAATCAGGACCTTGCCGCGATAGGGCGTCTTGAAAGTGCCGCGGCGAGCATCGAGTTCGCTGATCGCCGCAATCGAACCCTGCATCACGCTGGCGGGCTCGTTTCCGGTCGCAATGTTAAACAGGTTGCTGACGGCGAGAATCGGATCACCCCATTGCGGTGATAAGTCATCCTGGATCCGAAAGAACGGCAACTCCGAAGCCTCGATCTTCAGCACGGCCAATTCGAGCGAGGGTTCAAACCCGACAATCTTGGACTCGAAACGCCGGCCGTCATCGAGCAGCACGATCGGCTCGACATCGAGGACATAGCTCCATGCCGTCGCGACGTGACCCTCGGGCGAAACCAGGAATCCACTCTGATACGCCTCCAGACCCGACAGACCGCCGGCGCCGTAAACCTTTACCACCTTGCGTTGTGCGTCGCGTGCCCAATCCCTCACCGGCGGCTGGGAAAAACAACGGTCTGAACACATCGTGGTCAACAGAACAACAATGAACAGGACGCTTCTCATGCGTTCTCCTCACGTTGTTTCGATTTCGCATCGTCCCGTTTCTCGAGTTCCGATTCCGGAACCATTTCCCATTTCTTGACCCGCAAACGCAGCACCGGTTCGAGGCCGTATCGTAATTCCAGGATTGTCGGCATCGAGTTCTCGCCGTCCTCGCGGAACAGCCATAACTCGGCGGGATCCTCGTCGCGATCGGCAAAGACCTCAATCGCTTCGATCAGCTGGCTTTCCGGGTGGCTCAACCATCGGACTTCAAGCTCGCCGTCGATCCCGACGATGCAATCGCGCAGCGGTCGCTCGCCACCGAGCGGCATGCTGCCGAGATAAAAACTTTCGCCGAATTTTTTCGGACCGTTGGATATCATCCGCCTCCACGCGTCGAGCGCCGGCAACATTCCAGCGATCGATCTTGCACTGACACCATCGTAGAGTTCGGCCTTGGTATCAGCCTCGATGGGACGGTCGCCAACCAACAAGGCCATCGTCCCGGAGGTGACGCGAATCAATGCCGGCTGTGGTTGGTCGCTGTCGGTCTCTGCCTCGATCACCCAGGCGACGTCGTCACCTTCCTGGCCTCCGGGGAACTGATCGCGGACGGCCGAAATGAAGCGGTCTTGTTGCACCAGGTTGAAGTGGTAGTTGGCGTAACCCTTGCGCTCGACCAACTGGTCTTTGACGATTTTTGGAACCTGGTCCTTTGCTGCTGGAACCTTTCGGAGTGTGGGTATTTTTTTGGGCTCTTCGCGATCCTCTTCATCCGATTCATCGTCGCCCTCGTCCTCCTTTTCGTCCCCCTCGGGTTTTCTTGGTGGCGGCGGAGGCAGGGCACCGGCCATTTTCTCGAGCAGTTCGTCTTCGCGATGAACGCTCATCAGCCGCACGAGCGTTTGTTGTGTTTCGCCCTCGAGCCGGTATCGCAACTTGACTCGCCACCGGTTGGGAAAGGTGGCGAGAACTTTTTGCAGATCGTTGGCTGTTTGCACGACGCGCCCATCGACCTCGAGAATCTCGGCGGAATACCGCAGACCCCGACGATAGGCATCGCTCGACTCGAGAATGTTCGACACACTCACACCGCCATCGGGGTCGGTCACAGCGGTCGCTCCGAGCGTTGCATGGTCGACGATCCGTCCGCTGTGCAGGTAGCCGAGAAAGTTTTTGGCCTGATTGATCGAAATCGCGTAGCCGACGCCCACGTTGACCCGGCCTCGTTTCTCGAATGACGCCCGGCCGACGATCCCCAGCAGCCGGCCCTGTGCGTCGTAAATCGGCCCGCCTGAGTTTCCGGGATTGATCGACGCATCGGTTTGAAGACAGTCTCCATATTCGAGCAGCGTCCCCGATGGATACTGGTACCGTCCGACGCCGCTGAGGATGCCCCAAGTCACGGTCGGCTGCAGATTCGACGCAAGCAGGAACGGGTTTCCGATGACCATGCACCAGTCACCCGCGTGCGCACTGCGGCTGCTGCCGAGTTCGGCATACGGGAAATCGGTACGTCCAAGCAGCCGTATCAGTGCGAGGTCGCCAACCGGATCGATGCCGACAATCACCGCGTCATAGATGTTCCCGTCGCTCAAGCCGCAGCGCATGTAGGTGCCGGCCGGGCTGGTGACGTGAAAGTTTGTCAGCGCGTAACCGTCGGGCGAGATCAGCACGCCGCTTCCGCCTCCGGCGCCGCCGGGCACAAACACGCTGACCGCCGAAGGAATCGCCCGTGCGATCGCTTCGATGCGTTCCTGTTCCGCCTGTTCAAGCAGCGGATCAAGTTGAATCGGTGGTTCCGCAAATGAAGAGGGCGGCGATACGCACAGGAAAGCTGCGATAACCAGCGCGCCGATGGTCTGCCGTGAATTCATGAATCTATTTCAACAACCTTGGTCGTGATATCCGAACGGTGTCACCGAGATCACCGTCGGTGCCGTGTTCGATCTTGATTGCCACGCGCCGCGATTGCTCGAGTGGAATCTCGAATCCTCGCGGCTCGGCATCCGGAAGAGACTGTTCCCAGACCGGTTTTCCGTCCAATTCGATGCGCACGTTTACTTTCGAAGCGTTGGAAACTTCTTCGTGTCGGCGAATGCTTCCGGCCAGTATGCGGTAGCCCGGTTCGATGCGGTATTCAATCGACGAACCGCCGAACATCAGCAGATCCGTTTCACCTTCGCGGCTGGGACCAAAGAAACGGCTCGTCAATTGATCATCGACGTTCGTCTTGAAATAGGTGCGAAGCGACTGTGATGCCGGTTCGTTCGCGGCCAGCATCGAAACGCCACCACTCCACCGGATCGACGCGATGTGACGAAGCGGGATGCTGTGAACAACCGCAGGGGTCAGCCGCATTCGCAATGGATCCGCACCAGTACTCGGGTCGATCGAAACGAGCGACCACACCGATCCCCACACGTCGGTCACTTGAACTTCCGCGTTCTCGACCACACTGTCACCTCCGCCAAACACAACCCCTTCGAGTCGATCGATCGGTGCGTTGACGACATCACCGTCGAGGTCAAAGCCGACTTTGTCTTCCTTGATGGAAACGACGATCCCCTGTTGCGGATCGAGACGGTCACCTGGACGGCGGATCACAAGTGTGTCCCCCCGACTTTCACGGCCCATGATTCCAAGCCACGACGCGTCGGTCGCCACCGCGGACGGGCGAAACCGAATCGACTTGACCTGTTTGACCGGGATCTCAATTGGATCCTGTCGCCGCGGTTGAACCACAAGTGTTCCGTCAGCAAACGAAACGTCTTGCGCGGCGATCCGGGAACCTCCGATCAACGTCACCCGATATTTTGGTCCGGTCTTTTCATCCAACTCGATCGGAGACAAAGACAACAGGTCGTCGAAAGGATACTCAACACTTCGGCCATTTTGATCCACGCGAACAGCCGACTCGGTGAACCCGGCTAACTCACCGGTGACGGTTTCCCCATCATTGGTTTGCAGGTTGACCGGCAGCACCGAAATGACCAGAACGCCGAGGGCTTTGTACAACGGCGACGTCAGAAACATCATCAGCAATCATTCTCCCTGATCACCCACCAGGTATTCAGCATTCTGTGGGGTGGATCGATTTCCATGTTGCACGTGAGCCTTGGCGGGAAGATTCCCCCCGCGAGCCTCGCACCATCGTAACAGGCGAGCACAACCGGGCCACCATGTCTTCTGCTTCTCATTGTGCCCTCGCGAGGGGCAAGTGACGATGCGGCGCCGGCGACGCAACGCATCGGGGACGCTCCGAGCGAACGCCGGAGAACGCGAAAAACGGGTAAATCGATTACGTTTGGGGGCCGCGCGTGGACAAATAGGTGTAGTTCCCCAAGGCCGATTCATAGAAGGCGACTGTCTCCCCCGCCTGTTGATTATCGATGTGGCCCGCCTGGAGCGCGTCTTCGACGGCGTTCTGCAGATTGTCGACCAACTCGCGTCCTTCGTATTGGACATACCCCAGAACTTGTCGAACGGTGTCTCCTTTGACGATCGACTGGACCTTCGCCGCTCCGTCCTCCACATCGACGTGCACCGCGTGCGTGTCTCCGAACAAATTATGGAGGTCGCCAAGGATTTCCTGATACGCGCCGACCAGGAAAACGCCCATTTGGTAGCTTTCGTTTGGTCGCAGTTCATGCAACATCAGAGTTCGCCGCCGTTTGCCTCCGTTGATGAACGAGTCGACTTTGCCATCGCTGTCGCAAGTCACATCGCCGAGCACCGCGTGCCGGGTCGGTTGTTCACCAAGTCGGTGGATGGGAATGATCGGAAACAAATGATCGATCGCCCATGAATCCGGCACGGATTGAAACAACGAGAAGTTGGCAAAATAGATGTCCGACAACATTCGGTTGAGATGTTTGACGTCTTCAGGCAATTCGCCAAGACGCGAGCCGAGATCGCGGATGCGGTGACAAATCGCAAAATACAGATTCTCGGCTGTCACGCGTTGTTCCAGCGGCAGGTACCCGCCGCTGAACAGATTCATGCACAAATCGAGTGACACCTGCGCATCGTGGTAAACCTCGCGCATGTTTTCGACACACAGCGAATCATACGACAACCACAAATCGTGGACCGGTTGTTCGTAATGCTCGGGGACTTCCATCGGCACAGATTGGACGTTGCCCTGGGACGTTACGCCGAGTGTTTCCATGACCAGTACGCTGTGCTGTGCTGCCACGGCGCGTCCACTCTCGGAGATCAACTGTGGATGCGGAACCTCGGCTTCGTCACAAACCGTTTGCACGTGGTAGACGACGTCGTTGGCGTACTCCTGCATTGTGTAGTTCATGCTCGATTCGGAGTCGGTTCGCGAACCGTCGTAGTCGACCCCGAGACCGCCGCCTACATCGAGATATTGCAATCCCGCGCCGCGGCGATAGAGGTCCACGTAAATTCTCGCAGCCTCGAGTATCGCAGCCTTCAAGGGTCGAATGTTTCCTATTTGACTGCCGACATGAAAGTGGAGCAGGCGGAAGCAATCGCCCATGTCCTGGTCAATCAAGCGGTCGAGTTGTGTCAGCATCTCGGCAACGGTAAGACCGAACTTGCTGCGATACCCTCCGCTGGCCTGCCAACGTCCGGTGCCGCGTGTCGCCAGCTTGATTCGCATGCCGATTGTGGGGCGAACCTTCAAGGTCTCCGCGAATTTTAGTATCAGGTCGAGTTCGGTGACTTTTTCCACAACGGGAATGACGGTTCGGCCGAGGCGCTGGGCCAACAACGCCATTTGAATGAATTCTTCGTCCTTGAAACCGTTGCAAACGATCGGTGTCTGCGGATCGGTCATCGCGACCACTGCCAACAACTCCGGCTTGCTGCCCGCCTCGACGCCGAATCCGTACTCTCTGCCGTGCTGGATGATCTGTTGAACAACGTTGCGCTGCTGGTTCACCTTGATCGGGTAGACGCACCGGTAACGGTTTCGATACTGATGATCTTTGATCGCAATGTCAAAGCAATCGTGTAGACGTTTCAGACGGTCTGCAAGAATCCCGTTGAATCGGATCAGCACCGGCAACTTAAGACCGCGCTGCTCGAGACGGTCCACGAGCTCCTTGAGGTCGATGGCGTTGCCGCGGTCTCGGTCGGGTAAAACCTGGATCGTGCCGTCATCGGAAATGTCGAAGTATCCGTCGCTCCATCGCGCAATCTCATACAACGCGGCAGTGTCTTGGATCGACCAGGTTCCTCCAGCGGCGATGCTCATTCATTACGATCCATACGACAGCGACTCAGCGAGGGGAAAGCGGCCGATCGATTGTATCGGCGGCATCACGCGTTTGCTATCGAGCCGATCGCCGTTTCTTAACCGTCGCGGGTGCCGTTCAGCACATACATTGACTCACGCGGCGCGATCACCACGACGTAGCTGTTCTTGCCGTCAACGATTCGGACTGAATGCCGCGTTAGAGCATGTGCTCCCAGCACGGCCCCGTTGAACCCGAGTGCCTCCAAATCGATTTCGTGCTGCCCGGCCGGCAATTCGGCGCGGAAGACCTGGATTTCCCGCGGCAAGAGCCCCCAACATCGGGTATCGGCATGCTCTGTACCGCTCCAGGTCGACGCGGCTGCGAAATGGAAGAATGATCCCG
>JAHELS010000366.1 GCA_024644085.1 Rhodopirellula sp.
CGGATTCCGTATCGTTCGCGTGCCGCGATCCGATGGCATAACGAAGCCGTGAACCGGAGCACTCATTCACGCGGCAACTGAAATCATAGTCTTCAGTTCGTGCCCGGTTACGGCAGACGTTATGCCCTTAGGGAAAGGAGACACGACCAATGGAAAAAGAAAAGGAATCTCAATGCCCCAACTGTGCCGAGTTATGGAAACGAATTGACAAACTCACCGAAGAAAAGGTTCAAGCGCAGAAGAAACAAGGAGCACAGCTCGTCCTCAGCATTGTTCTATTTGTCCTCATACTTGCTGGCTTTGTTGTTCGCCTGCTTACGCTGTAGAGTCGAGGGCCAGACCTAACAAAGTTCTCAACCATAGAAATGAAACCGCGCTTCCAGCGCAATTTCATTTGATGATTAGAACGACGTTATGCGTTAATTCCGAATTCGACGTGTGAAGGTTGCGCCTCAAGCTGAAGTGAAACGCTGTGAACAATGCACAATCACTTCCCCCGTCCAATCCTGCCCAAAGGTCTTACGAACTCGATGCTCCAGAAACATCTACAACGGCCCAGGCCCGAGACGCTGCGCCGCAGGCGCGTTCTCAAGGTATGCGGGGTTATTGTCGCGCTTCTGATGGTGTTCCCCCTAACCCTGTTCTGGATCTACGGAACCGATACTCACCATGCGAGCCGAGGTAGTATCTGGTGGTCGGAGAGGGGCCGAAATCTGATCCCGCCCGCCGCTACCGACATCACCTTGCGCCAGGACTTTCTCGATCATTACGCCACCTACAAGATCTCGGAGGCAGAGCTTAACGAATTCCTCATCGAGCGCTTTGCCGACAATGGAACGATGCTCGACTCTTACAGTGACAGAAGGCCCGCGGACCCCAAAAGTATCGGAAACGAGGTCGGACCGCTTGGATGGGTAGTGACGGAAAATACCGTTGTGTATTCCTACCCGGCGAGTAATGGTGGAATGCACAACTACTATCACGATTCAAACACTGGCCTGACTTATCAGGACTCGGCATACTGGTAGTAAAACGCATAACAATGTGATGCACCGAAGTCCGGCTTGCGCGTGCATTTTGAATGGAAGATCGACCGTCCGGACTCGGTGATCACTGACGTTACCCGACTGAACTGACTTTCAACCTAATTTGAAGGGCGATCCGTTCTTAAACCACATCGACACACTCTACGCGATCACGAAGCCGTTGCTTACTCGCTACCGTCACGCGGACCAGTGTGGCGTCAATAACTGCAATTTGCTCTCTGAATTACACGACAACCCAATATTTGAATCGACCGCGGAATCTCTGCACGACGCTGCCGCCGCCGCGTCTTTCGATGGTGTCGCCCCGACCATCGACTACTGCATGCTCGAAGACGTGGACATCAAATTTGGTATTCGCTTGGCCGTAACGTTTCGCATTTGCTTTTTCACGGAATCGTTGGGGAACTCGGACTCGCCCGCTCGATTTTCTCTTTCCCGTATCTCATCTTCTGATCACTCGTTCCTTGCCGAATACGGTTGTGGGCTGCTCGACGATCAGGGACACTTTTGGTACCCACGAACTGTCAAACATCTGGGTCGATTCGATATGCCACCGGATACTAACGACGGATGGGCGTTTTTTCGATCCAAACGATATGGCGGCAAGGGGCTGTCGTCTCGTGATCAACGTTCGACCCACGATGGCGGGTAACCATCGCATGCACGCGGAGGCCCGTTGGTTCGTTTTCTCGAATGGATGCTCAACTCACGGGCCCCGGTGACGCGGGCCGTTCGTCGGCCAAAACACAGCGGAGACCACACAGATGAAGAAGCGTACCGTCTACCTGCTCTGTGCAGTTTTAGCCGCGCTGGTGATCGTGCCTGTGGTCGCGTATGCGACGTTCCGTACTCACAACCAACTCGACCGTTTCTTGGACCAACGCCTTGCACTGCTCGAAAAGCTCGATGCCAACGCGAAAGAATTACCGCCGGGCTTTGAACACGTTCTGCCTCCAAGTGCATCTGCAACACATCCGGGAAACGATCACATTCGCTCCGTGATCCGGGGTGGCCAGCGGTGGTATGGGGACACTTATTCGTCGTACGATCTCAGGCTCGTCGGCTCATCGCGTGATGCCGCAGCACGTGACGTACTGACTGAACTCTTTCAACATTTAACCCGTGGGATGGGTAAACTTGGCTTCGTGTCACCTAAAAGCGGAGGGCCGGATTGGATCGTTGAGAACCGACGGGCCGCGCACTCCACTTGGTGGCACAACTCGAACCGCAATCTACTCGTGACCATTTCGGTGGTCGTCGACGCCGAATCCAATTCTGTGCACGTAACACGCTACGTGCATGAACAATTCAATTGATCGAAGCCGACGAACAATTGCGTGAACCGGAGCGGCGAATCCGGCGGAATCTGAACTCAAACCGTAACGTCGCCGCCCGGTTACGCTCGACGTTCGTCGGACAGGAAACATGATCGAGACGAATCCGTACCGACCGCCGAGCAGCGTTGCTGAACCTGCATCGAAGACAGAACGCGCCTTGCTACGCGACCCCCATCTGGTCGTCGCTAGCGTTTGTGGCATTTCCATTGGTGCTTACGGGATGATCGGTACGATTTTAAATGGCCTCGACCTTCTGCGAACGCTTTCGATTCGGGATGCAACGACGGAAGCTTGGCTTGTAATCTTAATGGCAGCCGGTTTCGTGATTTGTACATTGGCTTATCGCATTTCTAAGAATCGACTCGCAATTAATCGTGTCCATTTCTCTGTCATGGCCATCGCTGCGACGATACTTGGCTTTTACTTGGAATTCGCTTGATCTCACCGTTCGTCATTGCTGTTGCAGTGGTCGACATTGTTGCGTGTTACTTCGCCACGTACGATTGTTTGGCAACCGCCTTGGCAGATCGTCGCCGGTTTGTTGCGTCAAAACGCCGACGAACCATGGGTTGGACGCGGAGGATTCGAAAGCGATTTTGGGCAGTGGTTGCCCTTTCGCTCGTCCCCGGTCAACCCTGCCGTTACCCGACTGAAACACTTTGACGTTTACTTCTATGTGGAACCGTATCCAACACTCAGCTCCGTCCGCAAATGTCGAATAAGACCGCACTACCGTTCTTCCTTGGCGCGAGCAAATCTAACGTCGTCCAAGCTTTTGGTCCCCCGACCGACTCAGGATTAGGCGAGCGCCGAGGAAATTACCCTGATCGCGGTGTTACCGTTGCGTATAACGAGTCCGACCAGGTTTGCAGGATTTGGCTCCGGTTTGCCGATGATCAAACTTTCGATTCTCCTACAGTGCTAGGTGTTGCGCTTGGTGACAGCGCAAAGGCGCACTTTTCAAAGTTTGGCGATCCTCTAAAAACGGTCACATATTCCTGGGCGCAATTCTTCGTTTGGCAGACCAACGAGTGCTGGTTGAAGATTGAGACATGGCTGGAGGATGGCGACGAAGAGCCCTGGGGGACATACAAAGCTGGTGACGTAAGCGAGATAGAGGTGTCGTACGATGTGCCTCATGTTTACGTAGACGACGACTCGAATTAAAACGCGGGTAACCATGCCGTGCACCGAAGTACGGCATCGCGCGTTTACAAATGGAAAATCAACTCGCCGTACCCGGTGACGGCGGACGTTCTGCAACGAGAAAAGCCGCATGTTGAATCAGACGTCGTGGATTCCCATCAACCTTGCGTTGGCGTCAACGCTGATCTTCTCTGTCGCCGGGTTCGCTCAGCCGCAACCTTCTCCGGAAGTTGACCAAGAGCTACTGAACTTAATGCGAGCAATGGAGGACGCCGCTGAGCACTCAAACGTCAGGGCACCTACGGGAAAATTGACCAATCGACTCGGCCACCTGATCACCATCGAAGGCATTCAGCATCCGAAGGCAGATTCGATTAAGGGCGGCGCACGGCAGCTTCTCGTCGACACAGTCAACGGTAAAAAACTACCGCGGCCGGTTGCTATCCACGTCAACCGTTTCAAGATCCCACCGAACGAACGTTGCATTCTCAAGGGGTTCGAGGACGGAAAAATGGTTGGGACGCCACCTGCGGTATTCGAGGCTGCACGCGAACTTGGAAAGAAAGTCGAACTTGCGCCGCAAACCCATTACCATTGGTCAACGCAGTTCTATGCTCTCATTGTCGTTGAACCGCGCCCCGATCCAGTACCGAAAGAACCAGCAGAACCAAGTGATGCACCCGAGTCCTCGAGTTGATCTTGGGCAATGGTTGCCCGATTGCTCGGACGGGGTGATCACCGACGTTATCCGACTGACTGATACCGCTTCGTTCTGACCGTCAATATCGCACGCATGCTCAACGATCTTCCACACGAAGGCACTAAATGACCTACCCACGTTCGTTTTCCCACATCGGCATCTCTGTCACCGACTTAGACAGTGCCGTCGACTTTTACACAAAAACGTTGGGATGGTA
>JAHELS010000128.1 GCA_024644085.1 Rhodopirellula sp.
CTCAGCGAAAGGTAGCGACCATTGGGGCTGATCTCAGCGTGATGCACGACGAATCCTGATGACATCGGAATCCCCCGAGTGAAACGAGTTGGCGCCGATTTATCGTTTATCTCGACAACGCGGAGCAGGGGAGTGACGGCACCTTCGATCAACAACGCATATTGTGCGCCGGGCGTGACTCGAAAATAGACCGATTGAGTGTGCGGAAAGGTCGTCACAAGATCCGATTCTCCCGAGTCAAGTTTCACCAGGAACAACTCGTGATCTTTCGTCAGGACCAGAGCCGTGGTGGCGTTGACAACGCGGAGGCGCAAAACTTCGTTGTCGAAAGGAAGATCACGCTGCGAACCATCGCCAAGTGAATAGATTCGAAGGAATCGAGAGCGTGATGGCCCCGAACCCTCGGCCTCCGGATGCAACACGAAGCTGCCGTCGGGGGAGACGTCCGTGCTTTTATAAAAGGGTGAAAGTTCAACTCGTATTGAGTCACGAATTTGCAGGTCGGGCGTCGACAAGATTTCCAATGCATGAATGTTTCCGCTCTCGTGTCGCACATCCGTGGATGTCGTGATCACAAAGTTATTTCGTGCCTGGTTCAATCCGACCGAATTTGCGTTGGTGACATCGTGGATGCCGATGGGAAGATCGATTCGATTGCTCGACGGATCGACGGTCGATACCCACGAATCGGATGACCCAGCGTCGTCGCCCTCCGGCGTCGTTAAATCCGCAACCTTCGGGTTCACTGGCTGATCGTGACTATCCGAGGCGAGATCGTTCGTGAGCGTCGCGACCGCTGCCGACCCAGCTTGCTCAACCGGCATGGTGGCTGTTTCGTCGGGATTCAAAGAAGCAGGTTCCGTAATGCGCTCATCCGAATTGCGAATGTCTTCATTGGCGGCGGCCAATGGGTCGTATGTATTATCCCGTCCGAATTGGACCACGAAGATGGCGATCACCGCGGTCACGATCAAACCGATCGCAACCAATGACCATATCGCAACGGACGGTCGCTTGGCACGTCGCGAACTCGACGTTGGCTTCGACCGCTTGTTGCGCGTCGGTGTTTTCGTTTTGATGTCGATCGCGCCGGCGAATTCGCCTGCCTGAGCACTTGCATCACGGTCGGACGTTCCATCTGCAGGGGACGAATTCGCATCCGTGGGCAACTCGGGGGAAGCATCGGGTGCCGAAGCGATTACCAGCGTCTTGCCGCAGCGACATTTCGCGCGGCGACCTGCCCATTGGTCGGGAAGCTGCTTTGAGAAACCGCATTCGCAGGAGACTTCAATCACTGAAACGCTTTCGTTAATCACCGAAACATATCAAGGTCGCTGCTCAATTCCACCCAAACCAGGCATCCCTCAGCGGACCGGCCGATGCAGCGACGATTTCGGGGTGTTGCTCCAGCCAGTCAAGCACGAGATTTCGATCCGATTGCGTCGCAGTGCCGCGACCCTGAAATTCAACGACGCCCGACCATTGTACAATCCCACCGCCACCGAATTGCAGTCCGTGGCGCTCGAGCATTGCGATGAATCGATCAATCATCTGGTCACGCTCGGAATTGGAAAGATTGGCATCGAATTGAAAATCGATCGCAAAGCAATCTTCACGAAACTCGCCAACACGCCGTTTCTTTCGCAGCCGTTTCCTCACGTCGCGTTCTTTGCCGCGAGAATCCAGATTCCTTCCCCGATCAACTCCTTGAGTTCGTCGGCTTCAATCAGTAGTTCACACGATACACGCGTATCGAACACGATCACGGATTGACGTTTCAACTCGCGCACACGCACAACTCGAGGCGGGTCCAAACCTGCAAAAAAATAAAACTGATCCTTCTCGAGCCGCGGCACGATGCGCGCCTTTTTGCCAGCTTCTTTGCGTATTTCGAGCCTGGCACCGTAGTCGTAATTCTCAGCGAATGAGCTCAGCAGATTGTGGTCGGGTGTGTCATCGGCCCGCTCGACACTCGAATCGGCACCATCGGGATCGTTCGAAACCTCGACCGTGTCGGAATCAGTGCGATCGTCCGCATCGGCTTTGAAATCCTCCGTCTCACGCCCCTCCATCGCGACGGCATGCTCAAGTGCGGAAACCAGATCCAGGAATGCTTTGCTCGCCGGCCCCGTCAATTGCTGCATCTTTGTTTGCGCCGATTTCACTTCGTTTAGTTTCTGGATCGATAGCTGTTGCCGTCCCTGACGCGCCGATGAAATAACCGACCCCACCGACGCATTCCATCGGCCGGCGATCCCGTTGAATTGCGTTTCCATCTGCTTGACCCGCTCCAGAGCCGATCGCACCCGTCCGAGTCGAAACTCTTTTTGAGCCTCCGCGATATCGGAGCTGAAGGAATTCACTCCCTTTAATCCTTCGATCACAACGCCGTTGGGCAAACCACGGACTGACCCGCCGGTGAGATTACCCGTGCGTTGCACAGACGTGACGACATTGGCGAATAAAGAGGGATCGACGCGAAGCATCGCTCAGCAGCACAATTCGATGAGAAATCAATTCGGACGCATCCCGATGTTGCCTCCGTCGGACCGTCACCATTTTATCTCGCTCGCGGACGCCGCCCACCCACAGAGAATATTCGAAGCGATCTCGATTAAACGCGACTCGGGAATGACGGGAAAAAGCCCCAGACGCCTGGTGCGACCGCCTAGAATGGCTGCACGGGCAACGAATCCCCGCGTCAATCGAACGTTACACTGAGCTTTCACCACCTGCGTTCTAAATGCGATCATGTCCACCAAAAAACCAATGCATCGATGGCTCCGGTTTTCGCTACGATCGATGATCGTGATGGTTTTTTTCGCGGCGATCGGATTCGCGTGGTTGCACTACGAAATTGCAAGTGCCGAGAGCCGACGCATCACGGTCGAGCGACTGCGTGAATTCCCCGGGTACGTCGTCTACAGCAGCGATCCGGACGAGACGGTGTCAACGGATCAGTCATCCACGAATGCCGAAGTGTTCAAAGCGTGGTTGACCAAACAGCTCGGCGTTGACTTCACGCATCAGGTTGATTTGATTTGCGTTGAAGGCGGTAACGAGTACACCGACGCAGACCTCGTAGCGACCTGCCGTCTGAACGACCTGACTTCGCTGCGACTAGGAAGGACAACTGTAACCGACAAGGGGATCGAACACGTTGCGCAACTTGAGCAACTGGAACGTCTCTCGATTTCCAGCCCGCACCTGACCGACCGGGCGATGACTCACATCGCCAAGCTCTCGAATTTGAAACGGCTGGCCCTTTACGACGCCGCCGTAACCGATCAGGGGATCGCCCAACTCGCCGTGCTCACCAGTCTTGAGCATGTTGACCTGAACTATACTCAAGTCACCGAAAAGGGCGTCGCCGATCTTCGTGAAGTGCTTCCCAAGTGCGAAATCTTTTTTGATGAATGACCCGCGCCACGGATGAGATTCTGAGCTACCTACGAGGCCAATTCTGCGAATGACCCAGCGACTTTTCACGGCCATTGCTTGTGCGCTCACTTTTTGTCTGACACTCTGCGCGGAGGAGACGCCAAGACCCAACATTCTGTTCATTTCGGTGGATGACCTCAATGATTGGGTCGGCTGTCTTGGTGGCCATCCCCAAGCGAGTACGCCCAATATCGACCGGCTTGCCAGCAGTGGGATGCTGTTCACGAACGCGCATTGCCCAGCACCGGCTTGCAATCCTTCGCGCACCGCAATCATGACGGGAATCTCGCCGCACAAGTCGGGACTTTACGACAATCGTCAAAAAATGCGAGAGCTTCTTCCCGATGCAGAGTTGCTGCCCGCGTATTTTTCAAACAACGGGTACTGGTCGGCTGGCTCGGGAAAGATCCTGCACTACTTCATCGATGCGCGTTCCTGGGATGAATACTTCCCACCGAAAGAAACCGAGGATCCATTTCCACGCACGCTCTACCCCGAAAATCGCCCCGTCAATCTGCCGCGAGGCGGGCCCTGGCAATACATCGAAACGGATTGGGCCGCACTCGACGCCACGGACGAAGAATTTGGCGGCGATTGGCTCGTGTCCAAATGGATCGGCGAGCAACTCAGCAAGCAACATGAGAAGCCGTTCTTCCTCGCATGTGGAATCTATCGTCCGCACGAGCCGTGGTTCGTTCCGAAAAAGTACTTCGATGCGTTTCCAATCGACGAGATAGAGCTGCCACCCGGCTACAAGGAAGACGATCTGGATGATCTGCCGCCCGCGGGCCAAAGCCAAGGACCCAACCGCTACTTCGCTCACATCCGCAAGCACGGTCAATGGAAGCGAGGTATCCAGGGTTACCTGGCGTCGATCGCCTTTGCCGACGCGATGGTAGGCCGGGTATTGGATGCGTTGGAAAACGGCCCGAATCGTGACAACACAATCGTGGTCCTGTGGAGCGACCACGGATGGCATCTGGGTGAAAAGCAGCATTGGCAAAAGTACACTCCATGGAGAGTCTGCACACGAGTCCCGCTGATCATCCGCGTCCCGAAAGGCACACGTGGGCTGCAAGCGGGAACTCGCCCGGGCGCAGAATGCCGAAAGCCGGTGAATCTGTTAAGTCTTTACCCGACGCTCACGCGATTGGCCGGGTTACCGAATCAACTCTCGAACGATGGCCCAAGTCTCATTCCGTTGCTTGAAACACCCGATGCCCAATGGCCACACGTTTCGATCACGCACCTTGGCCGGCCCGGCAACTTTGGCCTGAGCGAAGAGCGGTGGCGATACATCCAGTACGACAACGGTGATCGAGAGTTGTACGATACCGACCTGGATCCGTACGAATGGACAAATCTCGCCGAAAGGCCCGAGCATGCGCAACGATTGGCGAAATTGCGGGCCCTGGCACCGGAATCCTTTGAAGCGTATGTACCGGCCAGCGTCGCATCGCTTCCCAAACTTCCGTGGCACTGGTCAAGCGAGAATCCCGCACCTGCATCCAAGCCCGACGGCGACCCCCTGGACGTAGTCTTTACCAACAACCGGAACGAACCGGTGAACGTATTCTGGATCGATCGCCAGGGAACGCCGAAGCCTTACGGCACCCTACAGGCCGGCTGGCGGAAACCACAGCAGACACGGCCCGGCGCGGTATGGATGATCACCGACGCTAACGAAAACCCGCTCGGACATTTCATCATCGGTGACCGCGCCGCGGAAGCGATCGTCCCACCCACCGCTAGCGATGGGCAGTGATGGCAAGACGAACGTCGCGGATCAACGAATCGGGATCGTGTAAGTCAACGCGCCAATCGGCTCGTCCTTTTTGAACTCGTTGTAGTTGTCGTGACACATCTTGCATTTTTCCATCACGACCGGAATCGGCGTGGCGGCACGCAGGTAACGCTTGCCCTTTTTCTCGATGACCTGCTCGTGCCATGGCTGCCCGGCTTTGAGCTGTTTGATCGCTGCTTTCTCGAAGTCATCTTGCGCCGCGTTACTTTCATTGATCGGCTCACCGCTGGCATCAACCAGACGAACCTCATGCCATCCCTTCTTGCTGATCGCGTCGAAAAGAGCGATCGCGGCGGTACCCGCCGGCAAGTCGTCGTCATCATTCACATAGTGCGTCGTGATCAAGACAACGGTGGTCTTGTAAATGTCATCAAGCATTTTGACGGTATCACGTGTTCGCTCGAGCGCCGCGTCGTCTTCCGCATCGGCCGCCTGGATCATCCGGACCGGATGCACCAATGTTGCAAACAAAATCGCGCCAATCGCGGCACCCAAAAGCAGATTCATTCGCTTCATCGCAGGGCCTCCCGTAAGGTCGGTAATGATCAGAAATGCAACGGGAACATTGATGCATCGCGCGTGAACGGATTCTCGTAAATCCTCGCGGCCCAGTGATCCCTCCCCGAATATCCTACCAGACTCGTGCGTTGGCCCGCCGGTTGTCACGGATCAGGTTTGTCATGTTGCCCGTGTTCGGGCACTTTCGGCGCCATACCGAGGCTTTTCCGCAAGCGATGATGGACCCAGGGTGCGATGAGATAAATGACCATCAAGACGTTGAAAAGGAACTCGCCTCTCGCAACCTCGCTGCCGAAATGCCGATGATCCCAGTAGCTGATGGGGCTTCGAAACCTCCAATTCCATTCCAACGGCCAAAGTAACAGTGGCCCGTCGTCGTAATGAGTGAAAATATCAACGACCGAGTGCAACAGGCAGGCAATCAGAAACCAACGAACCCAATCGATCCATTTGGCGCCAAGCTTCGCCCAGAATGCGACGATCGATATCGACAACAGAAGCGTAAATGGTGAGTGCAGGCAGTTGTGCAGCGAGATCCAAATCGGATCCTCAAAGTACAGAGTTCCAAAGATGTGTTCGGCGGATTCCCGGAGGGTCCGTCCCTCGAACCAGGTGAAATAGAACAGTCCGCCGAATGACAGAGCGTAGAGCGGAAGGTCCGGAGCCAACGATCCCAATAACACTGCACTGCGCCGCATTCTTAAAGAGGGCAGCGCCTTGCGCAGTGCGGCGGTCATCAGAAAATGCGTTGGAGTGTTCATCCGTTCGGTTCCGTGCCTTCAGCTTGTTCACAGCGGTGGTCGTCAATCCGAGCGGTCTTGCATCGCTGAAATCGCGTACAAACGAGATTTGTCGGTGATGTACAAAACGCCGTTGGCGACGATCGGCGTCGTATAGATACTGCTGGGCGTTCGGTTCTCCTGGCGTGGTTGCTTGTCCGTGTAAGTTTTGCCGTTGTACACATGCGTCGCGTATTCCGTCGACAAGCTCGAGTCGTCCGACAAGGTGAAGACTGCAATGTCACCATCCTCGTCCCCTACGTAAACGCGGTCAGCGGCTATCAAGGGTGACCCCCAGCACTGGGCCAACAGGTCGCATGTCCAGTGGACCTTGCCAGTTTTGGCGTGCAAACAATGGACCAGTCCGCTGAAATCCGCGGCAAACAGCAAGTCGTCCTTGATCGCCGGGCTGCCGAGGGTGCGATGCATTTCTTCCTCGAACTCGATCTCGCCGTCGCCATCCTGGTCGAAACGGTCGTAGTGCCAAACGACGGCGGAATTGGGATTCGCAATGGCGACTTCTCCATTCTCCTTGATCACCGCCTGCGTCCTACGATGCGGAATCGGCACCTGATTGCCGTCAATCACGGCCATCGCCAATTCGGCGCTGACATCGCCGCGCCGCGTCGGATCGATGCACCACAAGTGACCTTCGCCCTCGCCGTGTTCGGGATCCTGGCCGACGCCAACGTAAACGAGCCCCTCATAAATGACCGGGATGGGAATCGCGTTGTTCCGCGTGCCGGATCCACCCAATAGCCACTCGGACTCTTTCGGATTGACATCAAATTTCCACAACAGGATCGGTGTGCCTTTCTGCTTGTTGTATTGCTCAGCATGAAAGCTGTAGATCCAGCCGTCACCGCCGGGAAATATGACCTGCGGCACACCACCCAATTCAGCAATCGCAGGGGATGACCATTGTCCGTGCAAAATGTTTTTGCCCGGTGAGTTGTCGGACCAGAGCAACTCACCAGTCGTTTTACTGAGTGCGATAAAACTGGGTGCGTTTGGCGCAGGCAAGTTGATGTGTGATTCATCCAGTCCGTTCGATGTGCAGACAAAAAGCAAGTCACCCCAGCACGTCGGAGCGCACGTCGCCATGTTGTGCTGTAAGACACCCAGTTCCTTCATCATATCCAGCCGCCATACGACATCCGCTTCGTCACGGTTACCCGCCGTCGTGGGATCGGAAACGGACAGCCACAAACCTTGTTCCAACTTGATTGACAACATTTGGTGCGATCCATCGGTCCGGCGCGGGACGGACCACTCAGTACCGGGAATCTCCGTGTGAACCTTCGTACTGTCCGGGACGACAATATCCATTTCGGCGAGCAGGGCATGCAATCGCGGGGGGATCACACCTCCATCGAGCGACCGAACGGTATCGTACTTGGCAACAAAAACGGGTTCCCGCGGATCTCTGTCCGCTCGGTATGCACGGAGCTCATAGTCTTTGAACTCGAGACGATAGGAAACACGTGTCTTCCCATCTGCAACGGTCGACTGACCTGGCGATTCGTCATCATCAATCTGCGCACACGAAAACTCGATTCCGTTGGCTTCAAAGAGAGCATTGATGGCGCCGGCCCTGCTGAGATTTCCCACTCGGGATCGTCGCCACGACTCGCTGTCCAATCCCATCAGCACGGCGAACAATCTGCGCGGTTCATCAACCACAGGACCGTCATCTTCGTCATCTGAAAATCCTTCGGTATCGAGACAGACGACTCGGCCGCGATTATCGACAAACCACATACGATCTTCTTCGACCAGCGGAGCGCTGCAAATGCCTTGCAAGGGCCAATCGTGCACTCGCCCCGTGGGAAGCTTCTCGGAGGAGTATTGCCAAAGAAATTCTCCGTCTGATTCTCGAAAACAAATCATACAGCTGACGTCGACATTGCTCGGATAGCGTTTCAGGTATCCGGCGCTGTTGTTTGTCCCCACAAAAACGCGACCACCGGCAACCACAGGATTTCCGTAGGTCTGGCTTCCAAGTCGTGCAAACCACTTGATGTTGAACGCCTCACTCTGGTCCCATTTGCCGGTTCTGCGATCAAATCTTCCGACATTCCATTTTGTTGGGACATGAACGTCGACCGCGTGATTACGCGAGGGTGACCGTCCCCACATCGGCCAATCTTCGGCAGGCAACGTCGGCACGACCGAAAAGGTGATCGAAGCGAATGAGAGCGTGCTAAAGATAAGAGAGCAGATGAGCGGAATTTGTTTTGAAGCGCGCATGAAATGACCTGCACGTGATTGTCGTTGATCCGGTCTTCGGGTCGGCTGGCCCGGCGGCAACATTCAATACTCAATCCGCCAGATAGCCTCGCACGCGCAGCGAAATCACATTGACCGTCTGCTCAGTCGATTCGAACCGCCCAGACGCGGAAAGTTGGGTCGTTGGACTTCGTTCCCTCAAGCACTCGACCGTTGGGGGAAAGTTTGACACGATCCGGCGGAATTCGACTCCATCGAAACTCGTATTCCTTCTTGCGAGGGTCAACAATTCGCCACGTTCCGTTCCCACTCGTATTGCCCCCGGCCAGGTTCGTGATGTCAACGCCGTTGTTCCATCGCCAGGTGCCAATGATGCCACTTTCACGCGACGGCGAAGTCGGCAAGTCGCCGGCATTTGCCGCAGGCCCGCGTGGGGCAATGATGACTGCGTTTTCCAAGCTGCGGATTTGCTCCCGAAGTGCGACCGCCTGATCGAGTTCACCATTGGTCGCGTGACTCTCGACTTCGCGGCGCAAACTATTGATAAGCTTTTCTCGCAATTGCCGTCGTTGCTTGGCGTAGTCCTTTTCCAGCTCACCAACCGCTTCGACAAATCTGCGGTCGAGACTACGCACGTCGGTTTCGTGTTTGTCGATCCGCGTCGCAACGCGAGAAGCCGTGCTCTGCGACTTGGACGGAATGTCGTCCGCGCCGAGCGCGATGGGCATGAGAACAAGAAAACACAAAGTAGGTCCGAAACATTTGAGCTGCGAAATCACTGGAATATTCACGCTAAAAGGGTCAAGAACGCGGGGGCAACGATCCAGTGATTGTACACCGCTCGGCGGCGCACGAGCGCTCCACGTCTCAGAATGACTTCCGCGGCCCGCAATTACCGATTCATGACAGCACCAAACAAGTAGGATTCGATTTTTTTGAGGACATAGCGCTGAAGAATCACTGTCAGATGTGTCGCCGCTATCCGTTCGACTTCGACATTACCAATGTGATTCAGATCAACCGAGCGAATGAATTCATCCGCCTTCGCCCAAATGACCAACCGCCGCAGCCTGTCGTCGCAGTCGAGATTCTCGCAGGCTTGTTCACGGTCGGTGATGATTCGGATTTCCGGGATCCAGTTTCCGGAAACCCACGAAAGCCCAGTCGTCACGATCCCCGAGCGCATGACCGGTGTCACCGATACCAGTGCATCAACGTGATGGTCGGGCCGCTGAGAGATTGCTTGTCGTGCAATCCAATCCCCAAAGCTGTGCGTGACGATGGCTATCGATCGATCGCCATTGACATCAATGATCGTATCGGCCAGCCGCTGAACACTTCGCTCGACATCGCGGAAAATCATGCGATCGGGAAAGAACTCGACGCGATCACAGTGCCTTGAGAGAATCCGTTTCAACGGCCAGAAAGCCGCATGGGGCTCCAGCAGCCCTGGTACCAGAATGACTCGGCGAATAGGGCAGATCGTCGACATGCAGATCCGAATTCGACGGCACCGATCGACATACAAGGTTTACGCCAACCTTGCACAACGGGACGTCCCGGTCTTGAAGCTGTGAACACAGAAACTTCGACAAGTGTAACGCTTTGAATGCGTGACTGCATTTCTGGGCCCTCCAAGATATGATGTCGACGGTACCAAGTATGTTTTTTCGCAGACACGCGAGAGTCAATGTTGGCGTCGAGCGTGACGCAGACTCTCGTAGCGATTCCCCGGCAAATCACTCCGACTTGGAAGTGCAACCGTGCCACAGAACGACGAACTTGTGCGAGCTGCTGTGGCCGGAAAACTCGACACGGTGAAACGCTTGATCGAGGCGGGCGCGGACCCGAACAGCGTAGACCAACATGGAATGGGTCCGCTCTTGACGTTTCATCCCGAAGTCACATGTTACTTACTTCACAACGGTGCTAATCCTGACCTGCAACGTAACGAGAACATCACCCCTGTGCTGTCCGCGGTCGCTGGCAACGTCGACTGCTTGCGGCTGATGCTCGAAGCGGGAGCCAATGTCAATCGAGCCAGTAAACACAACGGCGAAACCGCGCTCCACTTTGCGGCATCGGGCACACAAACCGAACCGGTGCACTTGCTTCTCGCCGCCGGTGCTGATCCCAATGCGCCAACTAAACCGGGAATGAAAACTTTCGCGATGTGGCGTGATGTGCGCGTGCGCGGCGAAACGCCACTGCATCGCGCGGCGGCCTGGGGAAGCCCGGAAGTGATTCAGTCGCTGTTGGACGCGGGGGCAGATCCGACCATTCGTGATGCCAACAACGACACGCCCCTGAGCTGGGCCAGCTGGTATCTCCGTGACAAATCAGTCATCGACCAGCTCTCGTACGAAGGTTCGGGAGTCGGTCCCGACTTGCCACCCGATCAAAGCCATGGATGATCAAGAAAGACAGACCTTGACGCACGAAAAACCAGTGAATCGAAAGATGCTTGACTCTCGCCCACGACGATCGCAATCACCGGGTGGTTCGTCCAATGTCACATCGTAAAAAAGCTCTCTGCATATCGGTTCTGATCCTCGGGATTCTAGCCGCGTGTCTCGTCCGCATGGTTTTCAATGCACGAATCGCCGCACAACGCATGTCCGACTTGTGAAATCTCAAGCAAATCGCGTTGGCGGTCGCCAACTATCATTCCACTTATGGACGTTATCCACCACCCTTTACCACCGACCAAACCGGTAGGCGACTTCACAGTTGGCGAGTTCTGATCCTTCCTTTCATCGAACAACAACAGCTGTATGCGAAAATCAACCTGAATGAACCTTGGGATAGCCTCGCCAACAGAAAAGTCGCCGGTCAAATGCCGCGCGTCTACGCGTTTCACGGAGAATACGCACCGAGTTCGACCCGAACGAATTATTTCGCCGTTGTCGGGAACGAAACCTTTTGGCCGCCAGAGGGGACAAGAACTCACGCGGAGTTGATCGACGATGCGGCCTCTACGATCATGGTGGTAGAAAACGACGGCTTCAATGTCGACTGGATGGAACCACGTGACCTCGAAGCCGATCGAATGAATTGCTCGGTTCCCCATCCAGAGGGTGTCAGCAGCAACTACTTGCGCCCCGCGGTCGTCATGGCCGACGGCACCTTGTTACGACTTTCTCACGGACACCCTGAAGAGGTACTGCGTGCGATGCTGACAGTCGACGGCGGCGAAATGCTGCGACGTGAGGGCGAGACGTGGACCGTGCTTCACGACGGACGTGATCGAGCACTCAAGTAAAAAAAACGCCCGGCGGATTCACTTGGCGGCACGTGTGACTGAAACATTCAATCCCAATCCGTATTCACCACCAACGGCGACACCCGATCGGCCGTTGCGCCTGGTCGCGACAAAGCGAAGCCTTTCGCTGCGGCGATTGTGCATTTTTCAATGCGGAATCATTGTGGTCGCGCTCGCGGCCGAAGTGTACGACATCGAAACGATCATGGGGTCTGGACCAATTTTTGGAATCGTTGGAATCGGGATCATGCTTGTCGCGTACCGCGAACGTGATTTTCGAGCCGCTGCTTTCGGAGCTTCGGCGCCAATGTTCGCCACTTTTATTTTCTCGCTGATAGTGGTGATGGACTGGGGGCCGGCAGAAGCAGATCAACCTGTCCAATGGCTTTCCTTCGGATTTGCGTTACTCGCGGTACCCGCCGCAGGTTGGATGGTGCTCAGACGGCCCGATGAGCGTTACGAGAATCTCGACGAGCATCACGAGAATTCCGACGAGCCATGGAATGTCTCCGAGCCACCGCCGGTGGCCTCGCCGGACAGTGACCAAACTGAATCACGGACTCGTCAATGACATTCCGACCTGCACACTTATTCACTTCGCAATCTCGGACTCAATGGATCCGGATGCAAATGAATCCTTGCGCGAGCGAAGTTGAATATCAGCCGATTGCGGCGTTTTTCGCCTTGGCCGCGTCCCCGCCTTGATCACCCGGCAGACCCTCGCCCCAGAAAACCTCGTACACGAATACCGGGGGAAACGCGATCACGAAGAACCCTACCACCAACGGCCCAATCACGATGGCCCAGCAAAGGTGATAGGCAGCGAATACGCCGTTGAACAGCCAGGACACACTCTTGAGACTCTCAGACGCTTTTGCACGCAACCTCTCTTCGAGGCAATCGTCTTGCGGAGTTGACAGATGTATCCAAATCGCTAACGGCGTAGAAATCGAGTAAGCGACAGCCACCCAAAAAAGCATCGGGAACTCCTCATAGGTCTTCGTTTTGCCACAACTCTACGTCACAATTTGGCGATCGGCAGGTTTCAATGGCTTCAAAATCCCCGAGAAATTCAAACCCCATTCACGTGATATCGAAGCCAAACGCAGTAACCGAATGACGGCCGAAAGCGATTGAGCATGGACCTCCCCACCTACGCCGAACTCGTTGCCCAGCGGCTGCATCCTTATCCGTATACCGAACGCATTGCCAATCCCGGCTCTGGGGTCGACCTGTTGCTGACTTGCAAGAAAGCGATTCTCGCGCGATATGCACTGGCGGTTTGCTCGTGGCAGCCAAACATCGACGGCTCGGAGTTCGTCAAGTCCAAGCGGCGTGAAATCGCTCGCACACTTGGCGCCTTATGGACGCTGCGCGAAGTCGGCCTTTACCTGGTGGTTTGTGGGGCTCACGCGGATTGGGAATGTCATGTTTCTCAATGTCCAGCCGACAGGACTGGTTTTCACGCGGTGATCGTTCAAGCCGTCCATTTCGTTGATCCGAAAAACAAGACCTCGAGTCTGAATCAATCGGCCTGGGGACCGGTCAAGTTCGGAGGCGTTGACTCCGTTGCTGATCAACTCGCGACCATTCTCGCCGACTGATGAATTACAAGAAACTGATTCCCGTTCTCGTCGTTTTCATTCTCCCCAGTTTGCTGGTGTCCCTGCTGTTTTACATCCTGCTCGGACACCGACGTGATTATTTGGGGCACTACGCTGCGGGTTTCGGCGGCACGTTGTGTGCAATCTCGATCGCGCTGGCAATTGTGCCTGCCAGTGGATTCGATCGGAGTTCATCGCTTGCCGTCGTCATCTGCACCGTCGCCTGTATCGCGGCGGGGACATTGACCGAATCGACGATATTTCGCCTCGCAAAATTCGATGAAGTCGACTATTGCAACCAAAATCTCGGTGCCGTTGTCGCGGGCCTCGCCGCGATCCATGTTGCTGCCCGCACCAAGCCTACAGACGGAGCACTGAGAAGCATGATCGCAACGGGTGCGGTTTTTCTGGTGATGGGAGCCTACTTTGCCGTCACCTAGATTGATCTCGGTCATTGCGATGGTCTCTCTCGGCATACTATTCGCATGCGCGAATGTTTGGTTCACCGCTGCGCGCTCAACGATCCCCATTGCCATCAGCGGAACAGTAACTCAAAAGCACCGGTTGATTGAAAAAATCCCTGGTATCGACGATGTTTACCTTGTTTCACTCAGTAGCGGCCGACGTATTCAGATCGACGGCCACATGTATCATTTAGTCTCGCGAGGACAGACCCTCGAGAAGTCGGCGTGGGATTCCCATGTGAGAATCGAAGGGCGTGTTTTTCAACTTGTGTGGTCACGTGACCTACGGGGGATGGCATTGGCCATGCCGCTTACCATCACAATCTGTCTCGTTGTCGGCGTGACGGCCGTCTGCAGTGGGAGAGGCGGGGACCAGGACTCGGTCAACCACATCAAATGAACCCGTATTTGACACGGCATGAAATCCGCCGGTCATGACATCCGCCCCGGGAAAATCGCAACTCCAGGAACAATTCATTCAACGCGCGGCGGAACTCAAGGGACTGGCACACACTGTCATGGATCGTGCTTTGGAAGCCAAAGAAGAGGGTGACGATGAGACAGCGCGGCGTTACGTCGAGGCAGTCAATCGATTCGGCAACCAGCTGCGCAACGCTGATACGGTAAGCGTATTGAAGCAGGTCGGCAGTGCGCTTGCCAACGCGACGCTTGATGAATAAGGTTTCAAACCCGCTCGCCGGCTTTGTGTTTGTTCGACGAGATTTCTCACGTGCGGAATTGCACGAATGAGCCAGCCTTTTTTCGATACCGAAATACCTGAAGAAATTGCCGCAGAATTGGCAAGGTTCCGCGATGATGAACCGGTTGCGGACGGGGCGATTTGCGGAGCGATTGGTGCTGGCACGGTGGTGCTGATCGTTGATTTTCTACCAGCGGTTTATCTCGCCTGGGAATTGAGCAGTTCCTGGCGTTCTTTGGCGCAGCCCGCAATCGTTTTGATGGTTTGGATCATCGCCGGCGCAGCAGTTGGATCCGCGACGCTGTGGATTCTTTCGGTGACGATCGCATCGTCAAAAGAATCCGTCCTGGGCGCCAAGCGGGGTTTTCTTTGGGGCTGCGCTTGCGGAGCAGTCGTCGGTGCCACATGCGCATCGTTGATCGTTCGCAGCCCAGACTTCGATTTCTTGGAAATGGTCCTGAGCGGAAGAGCGACAGGAACATCCATCACCCTTGCGATGGTGTTTTCGACCCTCGGAAGTCTGCTCGGCGCGATTTGGATGCGAGGCGTGTCGCCCACTCGCGAAATTCAGACGAACGGAAATTCGGCCTCACAATTGGGTCCGGCTACGGTGCGAACCGATGGTCGATTTCAGTTTGGGATACTGCGAATTCTTGTTTTGACTGCGGTGATCGCGGTTGTGATTGCAATTCCTGTGCACATTGTCCGGCGCCTTTTGGAAATTCCCCAACTTGAATCCTTCGGACTGGAATTCACGTTGTTGGTCGCCCCGCTGACTCTGCTCGAGCTGATATTTGTCGTTTGGCTTGTGATGCGGGGCCCACTTCTGTTCACACGTTTACGTGAAGCAATTGCCCGCCATCATGGAATGCCAAACAGCGGCGATGAGTTGAAGCGATATCTCGCGCGCCGGAAGAACTCGCCGCACCGGAGTTCCACAAACGGCAGTGCGGGCGAAGAGTCGTAGCGGCGTCAGTTGGCGACCTGCGCGATTGCGCAAGAGATGATGCGGACGTCACGCCCTGAGCTACTGAGAATGCAAGATTCGGCTTCGGGACACAGTCGCTTACGCGAAAATTTGCGATCGTCGGTGCGGGTCGCCGTTTTTTCTCGGGCGGCCTCGGCAATCTTGCTAGACTATTTCGCACAGCTTCGGTCGATGCTGCGGCCAACACCAGCAAGAAAATGTTCGACAAACCGTCACGCGGGAGCGTCGCGGGCGAGTTTGTCATTCCGCGTTCACGGGTGTATTCATGTCCAATGACTTTCTTGAGGACGAACAACGCATTGCGGACGAACGCGAGAGCGAAGAATTCTTCGACAGCTACGCTTTACGAAGCCCCATCAATGCGCTTCCCCAACTTCAACCTGTCGTGGGCGTTCATCCGGGCACCAGCGTCCGCGATGCCATCAACGAAATGATCAACCAGCGCGTAGGTTGTGTTTTGGTTGTCGAACAGGGAGCGCTTGTTGGTGTATTCAGTGAGCGAGACGTGTTGTGCAAAGTTGTCGCGGAGAATGTCAGCATGGATGATACGAGGGTCGAGGAAATCATGACAGCGCGTCCAGAAACGCTTCCCGAAGACAGCGAACTTGTGTTTGCATTGCACAAGATGGCGGTGGGCGGGTACCGCCACGTGCCATTGCTCGACGCGAAGGGATCACCCGTGGCGGTCGTTTCGATGCGCGACATCCTCGACTACATTGTTTCTCTCTACCCGAAACAGGTGTTGAATCTGCCCGACCCCGACGGGCCGCAATCCAAGAGCCGCGAAGGAGCCTGAGTCGTATTATTGCGATAGACAATGCGCGGAGCGTCGATACTCCATTGCTCGCTATCGACCAAGGAAACCGTCGATGACCAACCAGTTGCAGATT
This sequence comes from Rhodopirellula sp., assembly GCA_024644085.1. Taxonomy (GTDB): domain Bacteria; phylum Planctomycetota; class Planctomycetia; order Pirellulales; family Pirellulaceae; genus Rubripirellula. Next base: position 16,681 of record JAHELS010000128.1, read on the forward strand.
CATGCGTGTTGGATGGCCCGCCGTGAACCGATCCGTTGACGATCCCACGCACCGAAACATCCTCTGGCGGTTCGCGCAGGTAATAGCCTGGATCGTTTTTCCGATTTGGTTTCGCTACCGGGTGCGAGGACTTGAACACATTCCGCAGCATGGTCCCGCATTGCTGCTGATCAACCATCAAAGCTATCTCGATCCGCTGTTTGTTCCGCTGCGGTATCGTCGACCGGTATGCTATCTTGCGCGGGACGATCTTTTTCGAGTTCCAGTGGTCGGAACGATCCTGCGTGCCACGTATGTGATCCCGGTCAATCGGGACTCGCCCGGCAAATCAAGCGTGGTTCGGTGTATCCAACGTCTCGAAAGCGGGTTCCTCGTCGGAATTTTTCCAGAAGGGACGCGGACGCGGGACGGCGTGGTCGGTCGATTTCGGCCCGGATTCCTCGCGATCCTTCGGCGATGCGATGTACCGGTGATTCCGATTGGAATCGCTGGGTCGAACCTCGCGATGCCACGAGGTTCGTTCTGGATCCGGCCACGCTCGGTTCGCGTGGTCATCGGTCCGCCCCTTGAACGCCCCGAATTCACCCATCCGGGTGATCGCTCAGAGGAAAGCGAGCTGGTCGATTCGGCCAGGCAACAGGTGGTCCGCTGCCAAGCGGAGGCGGAGCGTTGGCGAACTCGACGCGAGCAGGTGTGAAGCCAAAAAAACCGTATTCACCGGTAAATTCGCTGTTCAAGCGCATGGTAGCTGCTCTCGGTTGCCCAAGAATCGGACTAATCGATTCAACCGAGCGCTGAAAGCGACCTCATTGGTTTTGACCGGCCGGCAATGGGTCGATCGCAACCGCTGGCGTAATTAGCGTGGAGTGCTCCTCCCCCGCGGAGGTCAAGACCGCGTTGATTCAATCTCCTGTCACCAACTGGATCCCTACCGTGACCCGATTCGCCACTGAACCTCAGCATGGAATTCGCCTGCTCGCCTGCGTGCTGATGCTTCTCCAAACTGTCGTGCCCATCGCGAGCGCCCACGCGGAGGCAAGCGGCGGGGTCGTCGTCGCAGGAGACGCGACGATCATGCAAGCCGGACCGATGCTGAGAGTCAACTCGCAGTCGGATCGAACGATCATCAATTGGAATCAGTTTTCGATCGACGCCGGGCAAACCGCCAAGTTCAATCAACCCGGCGCGTCTTCCGCAGTCCTCAACCGCGTCATCACCAATAATCCATCGGCGATCCTGGGGACATTGGAATCCAATGGCCACGTGTTGTTAATCAATCCGAACGGGATTTTGGTCGGTCCCAGCGGCGTGA
>JAHELS010000129.1 GCA_024644085.1 Rhodopirellula sp.
GAAGCGGTCACATCGGGTTGAATGAACCAGGCTCGGACCGTTCCACACGTACGCGAATGATCACTCTCGACACGGTGACACGCACCGATGCGGCGAGTGATTTTTTTGGCGCCGAGAACGTTCCCCGTTACGCGATCACAACCGGCGTCGGTACGATTCTCGAGGCCCGGCGGATCCTGTTGCTCGCCTTCGGCGAAGGCAAAGCCGAGATTGTCGCGAAAACGGTCGAAGGCTTCGCGAACCCGAGCGTGCCCGCGACGTTTCTGCAGGATCATCCGAACGTGGCCTGCTTGTTGGACGATGCCGCAGCGTCCAACCTGACGCGATCGCAAAGCCCCTGGCTGTTGGGCGACGTCGCCTGGGACGACCAGACAACTCGCCGCGCTGTGATCGATCTATCGCAACAGGTCGGCAAGGCGATTTTGAAACTGACCGAAGCGGATTACAACAACCAGGGGCTCCAGGACTTGTTGGCGGCCCACGGTAGTGCCTATGACATCAATCTGCGGGTCTTTCGACACTTGCAATCGACGATCACCGGATGGCCCGGTGGGAAACCAGAGCACGCGAAGATGGCAGGCGACCGGCCTGGCCACCGAGACGACATTTTCCCAAAACGAATCATTGTCTTTTCACCGCATCCCGACGACGACGTGATCTCGATGGGTGGCACCTTGATCCGACTGGTCGACCAGGGCCACGAAGTCCACATCGCCTACCAAACTTCGGGCAACATCGCGGTTTTTGACGAAGACGCCATCCGATTCGCCGAATTCGTCGAGGATTTTTGCGCGGAATTCCAGCTTCAGCCTCCGGGACTGGAGGAACTGGGATCACATGTCGACGAGTTTCTGCGGAATAAAAAGCCGGGCCAGATCGACAGCGACCAGATTCAACGGATCAAGGGCTTGATCCGCCGCGGCGAAGCCCGTGAAGGAGCACGATGCTGCGGCGTCAAAGACGAACACCTGCACTTCCTCGACCTTCCGTTCTATCAAACCGGGCGGGTGAAAAAGCGTCCGATCTCCGATGAGGACGTGGAGATTACCGTTAATCTATTGCGCGACATCAAACCGCACCAAATCTACGCTGCCGGCGACCTGTCGGATCCTCACGGCACGCACCGAACGTGTCTGTCGGTGATCCTCCAATCTTGCATGATTTGCAGGGATGAGCCCTGGTACGAATCGTGCGCGGTTTGGTTTTATCGCGGTGCGTGGCAGGAGTGGGCGCCCCATCAGATCGAGATGGCTGTGCCACTGAGCCCCCAGGAGGTTGCGCGAAAACGTGCCGCGATCTTCAAACATGAATCACAGAAAGACAGCGCGTTGTTTCCGGGGTCCGACGCGCGAGAGTTCTGGCAGCGAGCCGAGTCACGCAACGCCGAAACCGCGCGGCGGTATGACGAACTGGGTCTCGCAGAGTATGCTGCCATCGAAGGGTTCGTCCGCTGGGACGGCACCTCAGGCATCGAGCTTTAACTCCGTTTCGATCCGCGATCGAACGGTTTCACGGCGCATTCGACACGGGGATAAACCACAACATGGCTTCGCTCACCCGCCGGCTGGCATTGAAATTGATCGGGCTCGGCACTTCATGCCTGGCGTTCACCAAGGCGACTCGCGCCCAGGAGAATCCGGTCGCATCGGCGGGCGGCACAACCGTCTCGTGGAGCAACACGCACGATCGCGTTTGGCTCGGGGGTGAAATCTGGGCCAATCCCATGGAAGATTGGCGCGTCGCCGGTGGCTGGGCCGAATGCCAGACGACCGGCGGTGATCGCAATCTGCAATTGATCACACACCAATTGGCCGATCCCAGCGGCACACTGGACATGTCCGTCCGTCTCGAGCAGGTCGCGCGGGACCGACGCGATGGCGGCGGCGGATTTCGAATCGGAATTCGCAGTGAACTCAACGAGTATCGCAGCAACAGTTTCGCCGGCGGTGGTATCAGCGCGGGCATTCGCGATGGCTCTTTAATTCTTGGTCGCGCGGAGGCTGATCTCGAGGTCGATGTAACCGGCCCCATGACGATCCGCCTGGTAGGGAAACCCCACAACGGGCGTTACCAATTGCGAGTGTCCGCCCGCGATGCCGACGGCAAGCAGATTGGCGAGTTGACCGAACATGTTGCCTCCGACGCGGTACTGGGCAATGTCGCCCTGGTCAACAATTTCGATGCCAAGATCAACAAGGGCCAGGGATCCAGGTATCGATTCAACGACTGGAAAGTTGATGGCACGGCGTTTTCAGTGTTTCCCGAGCGGGTGTTCGGCCCCATTTTGTGGTCCATGTACTCACTCAGCGATTCGCGAACCGACGAGGGATTCGTGATGAAAATCAGCGCCCTCACCGGTCCTCTCGGCGCTGATGACAACAAGGAGGTGGAACTGTTTGTGCATCGAGACGACCAGTGGAATTCGCTCGGCGCGGCGCCGCTGGATACGGATGCCTGGACCGCGACGTTTCGCATCCCGAATTGGGACGAAACGACCGAGACTCGCTACAAGCTGGTCTACCGCGAAAACCACGTCGACGGTAGCCAGAGCGAAACAAGCTGGGGGGGAAAGATCAAGGCGAATCCATCCGGACGTCCGCTTCGTATCGGTGCGCTGACGTGCCAAAACCACTACGGGTTTCCTTATGAGCCCGTCGCCGAAAACATGATCAAACTCGATCCCGACATGCTGTATTTTTCGGGGGACCAGCTTTACGAAAGCCATGGCGGGTACGGTTTGATCCGCGACCCGGCCGAACCTGCGATCCTGAATTACTTGAGAAAGTATTACATGCATGGGTGGGCGTTCCGCGACGCGATGCGCGACCGCCCGACGATCTGTATTCCCGATGATCACGACGTCTTCCAAGGGAACATTTGGGGCGAAGGCGGAGCACCGATGGATGTCACCGCCAACGGAGCTTCGTCCAATGGCGGTTATCGCGAGCCGGCTCGAATGGTCAACGTCGTGCACAAGACCAACGCAGCCCATCATCCGGATTACTACGATCCAACGCCGGTCAAACAGGGCATCAGCGTCTACTATGGCGACATGGTATATGGGGGCGTCGGTTTTGCGATTCTCGGCGATCGTCAATTCAAGAGCGGACCCCAACGGGTCGAAACCGGAAGCGGCCGGGCGGATCACGTCATGGACCCCGATTTTGACTCAACGAAACTTGATAAACCTGGGTTGGTGTTGTTGGGCGAGCGGCAAGAGAAGTTTCTGCGGGAATGGGCCGACGATTGGCGCGGACATTCGATGAAGGTGCTTCTGAGCCAGACCGTGTTTGCCGGTGTTGCGACCCATCACGGCAAATTCGACGGTTACTTGAAAGCCGACCTCGATTCGGGAGGCTGGCCGCAAACGGCGCGAAACCGCGCGATCGAAATCATCAAGCCGGCGCGCCCGCTGCATATCAACGGCGACCAACATCTCACCTCGTTGTCACAGTACGGGGTCAACCAACAACGCGACGGATTCTGGTCGTTCTGCACCCCCGCAATCGCCGCTGGGTATCCGCGGTGGTGGCGGCCGGACGAGGTCGACATGCCGCATCAGAACCGGCCCCGTCACGGCTTGGACAACACGGGCGAGTATCGTGATGGTTTCGGGAACCTGGTCTACGTTTACGCCGTCGGCAACCCGGAAGTCGGTACGAAGAAGAACCGCTACGAAAAAGCGCACCAGAAAGGGAGCGGATTCGGAATGGTCACGGTCGACACCCAAGCCAAGACCTACAAGATCGAATCGTTTCGGTTCCTGATCGATGCCACCGACGGTAAGCCGTCGAACCAGTTCCCCGGTTGGCCAGTGACGCTGCAGCAAAAGGAAAATGGCGGCGAAAACGTGATCAAGTGATCGCAATCGGACTGTGGCACGCGGCTTCGCAATCAAACTGGGCCCGATTAGACTGGTGGCATGACGCTGACCAGTCATGCGATTGTTCTGCTGGCAAAGCTCTTTAGCGGATTCACGGTGCGCTGGGTCGACTGCCAACCCGATACCTGTCAACGCATCTACTTTGCCAACCACACCAGCCACCTCGATGCCGTCGTGTTGTGGTCTGCGTTGCCGCGCGAACTGCGGCGGGTGACACGTCCGGTCGCCGCCAAGGACTATTGGTCAAGCGGATGGCTCAAACCGCACATGGCCCGAAGCTTCAATGCTCTGCTGGTGGATCGCAAGGAGATCAAGGTTCACAAGAGTCCCATCGACATCATGCTGCAGCAAATGGGGGACGTTTATTCGTTGATCATGTTTCCCGAAGGTGGCCGTTCGTCCGGGGATGAACAGATGGGCGAATTCAAAAGCGGTCTTTATTACATGGGCAAGAAGCGCCCCGATTTGGAGTTGGTGCCTGTGTACATTGACAACGTCAACCGGATTCTGCCGCGCGGCGAATTCCTGCCGGTCCCACTGCTCAGCTGCATCACGATCGGTCCACCGATCTTTCTCGAAGCGGGCGAGCCAAAACACGAGTTTCTCAAGCGGGCCCGGCAATCGGTCCAGCGGTTGAAAGAAATCTGATCACGCCAAGGCAGGCTGGTCTGTGTAGAGCTCGAGTATCTGGCTCTGCACTTTCACCGCACGCAACAAAACCCAGAGCTGGTCGGGCGTGAACTCCACCGGTCCCTCGCTGCACATCGCATCAAGCTCTTCGGCAACGGCGGCGTGCTGGTCCGACGCTGCATCGAGCCGAAAAGTCGCGTTTTTCCAGGCAGACATCAGTTTCTCGTCGTCGCTCAATTGCGATGGATCGTCGCATTGCGACAGAATCATCAGGGCGAGTCTCGCAACATCCGCGGGCATCAGCTCGGGCTGCAGTTCCGACAATCGCTGGGCTAATTCGTGACAAGTCATGATGGAAGAGTTGTCCGTCGATAACAACGGTTCGGTTGGGGGGTTGATCGGAACCGTTCTGTGCGAGGAACCGAGGGGCATCAATTCCCCGTTCGCGTTGCGCACAACCAGAATCCCCCCGGAGAGATCGTGGCAACTGAACGAGTTACTGAACAGTAGGTCACGAAAGTTTCCGTGGCAAAACGGGCTCCGGTTTTTATCGCCCAAGAGGGCGGCAGGGTTCATCCGCGATGCACATGTAGCGTGAACCCCCGTGCGGAAGACTCGTGCGGAAGACTCGTGCGGAAGACTCGTGCGGAAGACTCGGGCGGAAAACTACTCGTCGGGAACACTCGACGCGCGTGAGAAGCCTCACAGACTGAATAACCGGATCGCCGGCGGTGCGACCTCAGGATCACTCAATATCGTCTTCCTCGCGGGGGTCGACTTTCAGGCTTTCCAGGTACGCGACCATATCTCGCAATTCCCGGGGCGTCATGTATTTGATCAGATCGTCCGGCATGGACGACTTGCCTTTGCGACGGGCGACAATTTCTTCGGTCGCGATTCGCAGCTGGCTGCCGTCATTTTGAATCAGTTCAACGAAATCGTCGTCCTCGGATTTGACGATCCCCGTAAAGACCTGGCCGGAATCATTCGCGATCACAGCGGTCTCGTAGCCCTTGGCGATCTTCGCGTCGGGTAGGCAAATCGATTCGAGCAAATAACGTCGGTCTTTCTCTTTTCCGATCGTGGTCAAATTCGGACCCACTTCACCCCCGGCGCGGTCAACCTTGTGACAACGCAAGCACGACAGCTTGCTGTTCTCGAAAAAGAGCTTGGCTCCTCGGTCGGCTTGGCCACCTTCGAGCGATGCAAGCCAGGGTGCCAGGGCGTCGGAATCTGCGAGCGTTCGGCCATGTTCGACGAGGTCGTCTTGAAGCTTTTCGTCAAGCTTTCCCTCCGCCGCTTCGAGCACATTCAATTGCACGTCCGCTGGTAGCGTTCCATCCAGATAGGACTGCACGCCGCCGACGATGGCGGCGAGAGCTTTCGGCGAATCACTTTTGGCCAACACGTCCCAAGCCAGCTGGCGCACCGATACATTTCGGCTCTGGGTCGCTTGCACGAATTTTCCCAGAGACTCCTTGATGTCATACTCGCCCAGGACGGCCAGAGATTCCTGTAACAGCTCCGTCGCGGGCAGCAAATTCACATGCCTGGCGAGCCGGACTGCCTTGTCGCTGTCGAGACGCGCCAGCGCCCGCAGTGACGAGGCGCGAACCGATGGCGTTAGCTGAGCATCGGCAACGCGTGCTAACAGCAGCGGCACGATCTTCTGGATGCCCAACTTCGCGGAAACCTCGATCGCCGTTTCTCGGACCTCATCCTGCGAACTCATCATGCTCTCGATATGTGGTTCGAGTGATTGAGAGGCAACGCTGAGGTCACGACTTTGCAGCGGACGGTAAACGTTGGTAACACGGTCGAGCGGTTCGGGATCGGCCCAGGCAGCGAGCATTCGCAGTGCCTCGATTCGCATTTGCGGCGGCGCGGATTCGCGGGCAGCGTAATCGGCCAATTCCGCGGCCGATTCCGCCGTACCGAGTCGATAATTGGCATTCAGGACGCGGCGGGTCAACTCGGGATCAACTTCGGTGTTCTCGATCAATGCTGCCAACGACTGCATCGCAACGGGAACCGGTAGATCGTGAATCGCCCGTGCCGCCTCAAGCGCGACCAATGGGCTGGTATCCTCCAGAAATTCCTTCAACAATCCGCTTCGCACGCGCCGCAGTGCGACAACGACAGCCCGTCGTAACGAATCATTTGGATGCGTTCGAAGAGCTGCAATTCTTGCATGATCCTCGATGCTGGCCAGAAAACGGATACCCGCGTGACGCAGCGCCGGGTCAGCATTGTCGTTTTCAGATAACATCGCCGCCACGTCGTTAAGCGACTCTGAGTCCTTCAAAAGTGCCAGCGAAATGGTGGAGAAATAACGCACGCGGGCGGAATCATCTTGTAACATTTGCCGAAGTCGCGTGGCGGAGGCACGGTCGCCACGCTCCCCGGCAACCTTGGCCGCCGCGGCTCGCAAAGTTGGATCATCCCCGGACAGCAACGATCTCAGGGACTCAAGAATCGGCGTTCGCTGGTTCGATTCCATTCGAGCAATTTGATCCGCGCCCCAAATGGCGTGGAGCCGCGTGATCGTCTCGGCCTGTTCGTCCTTTGCGATCGAAAGCAAGGTTTGCCAATCACCTCGGCGCGCCATCTCCCACTGGGACTCCAGTCGTACCCGGCGGTCGGCGTGCGCGAGATTCCCGACCAGTTGTTCGACGGTCCGGCCCGACCAATCCCCCGCGAGCAACTGCTTCACTTCCCGCACAGTCGGCGTGTCGTGGTGAGTGGGGCTTGTGACCCGATAGACACGGGCTTTGCCGAGTCCGTCCCAACCATCGACCCAATCGCTGATGTAAATGGCTCCGTCGGGTCCGAACGCAATGTCGGTGGCGAGCACCGTCCAAATTGGATCTGAGTTTTCAGCCAGTTTGTAAAACGCACCCTCAGGCTCGAGCCGAAAGGATCGAATTCCGCTGTTGGCAGGTCCGCCCCGAAAATCACATATCAGAAACTTATCCTTCAAGCTGTCGCCGAATCCGGTGCCCGGATAGAACGCCAGCCCGCTCGGACCGTCCGTTAGATTTGCGATGGGAGGCACGATGTACGCGGGCTGTTCCTGATGAAACGGCTCCCAGATTTTCGCGCGGTTGAACGGCCCGCGGTCGGGAATGTACTGGTAATACATCCGCCAACCGGTATCACCACCCTCGAGGATATGGATGATGCGTGCCATGTCACCGCTGTCGCTGTTGTTATCGACCGAGAACAAGTCCCCGAGGTCATTGAATGCCAGTTCCTGGGGATTCCGCATACCCGTCGCGAAGACTTCCAGACCCGATCCGTCGAGTTCACAGCGGAACACTGCGCCTGAACTGGGATCTGCCAACACTCTGCCATCTTCGCTGGTGACGTGATAACCGCGGTCCCCGATGCTGAAATAAAGACGCCCGTCGGGACCCAGCACGAGCCCGTGCATGTCATGGCCGCGAAACGCGACGCGGACACCATAGCCGTCGGAAAGCACGACACGCTCGTCCGCTTTGCCATCGTCATCCTTGTCGATCAGTTTCCATAGCTTCGGGATACACGTGTAAAAGATCTCGTCGCCGCGGGCCAGCACGCCGGCCCCCGTCCCCTCCTCGAGATTGTTAAAACCGTTCGCAACGACGCTGCTGCGGTCGGCCTTCCCGTCGCCGTCGGAATCTTCGATGCGCCGAATGCGATCGTCGTGTTGGGAGTAGGTCACCGCTGCGTCGCCAAGCAGTTTCTTGTGGTAGTCGATGCGGTCTTGAACTGTTTCCGCAGCGAGGTCGGCGAGCACCCAGGTCTGGTCATGGGCTCGGTTATCTGTGACGCCACGATTCTGCCGAAAGGTTTCGCAAACGAAAATCCGGCCTCGATTGTCGATGTCAAAAGCAACGATGTTGGCGACGTCGGGTTCGGCCGCAAAGAGTTCGATTTTCCAGCCCTCGGGCAAACGAATCGCTGCCATGGCCTGGGCGGCTTCGTTGGATGCCTCAGCGACTTCTGGTTCGAGCGGCGCGGACTGTTGCAGATCAGCGGCAACCGCCGGCGAGAGCGAGGCAACCAGAATCGCAATCACGAATCGACGACAGTTCGTCCGATAGTGTGGCATTCCTGTTCTATCCTGAATTGATAGGGGACAATTGGGTGCACGACATCAGGCAATTGGTCAGCGTCACCATGCAGTTTTCGACCACATGAAAAAACAAGCGACCGACCGTGCGACGGCGGAACAGTTCGCACGGGTGAGAGCTCGATCGACTAAGATGGCGGATTCGATCACGCACAGGTTGGATTCTTTGTGGTCGCTCTAGGATACTGCGCCGAGCACCCCAATGGCAATAATGTTCGTCCTCGAGAGCGGCACGTCGCGCTGGCTCCATTGAGCCGATTGGGTGCCAGACGTATGATCGATTTGGCGAGCAGAAGAACGATCGTCCTCTGGCACAGCTGCCTCCGTTAACGCCTGCACCCGACCAACAATGAATCGAACAGACGGCCCTCGCCGCGAAGACAGCTCGCAGCAACCGATCGTTGCCGCACTGGTCGATTATGCAACATCGGTCGGGCAACCCACCGACGGCGACTCGACGGCCGATCAGGGTCCAATTCGAAACGGATCGCCGTTCGCAGTCGATCCACTCGAGCACGCAGCCTCAGGGGAGTTGATTTACGATGTGGGTCCGGTGCGGTACACGGCGATGGGGGCGGTCGCTGCGGCTGTGATGGTACTCGGCTTTGCGAGTATCGCTGCCTGGTGGTTCCCGGCGGGTGGAACCTTGATTGCAGCCCTCGGATGCGTGCTTTCTATCTTCGGGATGTATTCGGCGTTTCGCATCACGTCGGCCACCTTGTTGGCTCTTCACCTTTGTCTGTTTGTGGTGAGTTATGCGCGATCGCTCGGCTAACGCCGTGGTCCACCTGGTTCAACTTGTCATCGTCCTGACCTCTTTATCGTCGCCGCCGATCGTATTCGCCGACGAGGTTGACCGCGAGATCAAGAACGCTGCGATTCTCTCTCACCACGAGGGAATCCTCACCACAGCCGACCAAAACGGTGATGCAACCGCTGCGACGTCAGCGGCACAGTGGCGACCGCGACGAGCAGCGATCCTGTCGCGAATGCAGTCCGTCATGGGCCAATTGCCCGAAACCAACAGCAAACCGCCAGTGATGACGGTTCTGGAATCATTGGATTGCGGCACCTACGAACGAAAAAAGATTACCTATCGCTCCGAAGAAGACTGCGAAACGCCCGCTTATCTTTGCGTTCCCAAGAGCGCTAACGAGGCCAACCCTGCACCGGCGATCCTCTGCCTTCATCCAACCGATAACCGTATCGGTCACGATGTCGTCGTCGGCCTCGGCGGAAAAGCCAATCGCCAATACGCAAGTGAACTCGCCGAGCGCGGGTACGTGACGCTATCCCCGAGCTATCCGCTGCTCGCTGGATACCAACCCGATTTGTCGTCACTCGGATGGGAAAGCGGAACGCTGAAAGCTGTCTGGGACAATGTCCGGGGGATCGACTTGCTGGTGTCGTTACCTGCGGTCCGAGATAACGCGATTGGCGCAATCGGGCATTCACTCGGTGGACACAACGCGGTATACACCGCCGTTTTCGATGAGCGAATTCGCGTGATCGTTTCAAGCTGTGGACTCGATTCATACCGCGACTATTACCGAGGCGATCGATCGCGGTGGTTGCCTGGAAACGGGTGGACTCAATCGCGCTACATGCCGCGTCTGGCACAATACATCGATCGGCTCGACGAGATTCCATTTGATTTCGACGAACTGCTGGCCGCACTCGCTCCGAGGCACACTTTGGTCATTGCACCGCTTCATGACAGCAATTTTCAAGCCCAGAGCGTGGACCGCGTGGCCGCCGAAGCTCGCAAGGTATTTGAACTCCACGGCAAGACCGATAACTTGCGAGTTGTGCACCCCGATTGCGGTCACGACTTTCCTGCGGAAATGCGGCACGAAGCGTACGAACTGTTCGACGACGTGCTTCGATCCAATTGAGTCGGCACAATTTTTTGCCGAACGAATGCAGCGCCGTAGACGCCGGTAAAATTGCAGAAAAGAGTACTCGCGAATCGCCCCGCCAGAGGTGACAATGGTGGCATCGCCCACCTTGGGCTTTGTCCCGCAAATCGAGCCCATCGCGCTTGCGTCGGGTTTCGGACAGCATGAGACGTGGCTTTCACAGGCCCTTGGCTAGCGCCATTGGCTGATTAACCAAGCGAATTTGTTTGCGGAACAGAGCTTTGTCCCCCTTTCACTCCAAGGATCAACAAGCACGATGAACCAACTCAATCGACGCAATTTTATTTCGTCCACGGTCGCTGTCGGATTGACCACTTCACTCGCAGCGCGTCCGCTTCGCGCCGCCAACGCTAACGATGAAATCCGGCTTGGTTTTGTCAGCTGTGGTGGTCGCGCCGGTCAACTGATGGGTCAATTCAGCAAGGTTGACGGGATCAGCATCACGGGCCTTTGCGATGTGGACGAGAAACGGCTTGGTCTGGCCAAACAACGATTCCCCAAGGCAAAAGGTTGGACCGACCTTCGCGAATTGATTGATTCCGATGACATCGACGTGGTTGTCATTGCAACCTGCAACCACTGGCACTGTCTTGCCGCCATTTGGGCGATGGAAGCCGGCAAGGATGTATACGTCGAAAAACCACTTTCCCACAGCCAATGGGAAGGTCAACAAACCGTTGCCGCGGCGCGCAAGTACAACCGGATTTGCCAGGTCGGAACTCAGCAACGTTCCGATCCGATGCAAGCGGAGATCAAGAAGTTCCTGCACGAGGAAAAGGCACTTGGCGAAATCAAGGCGGCCAGGGTCAACCGCTACGGAATTCGCCCCTCGATCGGCAAGCGCACCACACCACTCGAGATCGAGAAGGACATTGCCTACGACCTTTGGCTCGGACCGGCACAGGACCAACCGATCTTTCGCGAGAAATTGCATTACGATTGGCATTGGGACTGGAATACCGGCTCGGGCGAAATGGGCAACTGGGGCGTACACGTGCTCGATGACCTTCGCAACAACGTATTCCAGGATTCCGTGGCGCTTCCCAAACGGATTCTCGGTGGTGGTGGCCGCGTTGCACTCAACGACGCGGGCGAAACTCCGAACGTCCACTTCGCCTATTTCGACACCGGATCGATCCCTGTTGTGATCGGACTCTCGAATCTGCCCGCCGCTCCCGGTGCCAAAAAGAGCCCGGCACATCCGGGTCCGAGCAGCGGCTATGTGGTTTACTGCGAAGGTGGACGCTATGAAGGCCAACGCGGCCGCGGCGCAGCGTTCGATTCGAGCGGCAAACGCATCAAGGAGTTCAGCGGAAACGGTGATGTTCGTCACCAGAGCAACTTCATCGAAGCAGTTCGACAGCAGGATCGCTCGATCTTGAATGCGGAAGTCGAAGTCGGAAATGACAGCACCGGCTGGTGTAACCTCGCCAACATTGCATTCCGCGCCGGCAGCGAGTTCACCCGCGAAGGAGCCGGGCAGGTCAGCCTGGACCAGTGGCGGACTTTGATCGGAGAAATGGGCGAGCACCTGCAAGCTCACGACCTGGCACTCGAGAGCGATGCCATTCGATTGAGCCCGTTACTCGAGCTCGATACAAAGACCGAGCAATTCGTCGGCCAAGACGCGTCGGCCGCCAATCCTTTCCTCAAGCGGGACTATCGCAAGGGATACGAGGTTCCAACTCTCACGTAAGCGTCACCGTGTGACACCAATCGGCCGGGGCTCACCCGGCCGATAGCCTGGCAACATTCCGCTTTCACTTGCCGCGCCGTAGCGCCATGGGAGCGCACGCATCACGAGTTTGGTTGAACCGACGCTCGTGTCGTCAACGTGGGTTCCCTTGAACCGGGAAAAAACTCTCGATCCAGCGGTTAAGAACAATCAACCAGAAGAGGGTGTGGCCGTTAAGCCGGCTCGTCTGATCACGCAATTCGAAAGCGGCCTTCCTCGTCCGCTTCGTGATCAAACCTGTTTTTGACAATGCGGAGTCCGTCGCACATGCCGCTTCAAGCAAGTCAACCCATCCCTGCTTTAGCCAGTGGTCAACCGGGACACTGAATCCATGCTTGCGAACTCGCCAGCGCCCGACGGGTTGTAGATTCCGACGATGCCACACATTGTTTCTCAACTTGGGGGTCTCGCCTCAGGAAAGGAAAAAGGACCTCAAGGCTTCAAACTCCCTCCCTGCGTCCGTCCCATCGCGATCGCGGGGAAATATGCCGTGGCACAAAGCCGCTCGCGCAAGCCACACGGAGTGGCCGTCGCAGCCGTTCAGTGCACTCAAACAACGTTGGAAGCCGCGATAACACTCGCGTCTCTTGAGTGCGACGCCGAGACGAAAAAACGCCTCAAAGACCTGCTTGGGCTCGGCGGCCAGGAACGATTCGATATCATGATCGCTCTGATCAACCCCAGTGCCTTCCATAAACTCAAACAGAGATTTCGAGCAAGCGTTCGGCATGAAGGGTCTCAGCATATCGTTCTTCGCGTCGAAGAAGAGTCCATGAAGGAAGCAGATTCGGGCGAGCGTGGCAAAGCGATGTCGGCTCTTGCCCAATTGCTCATAACGCCATTTGAACGCTGCCAAGTCTGGCCGGTATCTGTAGCGTGTGCCGAGAAGTCGAAATCTCCAATAAGTGTACAGTGGAGTGTAATCGGGGCGATGGTCGCCAAAGGCAGGCCATAATTGCGGGTCTCGATGTTGTTGGTTCAGAACGTATTTGACGCTCCAACCGGCTTGCCCAATCTGATGACAAAACTCCGTGTCGGGAGACATGGAATCATTGAATCGAAAGGTGTCGAAGCACCAGGTGCGAAATATTTTCACGCCCGCTTGCCGGCCCATGAGCGGGTCTCGAAGCGTGCCTACAGCTACTCCTACATCTTCGGTCATGCACCGACGAAGGTCTTCGAGACAGTTCTTGTCAAGAATCATGTCGGAATCGACTTGCACGAAAAAAGGTGTCTTGACCTGACTCGCACCGTGATTCAAGGCCCGAGAGAATGGCACAACATTCTCGACTTTGATGATTTCGGCGGGCCGACAGGTCTGTCGCCGTAGGCTGTCGATTGCCCGTTTGGTCGTGTGTTCGCCGATACTTAACACCACCGCGGTCACGTCCGACGACATTCCGAAAACTCCAGTGTACCAGCGACGTTGAAGCGGCAATTCCGTGCGCACGCAGCGGGCCAACGTATCGCTAACCCTCGATTGAGGCAACGCGTTGCCCTAGTTCGTCAACGCCCCAAAGCCGGATGACGCGATCGCGGTACTCGGCTCGCTGCGCGGAATTCATCCGATGAGAATGGATTTTGTAAAACTGACGAACGCCATCTGCTTTCGGTTTCGTCAGGGCGATCGATAGTCGCACGCCACCGTGATGGTGGTGCCGAACCAGTGGCAAATGAAGTGCTTCGTAACGAAATCCATCATGCAGACTGATCCTCAGCCCCAGATCCATGTCATTCATGCTGGGAAGCGTCTCATCGAATCCGCCGATTTCTTGCAGACATTGCTTCCGTATCACGAGATTTGAACCGATCATGCCGGGATTGCCGGTAAGAAAAAGGTCGGGGGAAAGCTGCTCGGGCGCACTCTTGCCGGGAACCACATCTCCATCCGCGGATACTCCGACAAAGTCGCAGCACACGACGTCCAAGTCACGTTCACCGACACGAGCAATCGCTTCGGCAAGAAGCTGCGGAAGCCATTCGTCGTCATCGTCAAGAAACGCGATCACCGAATGAGAGGCAATTGCGACCCCGGTATTCCTTGCCCCGCTCGCGCCTCGACCGCAATTGTTTGACACAATGGTCATCGGCAGGTCGAGTGAACGCGACAAATCCGGGATGCCAGCGAGATCGTTTAGATCACCGTCATTGACGACAAAGACCTCCGACGGTCGAAGCGTTTGAGCGGCCACCGACTCAAGGGCTCGCTGCAGCATGACGGGCCGTCCGCAGGTCGGGATGACCACGGAGACCTTTGGGATATTGAAGCGTGACATCACAATCAATCGTTGGCCGTACCTTTACCCAGACGGATCATTTCGAGATACCCAGACGGATCATTTCGAGAGATGCCATTTCACTGGCCTGCAATCAACGTGTCAAGCAACCTTGATCCGATGCAACGTCATTGCTGTCTGCACAAGGCCTTGATGGTTAGAATACTTCGCCATCGTCGAAAACGAACAGCCATACAGCGGAACGTCTCGTGCAATTGGATCTACTTTATGTTGGCACTCTTCCCCCACACCCGGGCGGCAGCGCCGTGTCGTGCCTCCAGATTATCGACGGATTGTCCCGCGCGGGACATCGAGTTCGCGCCGTTGCGCCGGTGACTCGCGAAACTCGTGACGAAGCGAAAGCGATCGCAGATGAATTCCCCCGAATTAGATTCGTCCGATTCGAAGTACCCTACTACCAAATACTTTCCGGCGTGCCACCAGCCAAAGACTACCGTCAACAGAAGGGGGATCGGATTCGCGCTATCGTTCAAAAATTGGTTGACGAAAGACGGCCCGATGCCATTTTCGTTGGCCGCGAATCGTTCGCCTTGCATGTTCCTGAAATCGCCCGCATTCGCGATATTCCTTGCATCGTGCGAGCTGCCGGCGGAGCGACAAACGGGATCATTTCATCCACCTATCCGCGGCAGGACGCGATCGAACTACTCGAACGGATGTCTAGTTCCGACCTCGTGCTTTCTCCAGCAGAACACCTTTCAAGGAGCTTGCGGTCTCTCGGCTGCGAATCGGTTGTCACGCTTCGGAACATGGTTGACCTGAACCGTTTTTCACCCGGTCCAAAGCCACCGGGCCTCGTAAAGGAACTGGAGCTAGATTCGGATGACGTCGTTGTGGCGCACGTATCGAACCTCAAGTCTGTGAAGCGGCCGCTTGACGTGATCCATTCTGCCGCGGTCGCGATCACCCAAGACCCGCGTTTGCGGTATTTGATTATCGGTGACGGCCGACTGCGCAGCGAAATGGAAGATCTATGTGCTCATTATGGTATCAGCGACCGGTTTCGGTTCGTGGGATGGATTCCGCAACCGCAGATGCCTGCTTATCTCCGTCTCTCGGACATGATTGTGATGGCCTCGCAAGCTGAGGGGCTGGCCCGCGTCTACCTGGAAACTCAAGCCTGTGGCCGGGTGCTGATTTCCAGCAACATTCCAGCGGCACGTGAAGTGATTCGGGACGGCGAAACCGGACTGTTGTTCTCGCTCGGAGATCCCAACGATCTAGCCGCGCAAACGGTCCGAGCCACGCAGGATCCGGACCTGCGCGAGCAAATCGGAATTCAATCGCGGAACCGAGTGCAATGTCATGCACCAGAGATGATTCTGCCGGAGTACTGCCGTGTTCTCGACGAGCTTGTGCTCAAGCACCGAAAGGTTGCTGGCTCGAGTCTCAATCCGTCTTAATGTGTAGGACTTCCGGCGAGGTCCGATCACGGTTCAAGACGATTACTCGACGCTGAAGCGATGTACCGTGATTTCCTGAAGCGTTTCGCCCGGTCGTAAGAGCGTGGTCGGAAATGATTCACGGTTCGGTGCGTTAGGGTAATGCTGGGTCTCCAGGCAAAAAGCCTCGTGACCACCATGACCCCCGGACCGTTCGTTTCCCGGCAAATGATTCGCCGTGTAGAGTTGCATTCCCGGCTGGGTCGTTTCAATCACCAACACGCGACCCGATTCCGGGTCGAGCACACGCGCAGCCGGCCGCAAGCTGCCGATCTGTCCCGAGACCACGTAACAGTGGTCGTATCCCTTGGTCGCGGCAAGTTCGCCGATGCGCTCTCCCAATGGCATCGGTGTTCGAAAATCAAGCACGGTATCCTGAACGTCGTTGATCTTGCCGGTGGGAATCAAATCCTCGTCGACATCCAACCATTGGCTGGCATAGATGGTTGCAACGTGGTCCATCGCGGTCCCGCTGCCCGCACCGCCGAGATTCCAATAGCTGTGGTTGGTCAGATTGACATGCGTCGGCGCATCGGTCGTCGCGGTAAACGCCACCGTCAATTCGTTCTTGTCGTTCCAACTGTAATCGACCGTCGCCTCGAGCGTCCCCGGATACCCTTCCTGGCCATCGGGGCTGGTCAATCGAAAGCGAACCCCGACCGCGTCATCGGTTTCGTAACTTTCACCCTCCCAGAATTGGTAGGTGAAATTGTTTTTCCCTCCGTGGAGATGATGCTTGCCGGCGTTAACGGTGACCTGATATTCCTTACCGTCGATCGAAAACTTGCCCTCATCGATTCGATTGCAAAACCGTCCCACGGTGCTGCCGAAGTAGGGGTGCCCGTTAAGATAGGGTTCCAACGTCTCAAAACTCAAATTGACATTCGCCAGGTTTCCATCGCGATCCGGGACATTGACATCGAGCAACGTCGCGCCCCAGTTCATCACCGAGACGTGATAACCGTGCGAATTAGTGAGTGTGAACCGGGTAACGGTGCGGCCATCAGCGGTCGTTCCAAACGAATTCGATTCAATCTTCATATCAGGAGGTGCGGCAATCGCGTTGGCAAAGGTGTGAACAACCGTAAGAATCACAGTTGCGTGGAGACTTCGACGAAGCATCATGACGTGTTTTCGCGTATTCGTGTAGCGGACATCAACCAGGCGACCGACTTGCCGGAGACAGCCTGGATCGACCGGCCGGCGTGAGAAATTCCTGACCCGGCTCAGAAATACCTGGATCATTGTTTTTCGTGAACACCACCACCGCAACCCAACCGCTTTGCATCGGAAAGGTCGCCATCGGCTTTCCGGTCGTTCAGGCTGCCCTCTCCGGCTACAGCGATTTGCCGATGCGGGTGATTGCGCGGCGCCACGGCGCAAGCTACACGATCTGCGAAGTGATGTTGGACCAGTTCCTGCTTGCCCTGAGCAAGCGGCAAAAAACAAAGCACTTTCTGGACATTCACGAAAGCGAGCACCCGGTCGGCGGCCAATTGATGGGGGCCGAGCCGGAACAGTTCGCCGCCGGGGCGATGAAGCTTGTCGAGGCTGGATTCGACATCATCGACGTGAATTTCGGCTGCCCGGTCAGGAAAGTGCTGGGCCGTTGCCGAGGTGGTTTTCACCTGTCGCAACCCTCGGTGGCAATCGAAATCCTGCGTCGCACGCGCGACGTCGTGCCGGAAAACATCCCGGTAACCGTCAAAATGCGTCGCGGCATCGACGACAGCAACGAATCACGTGACAAGTTCTTCGAGATTCTTGACGGTGCGATCGGCGCGGGCCTGGCGGCGGCAACCATCCACGGTCGGACGGTCGTGCAACGTTATGTCGGTTCAAGCCGCTGGGATTTTCTGTCCGAGGTGAAACGTCACGTCGGCGACGGGATCAAGATTTTGGGCAGCGGCGATCTATTCGCCGCGAAGGATTGTCTGGAGATGAT
>JAHELS010000013.1 GCA_024644085.1 Rhodopirellula sp.
TCGGCAAACCGGACGCCGTGAACGCTTGTTGCGACCGAGTCGCGGGCTCCCGGCTTTGGATCAAACGTGTCCTGCTGGCTCGGACCACCTTCCATCCAAAGCACGACGCAACGCTTGAAGGGACCCTTTGGCACCTGGTTCGCCAGGGCCCGACAGATCGGCGCGCCAAAAATCGAGCTGAATCCGGCCGCAGAACAACCACCCAGAAACGCGCGTCGGTGTGTCATCATCACATTCGCTCCAAAAAAACAATCAATCATTCATCACAAATTCGCTGCTATGAACGAGCGCAAACAGCGTGTCCTGTGAACGAGTCTCTTTCACCAGAGAGCGTTCCTTCGTCGAGGGCACGCGCGCAAGTGTCGCAAGGAACATCGAGTCGACGTCGCGCAGCGGCGCTGGAATCTCGCCAGAGAGTTGACGGATTACCGTCTGCGTCGTCGCGTTCCAATCAAACGGGTCGCTGGCGGGCGTTGCTTGCCGAGCCAGACCCAACATTTGCCGCGCACGCCCGGCAAGCTCGGCTGGCCGGGGAAGCGGACGATCAAGAACGATGGCGACCGATGCAATCCACTGCTCCGGCATTTGGGGTCTCGGTGTTCGGGCGGCGAACAACTGCGTTTGCTGCTGACCCTCGCTCGAGACGTCATCTTGCGTGGATCGTTGGTAAGCGTCGGACAGACAAATCTCGCGGATCATTGTCCGCAAATCGAAGTCGCTTGCTCGCAAGTCGCTGGCCAACGATTCGAGAAGCTCCGGCACGCTCGCTGGATTGTCACGGCTCAGCGCATCGACCGGGTCGACGATTCCGCGCCCCATCAACCAATGCCAGGTCCGATTGACCATGGCGCGCGAGAACGGCTTGCTCTGCACCACCATCAAACCGAGTTCGCGTCGCCAAGCTGCGGTGTGCGGTTTGCGACCGGTCAGGAAGACAGGTTTCTCGGCCCGACTATCTGCGCCGGAATCGCTAACCGCGATTCCACCTGAAACCTCGCGGAATTGCGTTGGACGATAGAAACGTTCCATCGCCACGTAATCCTGGTTGGTCCACCGGTCATGCGGATGGTCGTGACACTCGGCACAATCGAGTTGAACGGCGAGAAAGGTGCGAGACAATCTCATCACCGGGTCTTGCCGGCTGGCGACAACATAGTTGACAGGCCCATCAAGCGAACTGACACCTTCGGCAGTCAAGAGTGCGAAGCACGTCTGGTCCAGTCGCACACGATCGGCAATTTGCTCCTCGAGCCATCGCCTTAGCACCTCGTGTTCAACACCGCGTTGTTCGGCACGCCCAACGAGCATGGTTGTCCATAGCTGCGACCAGAACCTCGGATGTTCGTCGCTGGCGAGCAACCGATCGATTGCCGCCGGCCGGTCCGGATCGGCCATGAAGGCCCGCAGTTCTTCGACCCTGGGCACCCTGCCGATCAGATCGAGCGACAAGCGACGGTAGAAGGTTGCGTCATCGCAAAGGGCGGTCGGATGCACACCGGCGCGACGGTGAGCGGTAGCGAGAATGGAATCGATCGTCTCGGCCTCGGCAGCGGCCGCAACGCACAGCCCTATCGCCATGCCCAACGATGCCAATCGGCTGATCCATGGCAACCCGCTACCACCTCTAGGACTGCATCGACGTCGTCGCGCGATCCAGCCGACCCGCTCAGAAATCATCTTTGACTGCCTCGTCGCGGACCTTCTCGGACTGCTGGACCAGTTGGCGGACCACTTCGCGGCGGTCTTCGCGCACACGCAACTGATTCGAATCCGTTTGTACGAGCAGGTCATCGCGCAACAATGTGATCGGATCGGGACGATGCCGCTCGGCGAATCGGCGAACTTCGTCCAACATCGCGTAGCGGCCCGCCTCGCCGATCCGCGCGACAAATTCCTGGTCTGCAAAGTCGGTCATCATTTGGTCGATGTCACTGGTATACCTGCGGATCTTTCGGCAAATCTGCAACAACTCGCGCGATTTCGCAGCAAGTTCTTGTTCTCGCTCGGTGGCAATCGACAATTGGTCCCCGGATTCAGTCAGCACTTCGCTCAACATGGCGCGCAACTCCTCGCCCGGATCGGCTTCCGCGTAAGGCAGCTCGGCGGCCAACAGGACTGCGGCCGGTTCCCGTCGCATCTGGGTCGCAAGCCGCGCCGTCAACGAGTCATCGGTGTCGAGCGTATCGGAGATCTCGGCGAGTCTCTCACGAACGCGCGGCAGGATTCCGGCGGCACGATCAACGCGGGCATAAATCTCCCGCATCTTCTCCCATGATTTCTCATTCGCCATCTGCAATCCCTCCGCGGTGTCGACCGATGCCTCCTCGAAGTGACGGTGAAGCTGCTCGACTCCCCGGGCCGCGTGATCAACGCTCTCGGCGATTTCCAATGCGGCAACCGTTGCAATCAGCGGATTGTTGAGGTAGCGAACGAATTGCTGGTGAGCTTCATCGTGTGTGGAATACTCCGCCGCCAACAGCGGAAGTTCGCGTTTCAATTTTTCAGCGATTTCATCTGCCAACTCGAATCGCTCGATCTGCTTGGCTGCCTCCTCACGCCGCGATCCGACAACAACGAACGTACCGTCACCCTGATCGACGAGAATTTGACCGAGCGCTTTGGCCAGGTACCTCGAAATCACATCACCCCCGTCCATTTCGTTCATCAGCACGGCGACGGGTGCTTGAGGGTCCTCCAGCAAACGTTTGAACAGACCTCCGGCCTCGGTCGACGTGTCCAGCCTTGTGGCAATGTCGTCGGTCACTCGACGAATGTTCTCGATGGATCGTGCGACGCGCTGCGATCGACTTTCCCAACGTTGCATGGCATCGGCCGATTCGGATCGAATGACCAGCTTGCCATCGTCACCTCGCACAAAGTGATGGTCGACGAAACGCGGGATAGCCTCGTTCCGCGCCTCATCGCGGGATTGGGAACTCAATGCATTGAGGTATCCGGCTACCGCGATCCTTCCGGCATTGCCATCCAGGAGTCCATGGAATCGTTGCGTCGTCGGATCAGTCCGATCAAGACGCGACGCGATTTCGGAGATGCCGCCGGCTACCTCCTCACTCATCACGCGCATGCGCGGTGCATCAGCATCAGGTTCACTGTTTTCCTGGGCCGTGGTCAGCCGGAACTGGAAAAAGGACGCGATGACCAGAAGCACAGCCAGTGCAGCCAATACGAATCGTTTCATCGAAGAGTCTCCCGTGGAGCGTGGCTTCAAAAGCCTGGAAATCCGAACGTTCAATGGCGGCGCAGCCATCGTTTGAAAACCAAGCCCACGATGGTGCTCGGTACGAGCCTCGCGCTCGCTTCGCCAATCAACCAGATCGAGCAGCGCGGACGCAAATCCCGCAGCGGCTCGTTTGCCATCGTTCGCAACCCGTTGGTCACACGCGCACTCGGCTGCCGTTTCGTATTGCCGCAGCGCCCACCACGCGATGGGATTGAACCAGTGCATCGTTGCGATCATCCGGGCAATCAATTGACGCCACACATCAGCGCGTTGCAGATGGGCCAACTCATGCAACATCACTCCTCGACGCTGCATCGGTGTCAATCGAATCCAGTAATCTTCCGGGACGACCATCGAATAGCCTCTTGCCCGGCGTATCATCAACGGTCCGACGGAATCCGAAATCAGCATGTCACAACGGACGCGACGATCCAACCATCGAGATCGGCGTCGCAACCGGTTCCACTGGTGTTGCCAATCGTCCGGAGCGGGCGAGAGCTTTCGTGTCACGCGCAGCACGCGGCAATATCGCAACAATCCAATGACAACAAGCATGATGGCCACACCGACCCAAATCGCGATCAGCCATCGGCCCCAGTGATAGTGCGTCGCAATTCGCTGCGCCGCCTCTGGAGATGCAGCCGCGAGTCCGTTCACAATCTCCGGCGCCGCTTCGTTCGATTGAGCATCCGGAAGCAACCATGCTCTCGCGGAATGGTCGAAATCAATTCCCAAGTCGGGAACCGGCGCAGGCGAGGCCTCAATCCAACCGAGATGAACCGGCGAACGAACGATCATCAACCCCTGCAGCAATATCGCGGCCATCAGCCAGGATCGAAGACGCCACGATTCAAGAGACACGTTCCGCAGCACCAGGAAAATCAGTGCACCGACCGCAGCCATCATCAACGAAGCGATGAAGAATGAATGCAACGGAATTCCAAACGCCGCAGCGACAGGATCAAAACTCGCCATCATCATGAGCTCTCCCCGTGATTGGCCGACGTCGAATCGCGCAGATCCCGCTCAGCCTGACGCACCAGACGCTTCAATTCCGCGAGCTCCTCGCGATCGATCTTGCCGTCACGCACCAAGTGGGCAACGAGCGGCACGACACTGCCGTCGGACAACCGCTTCAAGACATCTTCGAGATGCCCCGCCTGCACTTGCTCCCGAGCAACGAGGGGAGAATAGACGGCCGGTCGATCGGACGACCGAGCGGCAAGTCCCTTGTCAACCAAACGGTTGAGCCGCGTTTGCATGGTCGTATAGCCGATCCGTTCGGCCCCAAACGCCTCGTGGGCCTCGGCCAGTGTCAAGTTTCGATGCCGCCAAAGCAGGTCCATCAGATCGACCTCGCCGCTGGTCAACCGGACCGCTCGATTACGCTTTCCCATCCGTTTCCCTTACCTGAATACTACGTCTGTCGTATTTATTTACGAAACAGGTCGTAAAGTCAATGGGCAGAGGAAAATTGTCGGAAAAAAACTGGGGGCCACCGCCAGGAATCGCTTGCGAGGAAGAAGGCCCCAGAAAGGGTCACGGTGTTGGGACAAAACGGCCGCGCAGCGCCCGTGCCTCACTCCCGCAAGAAGGCCATTTTGATGTGACGCCAAACGAACAACATCACCGCCATCAATCCGAGCATCGCCACGCACATCCACAACAACATCGGTCCCATCCACAATAGGTTCGGAGCGAGCCACCCATTGAAGATTCGATCCCAGAAAACGATGGTCAACATCGTTCCGGCGCAGAGATACGGACCGAACGGCGTATAGGCGTCACGAGTGATGATGTACCGAACCAATACGATCGCGATCGCCGCAAACGGCGACAGAAAGAATGCGATGATCGCCGCCTGCCAACCGATGAACGCTCCGATCATTGCCATTAACGTGACATCCCCAAACCCCATCGCTTCCATGTTCAAAGCCCAAGTCGCGACCAGCCGAATCGCCCAGATCACGCCGCCGCCGACCGCGAGTCCGACGAGCGCCGTAAAGAGTCCCAGCCACGCATCGCCGCCGATGTTCCAGACCGCTGTGATCCCAATCAAACCGGCGACCCACATCGCCGCCAACACCTTCCAGAATCCGTAGTGAAACAAACCGTTGGTGAAGTGTTTGATCGTGCGAGCAAGTCCGCGCCGACGAAGAATCACACCACTCCACCGGCGGTCGGCCAGCGCAAAGCACCACGCAGTCCAGATCCCAATTCCCACCCACCATCCTTTCGACGTGGCCCATACTCCGGGCCGCATGAACCACGGTGAATCGAACAACGTCGGTGCGACGCTCTGCGCTGGCACCGCACCAACCGGCAGCGCCGTCGGCATGTAAATGTAATCGGACAGAACGGCAAAGATCAGCGCGATCCACGTGCCGGGAATCGTGATCACGTCGGGAATCGTTTGCTCATCAAAATCGATAAACGTTGCCGCCACCATGAAGATGAACAGCACCGCATGAGCAAAAAAGATCTGGGTGCCAACCGTCTCGAAAATGCCGAGGAAGGGTTGGACTCGTGCGGTGACCGGCAGCAGTCCACCGGATTGAGTTTCAAAATGGTAGAGGGCGAGTAGAGAGACCGCCGTTGCAGCTTCGATCAGCATTGGTCGGATCCAGAATCCTCGTCCGTGGATTCCTGTCTCGCGTCGCAATCCGAACCAACCGAGAATCGGAATCCGGTCCGTCCACCGCCTCGCTGGAGCCCCTTCCGGTGGCGGTCCCCAGGGCGAGATCGGGCGGGGGTTGAAATAGGCAAACCGGTAGATCACATGGTTTGCCAGAGCCCCTCCGGCCAACCCGAACAGGGCCAGCAGAATCACGCGCAGTTCCGCTGGAATTCCCATCCAGAAGGCAATCACCGGCGACTCCAAGGGGGGTGAGGCGACAAGAAAGCCGAATGGTAACGCTCCACCGAGAATCACTATACCCCGATGCCCGCTGAGCTCGCCGGTCCGCAGGTCTCGTTTGAATCGGCGACTCGTTTGAATTGACGGATCTCTAAACCCGCATTAAGCTTGTGCTTAGGTGGCAAACCCCTGTTTTATCCCTGTTTGCCCCTCCCGCCTGCCCACTCTTGGGCTACCGCATCGGGCCGAATTTGCCGGTGCCGGATTGGCGATTTACCCACACCTTTCCTCTGGGAGATCGGCCGGGTCGATGATTCTTTTCCCGCCTCACGGGACTCGCAGTCGTGCAATCAAGTTTTCACTTGGTGTGATCATCTTCCCCGACGCCATTCCCAGTCACTTTCCTTCGTGCGAGCATTGATCCGTGCAGATTGTGAACGCTGATCGAATTCTGTTGTTCTCCGCTTGTTTGTTGTTCGCATCCACAGCCATCGCGAATGACGACCAGTCGGGCGAGAAGACTGGCGAAACCTCCGGAGTGGTTAGCTTCCAATCCGACATTGAACCGCTGCTGAGTCGGAATTGCTACGGATGTCATCAGGGAGCCAAGCAACTCGGTTCTTACATGATGACCGATTTCGACGCGCTGCTTGCCGGCGGCGAATCGGAGCAGCCTGCGATCGTCCCGGGCAAGCCAGGCGAGAGCTACCTTGTTGAATTGATCACTCCGGTCGACGGCCACGCCGAAATGCCGGCTGAACCGTTCAAAGCACTCAGTGACGCCGAGGTTGAATTGGTCCGCCGCTGGATCACCCAGGGCGCAGAGAACGATTCCCTGCAAGCGAGCGGACCCAAGTACGACGCGGAACACCCTCCCGTTTACGCCGGCGCGCCGCCGCTGCCGTCGATCGATGTTTCGCCGGGCGGTTCGCTGGTGGCAGTCGCGGGGTACCACGAGATCATCGTGCTGAACGCGGAAACAGGTGAGCGGACATCGCGTCTGGTTGGATTGAGCCCACGAATCAACACGGTTCGCTTCTCGCCCGACGGGAAACGTCTTGCGGCGGTTGGCGGCACGCCCGCAGTTCGCGGCGAATTTCAAATCTGGGAAGTGGAATCGGGCGAACTTTTGCTGTCGCGCAGCGTGACCTACGACGCACTTTGCGGTGCAGGCTGGTCACCCGACGGCACGAAGCTTGCCTTTGGCGCATCGGATAACGTTGTGCGTGCCGTCGACACCGATACCGGCGAGCAGGTTCTTTACCAGGGAGCTCACGAAGATTGGGTCCGCGACACGGCATTCAATCACGATGGGACCCATGTGATTTCGGTTGCTCGCGACATGTCGTGCAAGCTAACCCATCTGGAGACAGAACGATTCATTGACAATATCACGTCGATCACGCCCGGCGCACTCTCGGGTGGCCTCAGCAGCGTCGCTTCGCATCCCAACCGAAACGAGATTCTCGTAGGCGGGGCTGACGGAATTGCGAAGGTCTATCGAATCTTTCGCGAAACGGCTCGCAAGATCGGTGACGATGCAAACCTGGTCCGCAAAATGCCGGAAATGCCGGGCCGCATTTTCAGTGTTGCGATCAGCCCCGATGCATCTCGATTGGCCGCCGCATCGACCTTGGACGGCAAGAGTGAAGTACGTGTTTGGCAATACGACTTCAGCAGCGAAATGTCGGACGAAGTCAAGAAGATCGTGGCCAAACGGGTCCAGGATCGCAGCGGTGAAGAGAAACAGAAGGTCGAGCAGTACCAGAATTCAGAAGTCAAAGAATTGTTCCGGTACAGCATCGATAACGCTGCCGCGTTCGCGATAGCGTTTGGCGGCGAGAACTCGCTTGTGGTTGCCGCGTCGGACGGAAAGATCCGCCGCCTCGACGATGAGGGTCAATTGAGCATTGAGTTTCCGGCTGCAGAAATTGCCGCCGAAAACCAAATTGCCTCCTCACCCTTTGATGCCCGGGCATGGAACGAGATGTTGACTCGGCGGATCGAGGATGCGGCAACCGAAACACCGCCTGCGGCCGATCGGGTTACCGAGTTGATCATCGAACCGTCGGAAATCGAACTTGCGTCGCCATATGCCTACACCCAATTGGTCGTCACCGCCCTGCTTGATGACGGTTCGACGACCGACGTCACGCGGTTGTGTGAGATTGAAATCCCGGATTGGGCCACGATGACCCCGCGCGGACTGATCCGCGGGGCCGCCGACGGCAACGGCACCGTTTCAATCGGATACGGAAAACTAAACGAGTCCATCAAGATCAACGCGTCCGGAATCGCCGACGATGCACATGGCGCCGTCGATTACATCCGCGATGTCGGCCCGGTGATGAGCCGGCTCGGGTGCAACGCGGGCACCTGCCACGGTGCACAAAAAGGGAAGAACGGATTCAAGCTGTCGCTGCGCGGTTACGACGCCACGTACGATATTCGTGCACTCACCGACGACCTTGCCGCGCGCCGCATCAACCCCGCTGCTCCCGAAGATTCGCTAATGCTTCGCAAGCCTCTTGGCTTGACGCCGCACCAGGGCGGCGCGTTGATGATCGCCGGTGACCCGAACCATACGATCCTGAGACGCTGGATCGCCGACGGCAGCAAGCTCGATCTCAACTCGCCCCGCGTGACCGGAATCGAAGTTTCGCCGGTGAACCCAATCGTCCAGAGCACCACGGCGCGTCAACAAGTCCGTGTTGTCGCACATTATTCCGACGGCACACATCGGGACGTTACCCGCGAAGCGTTCATCGAAAGCGGCAATACCGAAGTTGCCGCCGCGGACAAATCAGGATTGCTCGTAGCCTTGAGACGCGGCGAGGCGCCGATTCTTGCCCGCTATGAGGGCGCTTACGCCGCCACCACCTTGACCGTGATGGGCGACCGCGAAGATTACCAAACCCCCAAGGTTGAAAGCTGGAGCCGAATCGACGAGTTGGTTGCCGAGAAATGGCAGCGGGTCAAAGTCGTGCCAAGTGAACTTTGCGATGATGCCACCTTCTTGCGCCGCGTCTATCTCGATCTGATTGGGTTGCCTCCGACGAGCGACCAGGTCCGAAATTTCCTGGCCGATCCAACGCCGACACGATTGAAACGCGCCCGCGTGATCGACCAATTGATCGGCAGCGAAGCGTACATCGAGTTTTGGACCAACAAGTGGGCCGACCTGTTGCAGGTCAATCGCAAGTTTCTCGGTGTGGAGGGAAGCACCAAGTTCCGTGATTGGATTCGCCAGGCGGTCGCCGAAAACCGCCCCTACGACCAGTTTGCCCGCGAGATCCTGACCGCAAGTGGATCCAACAACGACAATCCGCCCGCCTCGTATTTCAAGGTGCTGCGAACACCCGAAGACACGATGGAGAACACGACCCATTTGTTCCTCGGTATTCGATTCAATTGCAACAAGTGCCACGACCATCCTTTCGAGCGTTGGACCCAGAACCAGTATTACGAGATGTCCGCGTTCTTTGCGCAAATGGCGCTCGAGCATGACCCGGCATCGGGTAACCGCAAAATCGGAGGAACCGCCGTCGAGGGCGCCAAGTCGCTGTTCGAGAAGGTCGTCGATCGTAAACAGGGGGACGTGACTCACCCGAAAACGAACGAAGTGGTACCGCCAGCCTTCCCGTTTGAGGTGACCCATGAAACCAGCGAGGGCACAAGCCGTCGCGAGCAATTGGCATCCTGGGTTACCGATGCCGACAATCCTTATTTCGCCCGCAGCTACGTCAATCGTCTTTGGGGCTACCTGCTTGGCGTCGGGCTGATCGAACCGATCGATGACATCCGGGCCGGCAACCCGGCAACCAACCCCGAATTGCTCAAGCATTTGACCGACTCGTTTGTCGATTCCGGCTTCAACATCGCCCACATCCAACGGGCAATCTGCAACAGCCGTGCGTACCAGTTGAGCGTGAACACGAATCCGCTTAACGAAGACGACACATTGAATTATTCCCACGCGCTGCCGCGCCGCTTGCCAGCCGAAGTGATTTACGATGCCGTTCACGCCGTTACCGGCGCCGCCAGTTCCATTCCGGGCATGCCCAAAGGGACCCGAGCCGCTGCGATGACCGATTCCGGCATCAAGCTTGCCGACGGCTTTCTGCAAAACCTCGGTCGGCCAGCACGTGAAAGTGCCTGCGAGTGCGAGCGGTCGTCCGAACTGCAACTCGGCCCGGTCATGGCGCTGATCAGCGGCCCGACGATCGGCACCGCCATATCAGATCCCCAAAACGCGTTGGAACGGATCGTTCAGCAGTTCGCCAGCGACGACCAACTCGCCGAAGAGATCTTCGTGCGTGCCCTGGGACGGTTGCCGAATCCAGCAGAGATCGCTGCCTTCGGACAAATGAAGGAATTGATCAAGGAAAGCCACCAAGAGCTGGTTGCCGAGTTGGAGGCAGCCGAGGCCGATTGGGTCACGCGCCGCGCCGAACTGGAAACAAGGCGTGAAAAGATGCTGGCCGAAACTGTCGAGAAAATCACGGCGCGGACCGAGGAGATCAAACCCGAGCGTGAACGTTTGGCGAAGGAGCGTGAAGAACGAATCAAGGCTGCCGAAGCGGTGGTCGCCGATGCCAAGGCAAAGCTGGGTGAAAAAATCGAAAAGCTGGCCGCTGACCTGAAGTCGTCGCCCGAATGGTTTCCACTCACCACGTCCGTTGCAACGGCAACCAACAAGGCGGTGCTGACTCCGCAAGAGGATCGCTCGATCGTGGCCAGCGGTAACAAAGACAAGGGTGTCTACGAAATCACGGTCAACACATCGCTGAAGAACATTACCGGGTTCCGGCTCGAAGCCCTCAGCGACTCAAACCTCCCGTCGAAGGGACCGGGGCTGGCCGAGAACGGAAACTTCGTGGTCACCGAATTCGAGGTGTTTGCCGCGGCCGCCAAGACTCCCGAGCAATCGGCCAAAGTGAACATCGCCAGCGGAATCGCCGACTTTCTGCAGGGCGGTTTCGACATCAAGCAGACTTTCAACGGCCAGACCAATAACCAACAAGGCTGGGCAGTCGCCGGCGCAACCGGTCACACCCACTGGGCAACTTTCAAACTGGCCGAGCCTATCAAGCATGAAGAGGGAACCGTGCTGACATTCAAGCTGCACCAGTTCCACAACGCCAAGGACCATACACTCGGCCGCTTCCGCATTTCGGCAACGACAGCCACGGGGGATATCCCGCTTGGACAACCCGAGTCGTTTGCAGCCACGCTGGCAACACCGAAAGAACACCGAAGCGAGGAAGGCACCAAAGAGCTGATGGAGTATCTCGCGGTAAGCGATGCTGATGTGATCAAGGCCAACGCGGCTTTGGCAGCGGCCAGGGCGGCGGTGCCGCCTGATGCAATGCTTGTCAGTCTCGAAAATCGCAAGGCTCAACTCTCCAAACCGACTCCGGACGACCCGGCGCTGGTTCAATTGCGCCAAGACACCGCGCAGAGCACGAAACAACTTGAAAACATTCGGCTCACCGCGGCCGAAGATTTAACCTGGGCGCTGATTAACAGCCCCGCGTTCCTGTTCAACCACTAAACTGAATCATTCCCGCCAAGAACCCCATCGGAGACATTGCCATGCTTTCTTTCAAAGGCTTCAAGGCAAAGGACCTCTGTGATTCCCATCTCGCCCCAACTCGCCGCACGTTTCTGCGCGTCGGCGGATGCGGCATGCTCGGATTGTCGCTGCCGTCGCTGCTGCAACTGCAAGCCTCCGGTGCCGAGGCTCTTCCGGGTGAGGTGATCAAGGGTGGACCGGGTTGGGGCAAGGCCAAGAGCATCATCATGGTCTACCTGCAAGGCGGGCCGAGCCACTTGGACTTGTGGGATCCGAAAGAGAACGTGCCGGACAATGTCAAGAGTGTCTTCAACCCGATCAGCACCAAGATCCCGGGGATC
This sequence comes from Rhodopirellula sp., assembly GCA_024644085.1. Taxonomy (GTDB): domain Bacteria; phylum Planctomycetota; class Planctomycetia; order Pirellulales; family Pirellulaceae; genus Rubripirellula. The sequence goes on from JAHELS010000013.1 coordinate 12,015, forward strand.
AAGTTCACGGAGAATCTTCCCAAGTTGAGCCAGATCAACGATCGGTTCACCATGATCCGTTCGATGTCCTACACGCCCAACGGTTTGTTCAATCACACCGCGGCGATCTATCAGATGATGACCGGTTACACGACCGACAAGGTCAGCCCGTCGGGTCAGCTCGAACCGCCGTCGCCGAAGGACTTTCCGAATTTCGGCAGCAACATCATCAAGATGCGTCCGGTTGACGAACCGATGCTGCCATTCGTGATGTTGCCCCGCCCGCTGCAGGAATCCAATGTCGTCGGCAAAGGTGGATCGGCCGGATTCCTCGGCAAGTCATTCGATCCTTACACGCTTTATCCGAGCGGGGACGACATGGACATGGGCAAGATGGATCGCATCAAGATCGACGATCTGAAACTTCGACCGGAGGTCTTCACCGTCCGGCTGCAACGACGGGCCAGGCTCCGCGAGTTGTTGAACCAGCAGATGCCGGAGATCAATAAGGCAGTCGAATCGTTCGAGTTGGACGAATACTACGACCGCGCGCTGTCATTGATCGTTTCGGGTCGGGCCCGCCAGGCGTTTGATCTTGCCAGTGAGTCCGACGACACGCGGGACATGTATGGCCGCAATACATTCGGCCAAAGTTGTCTGCTGGCGCGGCGGTTGGTCGAGGCTGGCACGCGAGTGGTCGAAGTGATTTGGCCGAAGGTTGCCAACAGCGACAATCATTCGTGGGACCACCACGTTGGGTTGAGCAAGCGGATGAAGGACCAATCGGCGCCGATGCTTGACAGCGGACTCTCGGGGCTGATCACCGACCTGGATGACCGTGGCATGCTCGAGGACACTTTGGTCGTCGCGGTGGGCGAATTCGGTCGCAGCCCGCAACGTGGCGTCAGCACCAGCGGGAACAACAACACCGACGATGGCCGCGATCATTGGCCCTATTGTTATACCGCCGTGATGGCGGGGGCCGGCGTCAGGCGCGGTTACGTCCACGGTAAGAGCGACAAGACCGCCTCAGCGCCGCTCGAGGATCCCGTTCATCCCTCCGAAGTTCTGGCGACGATCTATCACAGCTTCGGCATTCACCCCGAAACGATCGTCTACAACCACCTCAATCAACCGCGCGAACTGGTCAAAGCAGCTGCGCTGACGCGATTGTTGGCGTAGGCGGGTCAGATCCACATCGATACCGGAAACCCGCGAGGGCCCTTCTGCGGCCGCTACCGCGTCCGACCCTTCCGCAAGCGGGAGGGTGAGGTGAAGCGAACGCGTGCTTTCTTCAAAACTCACGCGTCAGGTTTCCGTGTTTGAAGTCCTTCGTTCGCGATGACGGTCATTCGAAACAGGCAATAAAGTTTTCGCTGTCCAACTAGGGAAGCTGGAATAGCCGTCGCGCGTTTTCAGTAGTGACGTTGGCCAAATGCTCCGCGGTCACACCGCGGACCTCGGCGAGACATCGCAGCGTGTGCTCGACCCGCGCCGGTTCATTCGGCCGCCGACCTCGAAGCGGTTCGGGGCTGAGGTAGGGTGAATCGGTTTCAACGAGCAACCGGTCCTCGGGAACTTCCTTCGCGACCGCTCTCAACTCGTCGCTTTTCTTGAAAGTCACCATCCCGGCAAAACTGATGTGCAGACCCAGGTCGAGGCAATCTGCTGCGAGCTGTTGATCACCTGTGAAGGAGTGCATCACGCCGGGCGGTACGGAAGGTTGTCGTCTCAACTGTTCCACGATCAAGCCACCGCTGTCGCGCATGTGGATCACCATCGGCAGCGCCGTGTCGCGACAAAGAGCCAGGTGACGATCAAAGTATTCGTGTTGAAGCTCGAGTGGCGTGTCGTCCCAATAGCAATCGAGTCCGGTTTCGCCGATCGCCCTGACACCCGGGTATCCGGCGAGTTGCTGGATAACGTGAAAATCGTCCTCGGCCGCTTCCGCAGCGCTGTTGGGCTGAATCCCGACGACCGCGTACAGGAATCCTGGGTACTCCGCGGCGAGGTCGCAGGCCCGCCGGCTGGTGGCGACATCGATTCCGATCACCATCACGCCGATCAACCCAGTGGCCCGCGCACGATCGACCACCTCGTCGACGTTTTTCTCAAAGGCTTCCACGTTCAAGTGGGCGTGCGTATCAAAAAGCTGAAGCGTCATACCGACCAGAAGAATCGCGTCATGTGATAGAAAACGGGCGCCGCAAAACAGATGTTATCGATCTGGTCCAACACTCCGGCATGACCTTGAACGAGCGTGCCGGTGTCCGTCACGCCGCGGTCGCGTTTGATCGCGCTCATCGTCATGGTTCCCGCGCACGCCATCACGGTCACAACGGCACCGAGAATGCCGGCTTCCCAGGGATGAAACGGCGTGGCCCAGTAGAGCGCCGAAGCGACCAGCCCGGTCGTGACCATCGACCCGAGAAAACCTTCCCAGGTTCGCGACGCATTGATCCGCTGGGCGATCACGTGCCGACCGGCGAGCTTCCCCCAGGCACGATCAAAGACCGATGCCAATTGCGCGATCAGAACAAAAAATACGAGCAGGCCGACGGTGCTTCCCTGCCACGGTTTGCCGCCGGTTTGTGCCAGTTTCAAATCGAGAATCGCCGGCGCATAGCTGAGCGAGTAAACACAAATCAATAATCCCGATTGAATCTTCGCACTGCGTTCGAGAAATCGCTTGTAATCCCCCGCGATCGCCGCCCGCGCCGGAATGAACAAACTTGCGTACACCGGAATCATGATGCTGTAGAAATCGTAGTAATCGATTCCTGTCGAACCGCCGAGAAAACTCGGTGGCGTGCTGCCGAGGCCAATCAGGATGTACTGCAGCGGCGTGAAGATGAAAAAGACCCAGAACAACGTCCGATGATCGCCACGCCGTGTCGGCGTCATCGTGATGAATTCCCGCAGAGCCCAAAAAGAAACCAACCCAAACAGGACGACGAGCCCGATGCGTCCGGAAAGAAAACCGAAGGCGAAAATCGCCACCATCATCCACCACACCTGCAACTTGTGGTTGTACCGGCGGACAATGGCCGATTCGATGCCGATTTTTTCGCGGCGCGAAAGTATCAAGCCGACAATCGACGCGATCCCGAGAGTACCCAGGACCACGGCAAGCAGTATGTAGGTCTTGGGATCGTGCCAATCGGTTTGTCCCAGCAGATGCGATGCGGTGCGGTTATCCAACAACATGCTCAATTGCTCAGTCGCGCGACGACGGCAGATCCCATTGCCTCGGTTCCAATCGACGCAGCACCGCGCGCGATATCGGACGTTCGCAACCCATCCTCGAGGACACTTGCGACCGCTGACTCGACCGATTCAGCTTCGGCGTCGAGATCGAGTGAGTGCCGCAGCAACATTGCAGCGGCAAGGATTGTTGCCAATGGATTGGCGATGTCCTTCCCGGCAATGTCAGGCGCTGAACCATGAATTGGTTCGTAAAGTCCCGGCCCGCTTTCACCGAGTGATGCGCTGGGAAGCATACCGAGCGAACCGGGCAACATGGATGCCTCGTCAGTAAGAATGTCGCCGAACATGTTCCCGGTCACAACCACGTCAAAATCACGCGGCCGATTGATCAAGTGCATGGCCATCGCATCGACCAGCACAACATCGTATTGAACGTCCGGAAACTCGTCCGCCATCACGCGGGCGGCAACTTGGCGCCACAATCGACTCGGTTCCAGCACGTTGGCCTTATCGACGCTGGTCAACCGGTTGTCGCGGCCTTGAGCCGCTTTCGCGGCCAGTCGAACAATCCGTTCGACCTCGCCGACGCTGTAGACCATGGATTGAAATGCCGCCTCAGTCGTCCCGCTGCCGGTTCTTCCCGATTCGCCAAAGTAAATCCCGCCGGTCAGCTCACGGAAGAACAGGATATCGGTTCCCTCGATGATCTCGCGGCGCAGCGGCGAAGCGTCAACAAGTTGGTCGAACAGTCGGATCGGGCGAAGATTCGCGAACAGCCCCAGCTCTTTGCGGATCTTCAAGAGCCCGGCTTCGGGCCGCGTCTTGGCCGACGGGTCATCCCACTTCGGACCACCCACCGCACCGAGGAGGATCGCGTCACTTGCTCGGCAAGCGTCGATGGTTTCTTGCGGTAACGGATCGCCGCAGGTGTCGATGGCAATGCCGCCAATCTGATAGGACTCGAACGCGAACTCGTGGCCGTGTTTCTTGGCGACGGTTTCGAGAACGCGTGTGGCCTGGGTGACAATTTCGGGACCGATGCCGTCGCCGGGCAAGAGGACAATTTTGGCTTTCAAGGGAGTGGTCGTCAGTGGAGTGAGGGTATTCAGCCGAATGGATTCGCCGCCAATTTAGCCGAAGCAGGCGGTTTCCCCAATGTGCGAAGGGGATTCCGTTGTCGCGCAAGTCGCCGATCGCGAAATGAGCCTTCGCAATCGGTTCTTGGTACACTGGTCGGACTCCGATTCCCGCGGGCACCCGCGAGTCGGTCCGACACATCCCACCCCACGAATTCCGCTCTTCCCGGATTTTTCACTCCCGTATCCTGTCATCGATAAACTTCGGGGTGCAACATTAATCAATGCGTCGCACCCCGGGTGCAGATGACAGGAAGAACGTCTATCTCTCATTTCGCTCTGAAGGAAACGCCTCCCATGCTTTTGCGTCCTCATTCGGCTGTCTCAGTGGCACTGATGATGGTGGCGATTTTGTCGCCCCGCTTGGCCGCCAACGATGATTCGAAAAAGAACGTCCTGATGATCGCTGGGAATCCGTCCCACGGTTACGGCTCACACGAACATTACGCGGGGCTGAAGATTCTCGAAGAGTCGGTCAATGCCAGCACCGATACGATCGAGGTCAAGGTCGTTCGCGGTTGGCCGGAGGATGATTCTCTGATCGAAGATGCGGACTCGATCGTGATTTATTGCGACGGCGGTAAGAGACATCTGGCGATCCCGCATCTCGACCGACTCAGGGCGAAAACTGAAGAGGGCTGTGGATTGGTCTGCCTTCACTATGCTGTCGAATTGGTTCCCGGACCGCCCGGAGATGCATGGGTCGATATGCTCGGCGGACACTTCGAGATCCACTGGAGTGTCAACCCGCATTGGGTTGGCGATTTCAAAACGTTGCCGGATCACCCGATCACGCGCGGCGTCAAGCCATTCGCCACGAATGACGAATGGTATTTTCACATGCGATTCAAGGACTCGGACAACGTCATCCCGATTCTCGCGGCTGTCGCTCCGCCCGATACAATGCGCCGCAACGATGGGGCGCACAGCGGAAACCCACACGTCCGCAAGAGCGTTGCCGCGGGTGAGAAACAAACCGTCGCGTGGGCTTACGAGCGGCCCGATGGCGGTCGGTCGTTCGGTTTCACTGGCGGACATTTTCACTGGAATTGGGGTAACGATGACGTGCGCCGATTGGTCAGCAACGCCGTTCTCTGGACCGCCCATGATGAAATCCCGGACAACGGATCCACGCTTGTCCGCCAGGTCGGCGTTGATGAACTCCTGGAAAACCAGGACTACGATCGTCCGGAAAACTTTAACCGCGAGCGAATCGAATCGGATTTCAACCTCCAGTCCTCCACAGCACCGGGCACCAAGGGGCTCGTTGCGCGTGAATTATTCCACTCGCCGGTCGTCACCCGTCAGACGCCCCGCAATCGCATCGATATCGAAACACCCATCAAGGGTGTCCGCGATCTTTACCTCGTCGTGACCGACGCCGGTGACGGCTATACCTGTGACTGGGCCGACTGGATTGAACCGGTCATCCATGGAAAAGGTCAATCGAAATCCCTTGTGGACATGGATTGGGTCTCAGCGACGAGCGGCTACGGTAAGCCAACAAAGAACGCGAACTGCCTGGGACAGCCCTGGTCCGTTGCAGGCGAGAAAATTGGCAAGACCGCGATCGGTACGCACGCAGACAGCGTGATTCACTATCGCATCCCAGATGGTTTTGATCGGTTCACCGTCACGGGTGGGCTCGACACCGGTGGCACCTCCCAATCCGCCGGTGACGCGACAAGTGTTCGGTTCGCGGTTTATGCCGATGCGCCCCCGACGGACCTCCCGGGGATCAACAAGAAAACTCAGGAGAACCAGCGCGAAGCCAGCAACGCGGTCGCCGGTTTGGATGTCGCTGATGGATTGGAAGTCACGTTGTCGGCGAGTGAGCCCGATCTTCGCAGCCTGACGAACCTGGACGTCGACCATCGCGGACGCGTGTGGGTCTGTGATGTGATGAATTATCGACACAACGACGGGTCGCGGCCCGAAGGCGACCGGATCCTGATTCTCGAGGATACCACGGGCGATGGCGTGATGGATTCGGTCAAAACGTATTACCAGGGACGCGATATCGATTCGGCCATGGGTATCTGCGTGCTGGGTAACGAAGTCATCGTGACGGCAACGCCCACAGTGTGGCGTTTTGTCGACGACAACGGCGACGATCGCCCCGACCGAAAGGAAGCCATGTTCACCGAAACCGGCCAACCGCAACATGATCACTCGGCGCACTCGTTCCTGTTCGGACCCGACGGCAAGCTGTACTGGAACTTCGGCAACACGGGCAAACAGGTTAAAGATGCCGATGGAAAAACCGTCGTTGACATCCACGGACGAGCCGTCGTCGATAACGGGCAACCTTTGTATGGAGGCATGCCGTTTCGGTGCGACCTCGACGGATCAAATTTCGAGGTGCTCGCGCATAACTTTCGCAACAATTGGGAAACCACCATTGATTCCTTCGGAACACTTTGGCAAAGCGACAACGACGACGACGGAAACCGTGGGACCCGAATCAATTTCGTCATGGAACATGGCAACTATGGCTACCGCGACGAATTGACCGGCGCCGGTTGGCGAGACGAACGAATCACGATGGAAGACGAAATCCCGCTTCGCCACTGGCACCTGAACGATCCCGGCGTGATTCCCAACATGTTGCAGACTGGCGCCGGATCGCCGTCGGGGATTTGCGTCTACGAAGGACGCCTGCTGCCAAAACGGTTCTGGGACCAGGTGATTCACTGTGATCCCGGTCCCAACGTTGTCCGCGCCTATCCAGCCATCGCCGACGGGGCAGGGTACCGTGCGACGATCGAACCGCTTGTCACCGGAACCTTCGACAAATGGTTTCGCCCGGCCGACGTTTGTGTCGCTCCCGACGGATCCCTGTTTGTGACCGATTGGTACGACCCCGGCGTGGGTGGCCACCGGCAAGGCGATACCGATCGCGGACGCTTGTTTCGCATCGCGCCTCCGGGATCGAAGTACAACGTACCGGAATTCGATTACTTGACCGCCGATGGCGCAGCCGAAGCTCTGAAAAACCCGAATCTCGCCGTGCGTTACATGGCGTGGACGGCAATGCACAACTTGGGCCACGCCGCCGAGGAAGCGTTGCTGGGGTTGTACGACGATCCTAACCCACGAATCCAGGCCCGCGCGCTGTGGTTACTGGGCAAACTCGAAGGCCACGGCGACCATTACGTCGCCAGGGCTTTGGCCGACAAGAACCCCGATATCCGCATCACCGGGATTCGTTTGGCGCGGCAACTTGGCATGACACCGTCAGTAGCCTGCGCATCGGCCGCCGATGATGAATCCCCTGCGGTGCGCCGGGAATTGGCGGTTGCACTTCGCTATGACCAGTCACCATCGATGCCCACGATCTGGGCAAAACTCGCGCAGCACCACGACGGCAAAGACCGATGGTACTTGGAGGCACTCGGATTGAGCAGTGATCTTCGGGCCGCAGAGTGCTACCAGGCTTGGCTCAACGCGATCGGCGGCAACTGGAATACCACCATCGGCCGCGACATTGTTTGGAGGATTCGAGCCCCGGAGGCGGCCGAGGCGCTGGTTCAAATCATCAGCGATCCAGAGCTTTCCCTCAACGACACCAACCGGTACTTTCGCAGCCTCGAGTACCACGATCCCACCGTTCGCACCGAGGCGATGAAGAAGCTGCTGTCACTTTAGTCGTGCCGCGGTGAAAATATTATTTCCTCGAAGGATCACTGCTACTCCAATTCGCTTGGCCACGTTCACGATGACATTGAAACACAACCTGATCACTGGAATTTTCGTGCTCGCCTTCTGCGTCACCGCGTCTGGTGACAATGACGATCTTCGAGCCAGAAATGACGCGATCATCGTTCGCGCGTTGGAACGTATGCCCGGATACGATTACGCCGGCGACGAACATGTCCAAGGTGCGATCACGCGCCATCTTTCACGCCAGGAAGGAACCTCCGAGTACCTGAAGCTCGCCAGGAAGTTTCGACCTGACGGCATTTCCGAAAAGCTCCAGGAGATGTTGCTCGGCGATATTAGCGATTCGATAAAAGTCGAGGCTGCCGCGATGCTGGCCGAGTCCGAGAACGGCCCGAAACTGCTGCGACAAATGTTGGCCAATGAGAATCCCCAAGAGGCAGCGAGCGTCGCTTACACCCTCGGTCTGCTGGGCAATGGCAGAGCCGTTCACATGCTTGGTGAAGTGGCGGGTGATGTCGAGCGGCCCTTCGACGTCCGAAGGAACGCGGTCGTCGGTTTGACGCGTAACAAGAACGGCGAGAAATCGTTGCTGGAACTCGCCGCCTCCGGAGAACTTGCCGCCGATACTCGTATGCTCGCCGGCGGCATCCTGGCTCGATCGGACGACGCAAACGTCCGCCGGCGCGCCGCTGAGTTGCTCCCACAGCCGCAGCAAAAGGATCGCGAGCCGCTGGCGCCCATCGACCAGCTCGCATCGATCAAGGGGAACGCAGAAGCAGGATTGAAACTGTTTCGCGGAGTCGCGACCTGCGCCAATTGCCACATCGTTGACGACCATGGCAAAGAGGTGGGCCCGAATCTCTCAGAAATCGGCAGCAAGCTTTCGCGAGAGGCAATGTTCACGTCGATTCTCGACCCCAGCGCCGGCATCAGCCACAATTACGAAAGCTACAACGTGCTGACCGTATCGGGGCAGATCATCAATGGGGTAAAGATTTCGGAAACGCCCAACGATGTGGTAATTCGCACTGCCGAGGCGATCGATCGAAAAATCCCTCAGAACGAGATTGACCAGATCAAAAAGAACGAAAAATCAATCATGCCTGACAATCTTCACCACACCGTTGATCAGGGCGGATTGGTTGACATCGTCCAGTACATGACGACGCTCAAAAAGAAGTGACCATCTACAAGCTGTCACGCATACTTTTTGAACGCTCGACGCCGATCACCCTGCCGGCGATTTGCGAGCTGGAGAATGTGCCCAGCTGGCGGCTGTCGACCGATACCGGCACATTGTCACCGAGCAGGAAATATTCTCCCGAGCCGACGCGGAGCGGGTAATCCGTACGGCTGTCGCGACGTCGGATTCGGTACTCTACCAGTCGCTCAATCGATAGCTGCGACAATTCGGCTCCGCCGCCGCGAACGCGAACCGCAACTGGACTGTTTGCAGCGACGGGCAACTCCGGAGCTTCGATGCCGTCATGGTAGCTCAATTGAAACGGCCGAGACTCGCCCGTCTCCGTTTTCGGCAAGTTCGCCGTGGCTATCACGTTACCGTGCTCCGAGAAAAAAGCGACTTCAAGGATTCTGTCGTCATGCACTGCTGCTGAACCGCCAAGGAACAACCGATCGACACTCTCGAGTTGACGTACCAAACCCACGTTGAATGGGTAATCGTCTCTAACCGGGCTGCTTCGATTTGCACTGTGGATGCTTTGATGGTGATATACCAACCACGGTGAATCACCCTTGGCGTGGTAACGCCACTTTGCCGCCGGCGTACGTTCCCACAGCGGGCTTTCCTGCGCGGCGGCCCAGCGCGATTCACGTCGCCGCGCATCGTCGTCGACCAGAAATTTTGGTAATGGAAAATCGCTTGAGTGGGACACCAGAAGGTCTTCGACACGAATTCCGTTGACGAGCAGCTTCAGCCTCTCGAGATCGACCGTGTCGCCGGCAACCGCGGCAATTCGCTTTACGTGCAGCTGACCTTCCCACGAAACAGCCACCAACTCACCGCGAGCGAGCGGAAAGTTCGGATCGAGATCTGTGATCTCGAGCATGTCTGCAGCGACAGTGCTGGCGTTCCGGCCCTTCACCCGCGGATCGATGAGGTCCATCAAGTCACCGCAATGAGCGCATTGCAGAGCACTGGAATCATCACCGGTGACGCCTGGATGAACACGCCATAGCAGAGCGCATCGTGGGCAGCTCGCAAGCCGATGTTCTCCCATCAGAGTTGGCGCCATTGATTCACCGCTGACTTGAAACCTGGACGATTCAACGTCGATAGACGCATCACTACGTCCGATTGACCAGGCAATCCAGACGGCCAGGGGCGCAATCAATAACACCAACAACGTTAACGATCCGGCGAGATAGGATCGATTTACGGATGCTGCGGCGCCCGTGTTACCTTTTTCTTGTACGTCTCGGATGACATGATCTAACAAGGCGAATTCACTGCGGTTATACTGCGGGTTGACACCTGCGCTGCTGCGCGTACTCCGATATCTGTTTCGATTGTACATTCTCTTTCCCGTATGACTGAATCAACTTCACCCCACGGTGAAATTGCCATGGAAGCCGACCAAAGCGTCACGGATGCAGCGAGTGATCCCGAGACATCGCCGTCCAACTTGTTGACGCGAGGCCGGATGGGGAAAGTGGCCGGCGTGCGCATTGCCGCGACGGGTTCTTACGCGCCCGAACAAATCGTTACCAACGAAGATCTGGCCGCACTCGGGTACGACAGTGATTGGATCATTCGACGGACAGGAATCCGCGAACGCCGCCGTGCGAGGGAAGACCAGGCAACCAGCGATCTTTGCTATGAAGCATCTTTACGTTGCATGGAGAAAGCGGGAGTTTGTGCTGATCAAATCGACTTGATTGTCGTCGCCACAATCACTCCCGATCATCCAACGCCGTCGACAGCGTGTCATCTACAGCGCCGCCTCGGCGCGGTGGCCCCAGCCATGGACGTGAACGCAGCGTGTGCGGGCTTCATGTACGCGCTTGTCACTGCGGCACAATACGTGGCGGCGGGCAACAGCAAGTGCGCGCTGGTCGTCGGTGCGGATTTAATGAGCCGCACCGTCAATCCGGACGATGAAAAAACTTATCCGTTGTTCGGCGATGCGGCAGGTGCCGTGATCTTGACCTCCGATGAAACCTGCGAAGGAATTCTCTCGTATCAACTCGGCAGCGAGGGATGCGGCGGAGACATGCTGTGCATCCCGGCCGGCGGCACACGGATGTCATTAACACCGGACGTCTACTCCGAAGGCCAGCAATTCCTGACGATGGACGGTCGCAACGTTTTCAAATGGGCCGTGCGGGTGTTTGATGAGAGTGCGAAACAGGTACTTTCCGATGCCGGTGTGGACGCCGGCGAGTTGGCCCTGGTTGTGTTGCACCAGGCGAACCAGCGGATCATTGATTCCGCCGTCTCGGACTTGAATGTGTCGCCTGAAAAGGTCTTCGTGAACCTGGATCGGTACGGCAATACGTCGGGTGCAAGCATCCCGCTGGCGATCGACGAGGCGATTCAATCGAACAAAATCAAGCCGGGTGACCTGGTGCTGCTTTGCGGATTCGGGGCGGGTTTAGCATGGGGCACGGCGTTGATGCGCTGGTAGCAGCCCGCTGTTGCTTGAACCGTTTTTGAAACGCGGCGATTCGGTTACCGGACCGGAGTCAATTGGATCGGCTCGGCCATTTGCGCGTTCATCGCCATCCACCGGTTGACCAATTCCCTCATCTTTTCGGGATGATCCCCGGAAAGATTTCGGCTTTCACCTGGGTCACCCGCCAAGTGGTAGAGTTCGATCGGCTCACTCGCTTTAGGCCGAACAATCTTCCAGTTACCGCGGCGCAGCGCCATCTTCCCCCCCTGCATCCGCCAATAGATTTCTTGATGTTCAGAGTCCAAGCCCGGGCCGTCAAAGTGTTCAAACAAGCTCTTGCCATCGATCGATTCGTCGACCTCCAACCCCGCGGCATCGATTGCTGTGGCTGCGATGTCGAGGCTTAGGACGGGCCGACTCTCCACGCGACCCGACGGCAACCGATCTGGGTAGCACCAAACCATCGGGACACGCACGCCGCCTTCGTACAGCGTTCCCTTTCCGCCCCGAAGCGGCGCATTGCTGCTGGTCAACTCTTCGGTCGGGCCTCCGTTGTCGCTAAGAAAAACGATGAGCGTCTTTCGCCTCAACCCCAGTTCGTCGAGTGCATCACGAATATTTCCAACACCGCGGTCCAAAGCGACAAGCATGCCAGCGAAAATTCGCCGTTGCACATCTTTGATCCGCCGCAACGCTTTCACGTCTTCCATTGTCGCCTGCATCGGGCTGTGCACCGCGTTGTAGGAGACCACGAGACAGAATGGGTTCTCCGCGTTGGAATTAATGAATTGCACAGCTTCGTCGCTGATCGCATCGGTCAAATACCTTGCCTCAACGACTTCCTTTTCGCCGCGCAGGATCGGATTATCAGAGTCGTATGACGGTTCACTCATCCGCGCGTAATTGCCCCGAATCAGATTTTTCTCTCGCACACGTTTCCCCGGCTCAAGCGACGTGTCGCGGACCATCGTCAATACGCCCGGATAGGGCGGGCCGGGAACATAGAAGTGACCCTCATGCAGGAAACCGTAGAATTGATCGAATCCACGTCGGATCGGGTGCTTCGACTCGTGAGTACCCAGATGCCACTTTCCCACCAATGCGGTCGCGTACCCGGCATCGGATAAGCGCTTGACAAAAGTTGTTTCTGATTCCGGCAAACCAGCATTGGGATCAAGGTTTCGTTTGCCCGTCGGATTGATATCGTACCCAAAGCGCGACTGGTACCGACCGGTGAACAAGCCCGCGCGTGATGCGCTGCAATAGGACGCTGTAACGTACCCGGCCGTGCACCGGATTCCATCCGAGGCCAGTGCATCGATGTGCGGTGTCGGAATCTCATCATTGCCCATCATCCCGGTTTCACCGTATCCAAGATCATCCGCGATCACGACGACAACATTGGGACGCGGGTCACGTTTCGGTAGGCTTGCATCCTCTGCGTAGGTCGACCCGACAAACACAACCGCAATAGCGATCCACACGAAAAACGATGGCACAAGAGCCATGCGAGAACACTTCAGTCGCGACTTCATCAACGCACCTTTGCATCGAAACGGGAATTGCAACGGAGGGTGCAAGTTTGTTCCGCTGACGCGCAATCGTCAATCGAAACGATGACTTGGGCAAAACAGGCACACGGCGAAGAATGTGCGGTTAAAGCAGATGTTTTGCTTTGACTTCGAGATACTGATTCACCAACGGCGCGGTCAGCTCGTCGGGAAACGCATCGACAACCAACACGCCTCGATGCTCGAGATCCTTGAGCACCTGGTCTCGCCACAGCAGGATATCCGCAGCTGCGGCCGCACGATACATCTGGAACGGTTCGCCGTCGGGTGAATCAGCCGCGTCAAACATCTCGCGATCTCGCAGCAGCACCCCGAGCGGCAGATGCTGGCCATTGATATTGCCGAGATAATCAACGACGGCACTCGCGTTGACTTCGTCGATCACGTTGGTGGTTAGAACGACAAGCGATCGCCTTTTGCAATGCGACGAAAGGTACAGAAACGCCTGGTCATATCGCGATTCGACCAACCGCGGAAACTGGTCGAACCCGGCCTGGATCAAACGATTGATCTGACTGCTGCCACCGCGGGGCGGAATGTAGGAGTGGATCGTATCGGAAAAGCAGAGCATGCCAACGGCATCGCCCTGGGACAGTGCCACGTAGGCCATCATGAGCGTCGAGTTGAGTGCATGATCGAGCAACGTGTAACCGTTTCGCCGGTTGGTCATCATGCGACCGCAATCAAGCAGAAAAACAACTCGCTGACTCTGGTCGTTCTGAAATTGGCGAACGGTCAACTTGCGTCTGCGAGCGGTACTGCGCCAATCAATATGACGATAATTGTCATCGCGAGTGTAGTCGCGCAATCGTTCAAATTCGTTGTCCTGGCCGACGCGACGCGTCTTTCTCACACCGATCAAACTCAAGCGATTCGTCCGCGCCAAAAGTGCATACTCCGACAATTGCTTCATGTCGGGGTAAACATTCAATTGGTTATGCAAGTCCAATCGAAGGTGGCGGACCCAAAGTTTCAGCGGGCTGGAGAACCGAAGAAAGACATGCTCGAGCGCGAATGCACCGCGGGAGCCCGGTTTCAGTTTTCGTCTCGCCGTCATTCGTCCCATCGGCGGCAGACGCAGTACGTGTTGGTCCGGTTTCGACTCAAAATTATCAGGCAGATCGTCGCGCACATTGCCGATCAACGTCAACGGCGTGCGGTTCTCGACGGTGAGTTCACTGTTCAACGGAACGCCGAGAGAACAAGTCCGAGGAATTGAGCGGGTAACCTCGATCCCGCGGTTGGTGTTCAGATAAAGCCATAGAAAGTCGATTCCCGCCGCGGCGATAAGGATGACGTCGACGCCCACAGCGACGATCAGAAAATCGGGGAAAAAGATAGCGATCACGCTGGCCAGCAGCGAGATCCCAAGAATCAGCGTCCACCAAACCGACGGAAAAACTTTGAGTCGCCACGCTGCAAGAACAAGCGGGAGCGCAAGCAACGCGAGTGTTACCCACGGTAACTGACTTTGCCATTGCGTTTGTTCCTGCACCACTTGCCTGAGTGCGTCGTTCATGTTGTCTTTCTTGCAAGCAAGCGAAAGCTCTTCCGGCGGACGTTCGAGCCGACCGGCTCGAACGTCGCAGTCGCTGCGTCCATGACGCGGTGGAGTTTAAAGGGCAATCGTAACTGTCTTGCTTTCCGTGTAAGCCTTCAATCCCTCTTCGCCCAATTCGCGACCGTAACCGGACATTTTGAATCCGCCAAACGGCGCCGCGGCGTCAAATACATCGTAACAATTGACCCACACCGTTCCGGCGCGGACCCGTGCGGCGAATTCATGGGCCACAGAAATATCGCGTGTCCAGACCGCCGCAGCCAATCCGTAGAACGTGTTATTGGCACGGTGGATCATGTCCTCCTTGTCATCAAACGTCAGCACACTAAGCACGGGACCGAAGATTTCATCGGTCGCGATTGACATGTCGTCCTGCACATTGTCGAAGATCGTGGGCTCGACAAAGTAACCTTTGTCCCCGACGCGCTCGCCGCCGGTCACACACTTGGCGCCTTCGTGCCGGCCCTTGTCGATGTACGACATGATCTTGTCGAATTGCGCCTGATCGACCTGCGGACCCTGCTCGGTATCTTCGGCAAAGGGGTCGCCGACCTTGCGATTCTCGGCAAGCCGTTGCAGCTTTTCGAGAAAGGCGTCGTGTTGTTTCTTTTCGACGAAAACGCGGCTTCCCGCGCAACAACATTGTCCCTGGTTCAAAAACAGACCGATGTAGGCGCCCATTGCTGCGGCATCCAGATCGGCGTCAGCGAAAATCACATTGGGACTCTTGCCGCCGAGTTCAAACGTCAAGCGTTTAAGTGTATCGGCCGATTCCCGTGTGATGATCTGGGCGGTTCGATGTTCACCGGTGAAGGCGATCTTGTCGATTAATGGATGCTTGACCACGGCCGCACCGGCGGTCGGACCGAACCCAGGCACAACGTTGATCACTCCATCGGGAATTCCGACTTCCTTGGCAAGTTGCGCCATCCGAAGACAGGTCAGCGGCGTTTGCTCGGCCGGCTTCATCACGATTGTGCAGCCGGCGGCGAGGGCAGGTCCCCATTTCCATGCAGCCATCAGAATCGGGAAATTCCACGGAATGATCTGGCCGGCAACCCCGATCGGTTCACGCCGCGTGTAGCAAAGGTGGTTTCCGCGAATCGGAATCGTGCTGCCGTGGATCTTGTCGGCGTACCCGGCGTAGTATCGCAGGCAGTCGATCGCCAGCGGCAAATCGACATTGCGACTGTCCTTCAACGGCTTGCCGTTATCGAGAGTTTCCAGCCGCGCGAGATCGTCAATCTCATTTTCCATGCGATCGGCAAGCTGGTAAATCAAACGACCGCGATCGCGCGCGTCCATTTTTGACCAGGGTCCGGTGTCGAAAGCGTGTCGGGCAGCCTTCGCCGCCGCGTCGACATCTTCTCGGTCGCCCTCGGCAATCTGGGCGATCTCTTTTTCCGTCGCAGGATTGATGGTGGCAAACGTTTTTCCGCTGACCGCAGGAACCCATTTGCCGTCGATAAAGCATTCCGTCTCGCGGATATGCACGTCGGGGACGGCGGATAACGTGGCAGACATCGTCAACCTCAAAGCCAGAGTAGAGGAGTGGGGGATACCCGAATTGTACCCAACCGATGACGATGTCGGTGATGGGGTGACGTCTACAAGGTGCCTCGATCGTCGGTTTGTTCGTCCATCCAAGATGCCTGACTTCACACGTGGAACATTCTTTTCTCGCCTACCTGCGTGGTCGCACCCGTTCCCTCCCGCGTGTAGCGGTCGGTATCGGTGACGACGCTGCCGTGCTCGATCCCGTCGAGGGTCAACAGGTCGCTTGTGTCGATCAAATCATCGACGGAGTCGACTTTGATTCGGGCCAGCACGCCCTTTGTGACGCCGGGTACAAGGCAATGGCCGTCAACCTCAGCGATATTGCGGCGATGGGCGCAACACCCACGGCGGCACTGGTCACGCTCGCATTACCAACCCCAGATGCCACGAAGATCGCCGGCGAAGTTTACGAGGGCATACTCGAAGCGGCCGCCGAATTCGGCGTGGCGATCGCTGGCGGTGATCTGTCAACTTACGATGGACCCCTCGCGATCACGATCACGCTGCTCGGCGCGTTAGCGAGGGATGCGGCATGGCTGCGTAGCGGGGCATGCGAAGGCGACGCAATCTTGCTTTCCGGAGCGGTCGGCGGGAGTTTGCGAGGACGTCACCTGCGTCCACAGCCTCGGATCAAATTGGCGCATGAGATTCGCAAGGTCGCCTCGGTCACCGCGGCGATCGACATCAGCGACGGCTTGTCACTCGATCTGGATCGATTGTGCGCGGCCAGCGGTGTCGGCGCCGAACTGGATACCGAAAAAATTCCGATACACCAGGATGCCATTGAGTTGTCCACGACATCGGGAAGAACACCTTTTGAACACGCGTGGTCCGACGGTGAGGACTTTGAATTGATTCTGACCATGAAACAATCTGATGCGGATCGTGTTTTGGCGGCACAGTTCGGAGTCGCGATCTCGCAAATTGGAAACACCGTCGGCCGCGCAGGCTTGTGGCAGAGGACCGGCGGGAAACTCAAACGCCTTTCTCCACAGGGCTACATTCACGGTGCAACATGAGCGAATCGCACGACGAAATCATCGACTTGACTCGACGACTACTCGCCGCCATCACATCGAGCGATTGGACGACCTACTGTGAACTGTGCGCCGGGGATTTGACATCGTTCGAGCCCGAGGCGATGGGGCACCTCGTCCGGGGAATGGAATTCCACCAGCATTATTTTGCCATGGCCGATCATTCGCCCTACGCCGGTGTGACCACCAACATCAGCAGCCCGCAGGTGCGAATGCTGGGAAAGGACGCGGCGGTGATCGCTTACGTCCGACTGACGCAGCGGATTGAGAGCGAGGGAAAAACCCGCACCACGTCGACGCCTGAAACACGTGTCTGGCAAAGGATCGACGGAAAATGGAAGCATGTTCACTTTCATCGTTCATGAGTGCGTGCATTCATCGTTGATGAGTGCGGCCACGCAAAGCGAATTTTCCGAAAAGAGAAATCTTAATTTTGCGAACTTGATGCTCACGCGTGATGTCTGTGATTGCGTGATGTTTTGTCGACATGCTCAGAGTCTTTTTCTTGGCTCTGTCCCCGCCATGTGAGCCGTACTCGCTAGCGTCGGGCCCGGATGACGTGAGCCGTACGCGCTAGCGTCGGGCCTGAGCCGTACGCGCTAGCGTCGGGCCTGGATGATTGGGTCCGAAACGAACACGAATTCAGTTGCGGGACAAAGCCTACCGTCCATTTCACTCTCTCAAAACCAGGAGCGAAAGTTCGTCCCCATCCCCTAGACCACAGGAGGTTGCCATGAGCCCCAAGCACAAAATGATCACGGCGATTTGGTGTTCGATCACGATGATCGTGACAATGATCGTGTCGCACGGGCACTTGATCATGAAAGAAATCATGACGCATTGGCCTACCGAGGATTCGTGGGAAGGTCGTTTGGAAACGGCGCTCTACACCCAAGGTGGGCTGGTCTTCATGGCGAGCTTTGTGATCGGCGGTGTGATTCTGGTTCGAGGATACTTCGCGAAGGCACAGGACGAGAACCTGGCCCGCCGTGAATTGGCGCAACGTGAAAAGCATGAACGTGCCGCCGCGCAGCGCCACGAAGCTTTGATGTCGTCTCTCGCATGCATGGCGGGAGGAACGGAGCCAAAAAAGTCGAACGCCTCTGGAGCAAGGCCAAGGTAACCGCGCGAATCGCGTCGACCACTTTCAAGGTCATTCGATTCGTGATGGCGATCACCACTCCGGAGGTAACGCTTTTTGATCTCTGCATGATGTTGCTTGGCTGTCTGCTCAGGCGTGGACCGCCAATCATGGCGTGAACTCCGTGTGTCGCAAGATTGCGACACGCTGTGAGTATCTTTTCACTGGTGAATCGGTGGCGGGCAGGAATGCCCGCCACCGATTTTTCTTGGCTGAAGCGAGGAGAACCCAGCGGCCCTGGGTGCGAATCGAAAATCGTCATCTCTCGTGCATTTCGACGCCATTTCGCTACAATGAAACGCCCGCCGAGTGGGTCTTGCGTTCGCCTGCTCCACCCACCCTCCCATGGTCATCGTATCGCAGCGTGCACGAATCGAAGTCATTTCGCGGCACTCTCACATCTGCTCTCGCAGCGATGGCGCTTTGCGCATCGACCGCCAATGGGTCGGAGCAAACCGAATTCTTTGAGCAAAAGATTCGTCCCGTACTTGTCAAACATTGCTATGAGTGCCACTCGGAAGAAGCCGAAACGATCCAGGGTGGATTGCGACTCGACGACCCAGGCGCGATGCAGCGCGGTGGCGACTCGGGCACAGCGGTCACACCGGGGCAGCCGGACAAGAGTCTGCTACTTGCAGCGATTCGCTACGACGGGCTCGAGATGCCACCGGATGGTCCGCTCGGTGAAGACGTCGTCGGCGACTTTACCCATTGGATCAAGTTAGGCGCAGTCGATCCACGCAATTCCGAAGTGAATCCGCTGTCGCTCTCGGAATCGAAAATCGATTGGGATGAAGCGCGAAAATTCTGGGCGTTCCAGGCGCCGAGTTTGCACGATCCTCCCGCAACTCTCGATCAATCGTGGGCCAACGGCACGCTGGACCGGTTCGTATTGGCCAAGCTCGAACAGGAGGGCATCGCCCCGAATCCTCCGGCCGACAGGCGTACGCTGATCCGCCGGCTCAGTTTTGATTTGGTCGGATTGCCTCCGAGGCCGGACCAACTCGATGCCTTTCTGGCCGATGATTCCCCGGCGGCGGTGCCCCGGTTGGTCGATCGATTGCTCTCCTCGCCCGAGCACGCCGAGCGATGGTCCCGGATCTGGCTTGACGTCGCCCGCTATGCGGAAGACCAGGCCCACAAAGTCGGCAACAACGATTCGCTGACCTATCCCAATGCGTACCGATATCGCGATTGGGTGATCGAAGCGCTCGCGAGCGACATGGCATATGACGATTTCATTCGCATGCAGTTGGCGGCTGACTTGATCGATCCCGAGGATCGCTGGTCGCACCTTGCCACCGGGTTTATCGGAATTGGTCCCAAGTATTATCGCCGAAACAGCCCGGAGGTCATGGCGGACGAATGGGAAGATCGCGTCGACGTGGTTGCCCGCGGTCTGCTCGGGCTGACCGTTGCATGCGCTCGTTGTCATGATCACAAGTACGACCCGATCCCAACGTCCGATTACTACGCGTTGGCCGGAGTCTTTGCCGGCACCAGGATGTTCAACCGACCGATCAATGACTCGGTTGAAATGAACGACGACCAGGCGAAGAAACCGGGCGACGCAGTGCACATCGTTCGCGAAGGAGAACCACGCGATCTGAACGTGATGGTCCGCGGGGACGTCAACAACCCGGGCCCCGTCGCGAAGCGTGGGTTTGTCACCGTACTATCTGCACGTCCAATTCGATTCGAGAATGCAAGTGGCCGAGGCGAATTGGCCGAGGCAATCGTCGACCGCGCCAATCCATTGACCGCGAGGGTCATTGTGAACCGGGTCTGGCAGCACCTCATCGGCCAACCGATCGTGGGGACTCCGAGCAACTTCGGCGCGCTTGGCGAGGCGCCGAGTCATCCAATGCTGCTCGACGATCTTGCGGTTCGGTTCATGGACAATGGTTGGTCGCTGAAATGGCTGCAGCGCGAAATCGTCCTCTCATCCACGTACGCGCAGAGCAGTGACATCGACCCGGCAAAGGCGAGCATTGATCCGGAAAACCGGCTGCTTTGGCGCATTTCACGGCGGCGTTTGAGTGTCGAAGGATATCGCGACGCGGTCCTCTCTGCGGCGGGACGTCTCGATCGACAGGTCGGCGGTCCCTCCCGACAACCCGATGATCCGGAGTCGCGACACCGCACGCTCTACAGTGAGATCAGTCGCATGGACTTGAATCCGATGCTGGCGAGTTTCGACTTTCCCGATCCGAACGCACACAGTTCGATGCGATTCGAGACGATCACTCCCTTGCAAAAGTTATTCCTGCTCAACAGTCCGTTCATCGTGCGGCAATCCGATGCTCTCGCCGCTCGCCTCGAACAACACGGAGGATCGCTGCGATCGCGGATCGAGCATGCGTACCGATTACTGTACTCGCGCCGGCCCACGTCCGCCGAAACTCACCTGGCGGAGGTCTTTTTGGCCGACGGTGGACGGGACGCTTGGTCCCAGTACGCGCAGACCTTGTTGATCAGCAACGAAATGTTCATGGTGGATTGAAGATGCATGAGTTTTTCTCCCGCCGTCACATGCTTCGCCGCTGCGGTGCCGGCTTTGGTGCCGTCGGAATGTGCTCGGCGCTGCAGGCAAGCGGAACACTGTCCGCCGGGGCACCGAGAACGAAGCGGGGCGGCTTGCACCATCCACCGCGGGCCAAACGGGTCATCTTTCTGTTCATGAATGGCGCGCCGTCGCACGTCGACACGTTTGATCCCAAACCGATGCTGGCTCGGCATGCCGGTGAGACTCCGAGCGAGGACATCGCCGGAAAGAATCGGGCCGCCGGCTACATGCCTTCTCCTTTCGAATTCGCACCGCACGGCGAGAGCGGTGTGGTGATGAGCGAGCTGTTTCCGAATCTCGCTCGTCACGCCGATGACCTTTGCGTGATCCGCTCGATGCACACCGACGTCCCAAATCATGAACCCGGTTTGTTGCTGATGCAATCGGGACACCAGCAACCGATCCGCCCAAGCATGGGTTCGTGGTTGTCATACGGATTGGGCAGCGACAACGAAAACCTGCCGGCGTTCATCGCCTTGAGTCCCGGGCTGCCGGTCGTCGGTCCGCAGTTATGGTCGAGCGCATTCCTTCCCGGGCAACATCAAGGAATCGAGGTTGACACGAACCACACCGACGTTGAAAAGCTGATCACGAATGTAAGACATCCGCGGATGGGTGCGTCCGAACAGCAGCGTCAACTCGGCCTGCTCCGCGAATTGAATCAAGCGCATCTCGAGGCGAGACCCGGCGAGGCAACGCTCGAGACCCACATCCGGTCAATGGAGTTGGCGTTTCAGATGCAGGACGAAGCATCCGAGGCGTTTGACATCTCACACGAGTCGACATTGACGCGGGAGACTTACGGCGACACCGAATTTGGGCGCAGTTGCCTGCTTGGACGCCGCTTGCTCGAGCGCGGCGTTCGCGTGGTCCAGGCTTTCTATGTGAAAAACGGCTCGAAGCAGCCGTGGGACACGCATCGCAACAACAACGAGTCCCACAAGAAGTTGTGCGCTGATGCCGATCGCGCGACCGCAGCATTATTGACCGACCTGAAGTGCCGCGGAATGCTCGACGATACGCTGGTAATCTGGGGCGGTGAATTCGGGCGAACACCTTACGCTCAGGTTGACAAGTCCAAGGACCAAAAGAAAGCAGGACGCGATCATCATCACACCGGTTTTTCGATGCTGCTTGCCGGGGGAGGAATTCGCGGCGGTTTGATGTATGGGGCGACCGATGACTTCGGAATGCACGCCGTGGAAAATCGAGTCCACGTGCACGACCTTCACGCGACCGTGCTCCATCTGATGGGCATTGACCACACGCGGCTGACATTTCGTTATTCTGGACGAGACTATCGATTGACCGACGTGCATGGACGCGTCGTGGACGATTTGTTCGCGTAACATTCGATCAGGTCGGCTTTCGCCCAGCTCGCCGGCCGTGTTCTTTCTCGAAATCACGTGCCCTAGCACGACGTCCATCTCCTTAGAAAGAAATCGCACTATGTTTCGATGCATTGCACTCGCTCTGATCGCGACTTTTCTGTTCGCGACTTCAGTGGGCACCTCTTTACTGGGCACGGGTTACGCGGCCGAGCGTCCCAACATTCTGTGGATCACCAGCGAGGACAACGGGCCGCAATTGGGGTGCTACGGTGACACGTATGCCGAAACGCCGAATATTGACGCACTCGCGGCAAAATCGCTTCGTTACCGCCGCTGCTGGTCCAACGCGCCGGTATGCGCACCGGCGCGCACCACGATCATTTCGGGGATGTACGCAACCAGTCTGGGCGGGCAGCACATGCGCAGCGGTGTGACGCTTCCAAATGATGTCCGGCTTTATCCCGAAGTACTACGCGAGGCGGGATACTACTGCACCAACAATTCCAAGAAGGACTACAACTTTGCCAACGAGGACGGTGGCTGGAACGAGAGCAGCGGCAAAGCGCATTGGCGCAACCGGCCCAACAAGCAGACTGCCTTTTTTGCAATCTTCAACATTGGCACCAGCCACGAAAGCAAGATTCGCACTCGCCCGCACACGCTCAAGCACGACCCGGCTAAAGTTCGGCTGCCCGCCTATCACCCCGATACCCCGGAGGTGCGACACGATTGGGCCCAGTACTACGACAAGATGACCCAGATGGACGGAGAGGTCGGCCGTATTCTGCAGCAGCTTGACAAGGACGGGCTCGCCGATTCGACGATCATCTTCTACTACGGCGATCACGGCAGCGGGATGCCGCGGAGCAAACGCTGGCCATTCAATTCCGGGTTGCATGTGCCGCTGCTGTTACACGTGCCGGAGAAGTTTAAGGATCTGGCACCGGAAGACTATGCTGAGGGAGGCGAGACCACGCGGTTGGTATCGTTTGTTGATCTGGGCCCCACCGCAATCAGCCTTGCTGGCGTCAAGCCACCGGCCAACATGCAGGGCATCCCTTTTGCCGGGGACTACAACGGTCCGCCGAAAAAGTACCTGTTCGGGTTTCGCGGGCGGATGGACGAACGGATCGACATGGTCCGCAGCTGTACCGACGGTCGCTACGTCTACATGCGTCACTTCTATCCTGACCGGCCCTACTTGAAGCATGTCGAATACATGTTTCAAACGCCGACCACGCGGGTCTGGAAGGAAATGTTTGATGCCGGGAAATTGAACGAGGCGCAAGCGAAATTCTGGAAGACCAAGCCGGTTGAAGAGCTTTTCGATCTGGAAAGCGATCCCAGCGAAGTCGTGAACTTGGCCGGCAGGCGGGAACATGCATCGCGTGTGGAAACCATGCGAACGGCGGTCCAGGACTGGATGGTTCAGACACTCGACCTTGGATTGCTGCCGGAAGCCGAGATGCACCGCGCGGCTGAGGGGGCGCCGCCTCGCTCCTACGCGAACCGACACAAAGATGAATTCGCTCGATTGGCGTCGGTAGCATTTGATGCGATGGACGTTGATAACGGCTTGTCGGTCAAAGAGTTGGCAAAGCTGTCCAAAGACGGGCGTCCGGGCATACGATACTGGGCTGTTCGAGGCTTGGCGATTCGCCCGAGCGATAATGGTATTCGCGACGCGTCGCTGTTACGGTCGCATAGCAGTGGCTTACCGAGCATCTCAATCGCAGCATCCGACGGATTGCTCACGTCGGACCGCGAGTCAGCTCGCCGCGAAGGGGTTGATCGATTAGTCGAATTGGCCAACGTGGAGAATGCGGGCCACTTCGCTGCGATCGAAGCGCTGAACGTGCTTGACATGAATGCGGAATTGGACCATGGAGCGAAACAGGCCATCAACGACTTGCCGCGTCAAGTCAACAAGCCACCGGCCCGTGTCGGCAAGTACGTTGGCAAGCTGATCGATCATGCGCTCAAGCCGTAGGGCGGGGCTGAATGAACCGTGGCGACTGCGGGTCTTTCAGGATAGAGCGGCTTCTCGTCGATCGGATTCTCGACAAGTGGAGCCGGCTCTGTTGGGCATCGTCTTGGCGGAGCGAGACGGCTACGGTCGGACTCTGGACTCGGTTCGGCGTGCCAAGCTACGATGGGGCTCGGTGATTGATCACAAAGGACAACATTCATGGAAACTCTCGGCGGCCCCCTTTACGCCGTCGCCGGTGCGGGCGAATCGCACGGCCCGGCGGTGACGACGATTGTGTTTGGCTGCCCACCGGGACTGTACCTGCGACGCGGGGACGTCCAGGCGTACCTTGATCGACGACGGCCGGGAAGCAGCCGGCATGGGACACCACGTAACGAGAAAGACAAAGTCGTCTTTCTGTCGGGGCTCTACCAGGACGACGCAGAAAAGTTATTGACCGGGTCGAGTCTCAGCGTCAGCGCCGATGGTCTGGAGTTTCGCACCGAAGGATACGAAGAGGGTTACACGACCGGTGAGCCAATCGCGGCGATCGTGCTGTCAACGTCGAAAAAGTCTGGCGACTACACCCAGTTTTCCGGGCCAACGGGCGAAGTCCGCCCCGGGCATACCGATTTGGTCAAGTATCACAAGTCGCAGGGCTTCGTCGACGTGCGAGGCGGTGGTCGTTCGAGTTACCGCTCCACAATCAGCGACGTAATCGGCGGATCGATTGCCCGGATTCTGTTGCGAGAAAAATTCGGTACGATGATCCTGTCGTCGATCTCGCAGGTCGGTCCGCTGAAGGCAGAGAAAAGCCTGGCGGGCCATCTTCAATCGATCATCCACGATTCGGGAACACTCGCGATCGACAGTGCGAGGATTGAAGAAACTCAAAAACAGCTGTTGGGTGCCGAGATTCCTTCGATCGATGCCGAGTTTGCCGATGATGCGGCGGAACTGATCAAGGAAACCCGCAAGCAAGGCGACTCGCTCGGTGCAGCAGTGGAAGTGGTTGCCGTGAACGTGCCGCCGCTGGTCGGCGAGCCGCTGTACCAGAGTCTGAAGGTTCGCATCATGGGTGCACTCGGCGGACTCAATGCGGTTCAGTCATGCGAGGCGGGCGATGGGATATCAGTCGTCGAGCGACGCGGTAGCGAAAACAATGACCCGATTCGCAGCGGTGGCTACGCGAAAAACAGCCACGGCGGACTCCTGGGGGGGATAACCTCCGGTTCGCCGCTCGTTTTCCGTGTCGGGTTCAAGCCGACATCGACGATCAACATGCCGCAGGATTCAGTTCGCAAGAACCTTGATGAAATCGAATTTGAACTCGAGAAAGGCAGGCATGATCCCTGCGTCGGAGTACGTGCCGGCGTGACGCTCGAATCACGCGTCGCGATCGAACTTCTCAACGCGGTCCTGATGCATCAATCGACGCGGATCGACCCGGACCAATTCAAGCTGTTCTAAATCGAGAGTGACTCGGAGGTCCCAACCGCGCAGGGGAAGCCAAGGGCTTGGAGAATCCGAGTTAACCCTTCCGAGGTATGCTCGAGTCCTGGATCGCTTCTAACCCCTGTTTCTCGATCTCCAGAACCTTTGCCAAACGGCGGGCGTGGCGATCGGCAGGCGTGTAACGAGCGCCCAGGAACGACGCGATGATCTCGAAGGCGAGTTCCGAGCCGATAATTCGCCCACCGATGCAGAGCACATTCATGTCGTCGTGTTCGACACCCTGGTGGGCCGAGTAGGTGTCGTGACAGATTGCGGCGCGGATCCCCGGGATCTTGTTGGCCGCCACGCTGACGCCGACGCCGCTTCCACAAATCACGATACCGCGATCAACGTTGCCGAGGATCACTTCGCGTGAAACGGCGATCGCAAAGTCCGAGTAATCACAGCTCGATTCGCTGTTGGTCCCACAGTCGACAAGGGCGGCCACTCGAGTGGCGAATCGTTCCGACACGGCTTGTTTGAGCGGAAAGCCGGCGTGGTCACCGCCGAGCGCGATTCGCAGGGGACTTGGGTCGGACATGGGAGTGAGAGATGGATGCGGTTGAAGGTGGTCGATTGGCATTTCATACCGGCTGGTCGATGGCCTGCACACGGGGGGAATCACGGTCCGACAGCGGATTGACCCTCGGGGCAGTCGCAGCAGCCTTTCCGAGGCGACAAATGCCGTGAAACGCGGGGTTAGCTGTTGTGACGAATTTTTGCCTTTGATACGTTACCGGGCTACGCGCGAGCAACTCTCTCGCGTTTTGACGGCCATTCCATCCTCCAACCCCCCGAGCTTTCCCGCGATCCGGCCGTCGGTCCGTCTGAGAATGCTCAACCCCTGGATTATTTTCACATGGTTAATCGAAACCTCATCCGCAACCTCGACGACGAAGACATCACCAACGAGCTGGCCGTATTGGCGCCGGAAGAACAGGCCGACGAATGGCTGCTCGAATGGCTCGAACGCGAGCAACAGGATTACGCCCAAGGTGAAATCGTCGACGGTCGAATCGTCGAAGTGAACGATGAATGGGCACTGGTCGACGTCGGATTCAAGAGTGAAGGAACCGTTCCGCTAAACGAATGGGGCCCGGAAGAGCCTCCGCCCAAGGTCGGCGAAACTGTCAAAGTTCTCATCGAGGAGATGGAGGACGAACTCGGTGCGGCCGACGATCCCTACGGAATGATCTCGCTTAGCAAGAGCAAAGCGGAAAAGATCATCGAATGGGAAAAGATCATTGGCGAGATCAGCGAGGGCCAGGTCGTTACTGGAACAGTGATCCGCAAGATCAAGGGCGGCCTTTTGGTCGACATCGGCGTCAATGTATTTCTGCCCGGCAGCCAGGTCGACATCCGACGGCCCGGCGACATCGGCGATTTCATCGGTCGTGTAATCCAGGCTGAAGTGCTGAAGATCGACGACACACGGCGCAACATTGTGATCAGCCGACGTTCTTTGATTGAACGACAGCGAGAAGAAGACCGCGCCTACTTGATGAAGGAACTCGAGGTCGGCCAGGTCCGCAAGGGAATCGTCAAGAACATCGCCGACTTCGGTGCGTTTGTGGACCTCGGCGGAATCGACGGATTGCTGCACATCACCGACATGGCATGGGAACGAATCGGTCACCCGACCGAAATGGTCTCCATCGACCAGGAGATCGAGGTCAAGGTGCTGCATATCGACCGCGAAAAACAAAAGATCGCGCTCGGATTGAAGCAGAAGGACCGCAATCCGTGGGAAAACATCGAGACAAAGTACCCGGTGAACTCGGACCACAAGGGCGAAGTCGTCAACGTGATGAGCTACGGGGCGTTCGTGAAGCTCGAACCGGGCATCGAAGGTCTCGTCCACATCAGCGAAATGAGTTGGACCAAGCGGGTCAATCACCCCAGCGAACTGGTCAACATCGGCGACGAAATCGATGTCAAGATCCTCGGCGTCGATCCCGAAGGTCAACAGCTTTCGCTCGGGATGAAACAGACGCAAAAGAACCCTTGGGACGAAGTGATCGAGCGATATCCCGAGGGCAAAGACGTCCAGGGCAAGGTACGCAATTTGACCAATTACGGTGCATTCATCGAGTTGGAGGAAGGTATCGACGGACTGCTGCATGTCAGCGATATGTCGTGGACTCGAAAGATCGGCCACCCCAGCGAATTACTGGAAAAAGGCCAGGAACTCACCTGTCGCGTACTCAGCGTCGACGAGTCGCGGCGGCGAATCGCACTCGGGCTGAAACAGCTCGATAACGATCCCTGGGATGGCGACATTCCTGACAAGTACCAGCCCGGACAACTCGTCAAGGGTACTGTCACAAAGATCACCAACTTCGGTGTCTTCATCGGACTCGAGGACGGTTTGGAAGGCTTGCTGCACATCAGCGAACTGGCCGAACACAAAGTCGAAGACCCCGAGGAGATCGTCAAAGTCGGCCAGGATATCGAAGTGAAAGTGCTTCGCGTCGATACGGACGAACGAAAGATTGGCCTTTCGCTCAAGCGAGTTGACTGGGGCGAGGAGCAAGAACGGGCTGCAGCCGAAGCCGAAGCGGCGGAAGGTGGCGGAAGCGTTCCCTCGGTCGACGACGAGGACCTCAAAGGGGGCCTTGGAAGTGGCGAAGGCCCGCTGATCCCGACCAGCGATTGACCCAGCGCGGGCCAGTCGCCCCCTGCCATGTCGAATCGACGAAGGCCAGTCCCTCGGACTGGCCTTTTTTTGTTGCCCGGTCAAATCATGAGCAGACCCGGCATACTAATCGCGTTGATCGTGCGGATCACCACAGCGCAAGAAAAACGCTTCCCGGCGGAAGCGTTTTTTGAGGATCCGTTCGCTTTGATTCAGACCAGGTTCTTGCGGACGGCCCAGACCGCTGCCTGGGTGCGATCGCTGACGCCGATCTTGCGCAAAATGTGCTGGACGTGTTCCTTGACCGTTTCGTAACTGATCCCAAGCATCTTGGCGATCTCTTTGTTGGTCAGCCCAAGTGCCATCTGGCGGAGGACTTCACTTTCCCGTTGAGTCAACGGAACTTCGATGTCCTGGCTCAATCGCGGTGTAGCCAAGGCGCCTGTCACTCGGCGAAGTTCTTCACGGGTCCAGGCCGATTCGCCCCTCAGCGCCGTTTCCAAGGCTTCGATCAATCGTTCCCGCGGCGCTGACTTCAACACATACCCGGCCGCACCCAGAGCGACCGCGCGAGCGATATACGTCGGGTTGTCGTACGCCGAAAACAGAACGATCGGAAGATCCGGATAGTCGAGCTTCATGCGACCCAGCGCATTGAGCCCGTCACCCCCCTCCATGCGAATGTCCATCAGAACGATGTCGGGAAGATCTTTTCCAATCGCCTCGAGTGCTTCCGCAGCGGTCGTCGCCTCGGCCACGATTTCAATCTCCGTGTCCTGCAGCATCAACCGAAGACCCAAACGTACAATCTCGTGGTCATCCACGATAAGAAGTTTCTTGCTCATCGAATCTCCAATGCCTTGTGGTGGGCTCGCTTTAAAATCGTCGCGTCGCGACTTCGTCACCGCCTGGCGAGTTCAACACTACGCAAGCGATGTGGGAGGCAAGCCACCCCGCAATGGGGTCCGGGTGGCTCTGCCAATCCCGCCATCGTCTGAATCGTCGTGTGCTTTCGAGCCGTGTAATTGCCTTCAAATTCGTGTGATGAAGGTCGAGATCTCTCCCCCAATTGATTGGTGAGGGAATTCGGATCCCCCCTTCACACAAAATTGATAATAACCCAAACGCGGGGGAATCGCCCGTGTGGTTTCTACCCCAAAGTGGCTAGTTGCCCGCAGGCATCTTTGTGGGCCGGAGGGGCCTGGATTACGATTCAGCTAGAAAATGCGGTGAAAACACGTGATCAGCGGCGTCTTGCAAGGTGCGGAAAACCGCAAGCAAATGGACCGGGATAACTGTTTCTGGGTCATTCCCGCCGACATCAAGCAAGCATTTTGGCATCGCGCTCCTACCATCAGAGCGGGTCCAGCCGAGTCGAAGCACCCGATTCAGCCCGCTGCGCGGAAGACCCGCGACCCCCTCATCAGGCAGGATGCGAATTCGAGCTTGCGATCCGCTTCGCCGCGACGAGGTCGCGGAACTGCATTCGCAAGTTCTTCATCCAGAAGATCAAGTAGACGTTTGCCACGAAGGAGATTAGCAGCAAGCCGTTCAGAAGCGGTTGCGTTGTGACGCGCGGTGCCGCGGCTAGCGTGGAGTCGTTGCCGCGGGTGGTGGTGAGCGACGGCGGATCAGGTTGCCGCTGGACGGCGACTGTGCCCTGCGGACCACGCTGGGTCGGGCCACGAAAGCCGCCGCGCTCGGAGACGTCACTTTCTCGAACAAAGCTTTGATTTGGATCGTTCAATTGCGTCGCCCACTGTTGCCCGCCCGGATTCGGAAACGCTTGCCCTCCGACAGTTGACTGAGACCGAGAGGGAGTCGACACACCGGGAAATCGCAGTGTGTTGGAATTAGTGGTTTGAGCGTCCTGTTCACCACGTGTGGTCACATTGGGTTGGCCGAGTGAACTGAGTGATCGGTCTGCGTACCGGTTGATTTGGCCGCGATCGCTATCAACAAGGTTTTGGTTCGTGGTGTTCAAAGCAAGCAAGCGGCCATTACGATCAACCGGTCGGCCGTAGCCATCGACCGTCCACGCACCCGCGGCCACCTGAGCGGCTGTCAGCCGCGTGTCGGGACTCTGGCCCGACAGAGTGTTTCCTTGTATCTGTTGGTTGTACTGCAGCTGCGAATTGTCCGGCAATGCACCGGGGACGTTGGACCTGGCCCGCGCAGCCTCTGCAACAGCGCGAGCATACTCTGCCTGGCGATCGAGCTGCGTTTGTTCGTACTGTGAGTAGACAGCGTTGGGATCGACGCCGCGAGCGCCCACATTGGCACTGCGCAGGTTTCCTTGTTCCGCGTAGAGATTTCTTTCTTGAGCTTGCGGATCACGTGTCGCGGTTTGCAAGCCGTCTGGCATCCGCCCAAACGAATCGCTGGCTGACAATCCGCTCACTCCCGTTCCGCCGAAACCTGGATTCACTCCGCTGGATTTCCCAACTATCGACGCGCCGCTACCGCTGATCGGATCGGTCGACGGCCCACCAGAGCGAGGCCCCACGAACTCATTCGTTGTCGCAAAATTACGCCACGAATTGTCACGGCTGTTCGTGGGATTGGTCGAGGGACCGCCGGGACGCGCTTGTGCCATCTGACCGCTCGGGTCACCGCCAGTGAATTGCGGCGCCTGCGTGCGACTGGGGCTGCGGGTCCCCGGCGGCGGGACAACGGCTCGAATTGCCGCATCCCGATTCTGGCCGGATGCCGCGCTGTCGCGCAGCGACGACGGGAGCGATGGGAATGTGAACCCGGGGCCGCTTTGGGCATCGCCTGTATCAGGTTTCATTACCGCAGTCGTCCGGCCGGCAGGAATCCCGCTCTGGCCGGGACTCGGGATCGGTATCGCGTGCGGCGAGTTTTCCATTTCCGGTATCGGGATCGGAGCATGATCGGCCACGACCATCCCATCGCTGCTTGAATTAGCGCCGCGCTTCGCCAGGTTCGGAGGTGTGATCTTGGGAACCGGATCGGTTCCGACTTTGATGATGACCCGCGATACGTGTCCGCGCACAGCCGGATCAATAACGCTGCTGATCTCGCCGATCCGATCCAAAGCATCCAATTGGTCGGGTTCGATCTGAATGACGTACTCAACGCCACCCTTGTCATCGGGATGCCAACCATAGGTGATGCCTATAGCGGCGACCATCAATAGCACGGAGACTCCGCCCATCGTTCAATCCTTGAATGATGCTTTGGTCTCGCGGTCGTCCCAGCCAAACATTGGCGCAGTATTCCCCCGAGGTTTCGAGTGCGATCGTACCGCTGAGTTCACGATTCGGTAAAGAGAGATTTTGTGGGTAAGAGAGCCCGCCGAACAAAAACTCGGCAACATGGGCAACTTGGCCGCACCCGGGACGCAATCGATCAACCTGCCAGGGTCGCCAATTGCTCGTGTGCCGCGACCAGAATCTCGAAGGCGGAATCGATCTGGTCGATTGTGTTGAATCTGCCGATTCCAAACCGAACGCTCCGCCGAGCCGCCGATTCGCTCAACCCCAATGCTGTCAAAACATGACTCGGTGCCGCGTCGGCACCGCTGCATGCCGACCCGCTACTGAATGCAATCTCGGGCGCAGCCGACATCCACGCCTGACCTTCGACGTCCGAGAGTGAGAGATTCAGGTTTCCTGGCAATCGATGTCCGCAGTGGAGCTCGGGACCGTTGAGAACGAGACCATCGATCGATTCTTTCAGCCGACTCCAAAGATGATCCCGCAGCTGGTTGACTCGAACATTCTCTTCGTCGAGCGATTCGACACACAACTGTAATGCGGTCGCCAGAGCAACAATCCCTGCCGTGTTCAACGTCCCGCTACGCAAGCCTCGCTGTTGTCCGCCGCCAATGATCTGCGGGCGCACGCGGACCCGGCGATTGGAGTTTCCGGCGACAAGCAAGCCGATTCCCTTGGGGCCATAAAACTTGTGAGCCGTAGCGCTGAGCAGATCGACGTCGGCCGCCATTACATCGACGTTGATTCGGCCGACCGCCTGGGTTGCATCGCTATGCAGAAAAGCTCCGTGTCGATGGGTGATTTCGGCGATCTCCTTCATCGGGGCGATGGCCCCGATTTCATTGTTCGCCCACATTACCGAGACCAGCGCCGTGTCATCATCGACGGCCTCGGAAAATCGGTCGAGATCGATGACGCCTGCATCCGGCTTGCCGGCTTGCAACACCGGAACGCGTGTCACGCGAAATCCTTCTTTTTCCAGATCCGCCGTGACGTCAAGTACAGCCGGATGCTCGCTCGTCACCGTGACAATGTGACGTCGTTTCTGACGCGGGTGCGTGCACACACCACGAATCGCAAGGTTGTTACTCTCCGTCGCGCCACTGGTCATGACGATCGATTCGTGATCGGCGTTCAGCAAAGTCGCAATCTTGGAAACCGCCTGATCGATCGCCGATTTTGAATATTGGCCCGGTTCGTGATTGCTGTGCGGATTCCCATAATGCTCGGACAGCCACGGCAACATGGCGTCGACAACGCGTGGATCGCAGCGGGTAGTGGCGTGATTGTCGAGGTAGATCATGTTTCAATCGTGTGAACCGTTTTCCGTCTGAAAATGATGTGCCCCGGTTGATCCGAGGCGCTCAATACAGCGCCGTGATCGCAAGTTGGCTCCAGGTTTCCAGACGGTCGAATTCGTTGCGAAGTTCGTCAACCGATACAAAGCCGCCCTCGGCCAGTTCCGATTCATTGCTGGTCACCGCCGGACGATCCAGAACAAAGCGATGCACGACTCCGAGATGGACTTTCCCTACATCGTTGGAGGGATCATAAATCAAGCCATCGCAGCTTTCCCGATAAGGCGATTCTAACCGAACTTCTTCGGCGAGTTCGCGCCGCATCCCCGTCGAGTACGGATCAGCGCCACCGGCGGCATCTTCACGGCTGATATGCCCGCCGATGCCGACGCTCCGTTTCGCGTGAAGGCGGTCTTCGCCGCCGCCACCGCCGCGCGTGTAGGAAAACAATCGGGTCGTCCCATCCTCGTCGGTCCACTCAAGCAGGACGTATGGAATCAATTGCTTGAAGCCTGGATCGGTCTCCATCTGGCTCCGCGGCTGGAAAGAGAGTTGATCGCTGCGGAGAATCGCTTCGAGGTAGCGATCGACATCCGACTCGAAACCGGCGAACGTACCAATCTCGGCGATGACCGACTCGGGAACGACAAGAATCTGCTCTTCTTGGGCTTGTACCGTCAAAACAGTGCCTCCAACAATTGGCGTGAAAACCGTGAGTTGATTCCCAACCCACGCCGAGTTCAAGTCCCGCGCCGAGGATTCGAGGTGTCGAGGTCGCCTTCGACGCGACAGCAAGGTACAACGGAACGTGGAAAAAGGGCCCGCCGGACCTCAACTCACCATTTGCGCGTTTTGAAGAAACCCTGACAAGACCCTCGCCACCGTGGAGAACACCGCGGATGTCCAGATTGCTGTTGGTCGAAGACAACGAAACGAACCGGGACATGTTGTCCAGACTACTGAAACGGCGGGGTTACGAAATTTCGATCGCTACCGACGGACGCCAAGCAGTCGACCTGGCGAAGGCCGAACTCCCGGAATTGATCCTGATGGACATGAGCCTGCCGGAAATCGACGGCTGGGATGCCACGGGAATGATCAAAGCCGATCCCGCCACGCAAGATATCCCGGTGTTGGCATTGACGGCCCATGCGATGCACGGCGATCGCAAAAAGGCACTCGAAGCCGGATGCGATGACTACGACACGAAACCGATCGACTTGCCCCGATTGGTCGAGAAAATAACACGGCTACTGGCACAGCGGACTTGAGCTATTCAGGCAATCGCACTTTGCATGATTCGAATCTGTCTGGCCGAATCCTCGTCGTTGACGACGAGGAGTTGAATCGCGACATGCTCTCGCGACGGCTTCAACGCAAGGGCTACATCGTCCACTGCGCCGATGGAGCCGCGCAAGCCGACGAGCGGCTCAGGGAAAACGAGTTCGACTTGATCTTGCTCGACATCATGATGCCGAATGTCGACGGATTCCAGTACCTTCGGCAAATCCGCGAACGATGGGATGCCGCGGAAATGCCAGTGATCATGGCCACGGCCAAAACCGACAGCGAAGACATTGTCCAAGCCTTGAAAAGTGGCGCAAATGACTATGTCACAAAGCCACTTGATTTTCAGGTGGTGCTGGCGCGCATCAATACTCAAATGCGTCTCAAAGGAATGACGCAGCAATTGGCCGAGGCGCACCGTCTGCTCAAAGAAGACCTCGAACGGGCGGCCCGATTCCAACAGTCGCAGCTTCCCAGCCGTGAGGTCGCGGTTTCCGGTTGCCAATTCGCCTGGACCTACCTGCCATGCGATGCACTCGGAGGAGACTTCCTGGATATCATCCCGCTCGACCAGGCACGCACCGCATTCTACGTTCTCGATGTTTGCGGCCACGGGACGCCCGCGGCACTGATGTCGGCGGCGGCGGCACGTGCATTGTCGGTGACCCATGACGAATCGAGTATCGTAGCGAAGTGGACAAAAAAAGGTTTCATGCGCGGGAATCGGCTCGAGATCATGCCACCTGATGAAGTCACCGCGAGGTTGAACCGTCAATTCGAGTTGGACATAGAGGACGGCAAGTACTTTACGATCGCCTACGCCGTCATCGATACCGAAGAGTGCACGTTGACGTATACGCTTGCTGGACATCCTCCCGGGGTGCTGGTTTCCGCCAGCGGCGAGCTTCGTCCGCTACCGTGCGAGGGAATTCCGGTCGGCGTCTTGGCGGGGGACGATATCACCGAGGACAGTTTTCAGCGTCAACTTGTTGACGTTGCTCCAGGCGACCGCGTCTACTTTTTCTCGGACGGATTGCTTGAGGAAGTCAATCCGGACGGTGAACAATTTGGTGAGAATCGGTTGCATGAGACCGTGACGATGACGCGTGGCGATTCGCTTCAAGAGAGCGTTGACCGGGTTCTGGAGGTTATCCGTGAATTCTGTGACCACCGGCCGTTCGCGGACGACATGTCGATTCTTGCTCTCGAAGTCACCGGCAAAGAGGACGATGGCGATCGTGCCTGAGCCCCATCTTGAACTCTTGACTTCCCCTGTCGAACCTGTTGCCAGCCATGCAAAGCAAAGCCACCACCGTCGAGCAATACATCCAACAACTTCCGGATGATCGCCGCGACGCCATTGAGGCAGTACGGAAAACGATCCTCAAGAATCTGCCCAAGGGTTTCGAGGAAGGGATGCAATACGGGATGATCGGTTACTACGTACCTCACAGCCATTATCCGGCAGGCTATCACTGCGATCCGAAACAACCGCTTCCTTTCGCCGCACTCGCGTCGCAAAAAAACTACATGTCGCTTTATCTGATGGGATGCTACGGCGAGGAAAAGGAACGAGAACGTTTTGAGCAGGCGTGGGCAAAGGCGGGAAAAAAACTCGACATGGGCAAGTCGTGTGTTCGGTTCCGCAAACTCGACGATGTGCCGCTCGAAGTCGTCGGGGCCGCAATCAAACGGGTGGGGGTCAAGAAGTACATCGAAATCTACGAGGCATCGGTCCCGGCTAAAACGAAGAAACCGAACACGCAGGGTCCCCTGAAAAAGACAACGGGTGCCCGGAAAAAGAAGTAGCCGTGTGCGGGCAGGCCGAGCTTGGTCGCAAGTGACCATCCGGCCAGAGCTTCGATTGGGCCCGCCGCCATAGACCACATCGCCGAAAGTGACTCACTCACGCGCTGGCTTCCGGCCGAACCCGTTGCAGATGATGATAGGCCTTCTCGGTTGCCATTCGGCCTCGCCTGGTGCGGACAATCAACTCGCTGCGAAGCAGGAATGGTTCAACCTCGTCTTCAAGCGTATCGCTGCTGACGTTCATGGTGTGTGCGATTGCCTCGAGCCCGGTCGGCCCGCCGGCAAAGACGCGCATCAACGTATCGAGGTAACCGCGATCCTGTTTATCGAGTCCCAGAGTGTCGATTCCGATCATGTCGAGCGCCGCCGTGGCGATTTCATCACTCACGTTCCCATTGGCCTTGCTTTGGGCGTAGTCGCGGACCCAGAGAAGTCGGTTGTTGGCCAAACGAGGAGTGCTGCGACTTCGCGAAGCGATCACTTTCGCCGTCGGTTCATCGACTGGCAACTCAAGCTTGACCGAATTGCGCCGCACGATTTCGCACAATTCCGATCGCGTGTACCACCCGAGGTGTTCACGGATCTGAAACCGGTCACGCAGCGGTGCACTCAACATCCCGGCGCGAGTCGTCGCGCCGATCAGCGTAAAGGGACGCAGTTCATAATTCAGGGTCCTCGCACTGACTCCTTCGCCAAGAATGATGTCGATGCGATAGTCTTCCATTGCCGTGTAGAGATATTCCTCGACCGCTTTGGGGACGCGATGGATCTCGTCGATGAACAGCACACTCGATTCAGCGAGGTTGGTCAAATACGGAAGCAGGTCTTTGGGAGCTTTTAATCCCGCGCCGTTGGCCATCTGAACAGTCGTGCCCATCTCGGCCGGAATCACCGTCGCAAACGTCGTCTTGCCGAGACCGGGCGGGCCGTCAAAAAGAATGTGGCCCAGCGGCTCCTCACGCTTCTGCGCAGCGGAGATCGCGATCTTCAATCTCTCGATCACATCGCGCTGTCCCACCATTTCGTCCATCCGCCGCGGACGCAGCGACGTATCCTGCTCGCGTGGGACAGGTGCCGCAGAGGTTTCGGGATCGGATTGCTGGTAAACTGCTTCTCGTGCCATCGGGGGTTCCACTCCGTTGGTTGATGAAGCATTAGTTGTAGCGGCTGGGCATCTCAATGCGAACCGCAAAAGGCCGAATTCACACCCTGTGAAAATGAATCCACGCAGTCATCACCACGCCCATTGGCACGGTTTCACACAGATGGCCGAGTACGAGCCGCTGGTCATCGAGCGGGCTGAGGGGTGCTGGCTGACCACGACCGACGGTCGACGTCTGTTCGATGGCGTCGCAAGTCTGTGGTGCAACGTGCATGGCCACGGTCATCCTCACATCAACAAAGCGATTCGAGATCAACTCGAACGTGTTGCCCACGTGACAACGCTTGGCATGTCGAGCGACACCACCGAGCGTTTGGCCCAACTGCTCGCGAAAATCACCCCGGGTGATCTCTCACACGTTTTCTTCAGCAGCGATGGATCCTCAGCAGTTGAAGCCGCACTGAAGATGGCGTTCCAATACTGGCAACAGCGAGAGGACCCCCGTCCGAAAAAGACCAGATACCTGGCGCTTGGGTCGGCGTACCACGGCGATACCACGGGAGCCGTTTCACTCGGTGGCATCAGTTACTTTCACGAACTGTTCGGACCGATTCTGTTCTCACCGATTCGCGGCCCGGTACCCTGTTCCTATCGCCTGCCCGAGGGTGTCAATGAATCATCGGCGTGTGATCATTACGCCCAAACGATCGAAGCGCTGCTTGAGGAACATGCCCCGACGATCGCCGCCGTTGTGATGGAACCGCTGGTCCAGGGCGCGGGGGGAATGATCACGCACCCAATTGGATTTCTCGGCCGCGTCCGCGAATTGTGCGACAGATACGAGGTCCTACTCATTTGCGACGAGGTAGCGACCGGATTCGGCCGCACCGGGCGAATGTTCGCATCACAACACGAATCGGTCACGCCTGATATTCTCTGCCTGGGAAAAGGGCTGACCGGCGGCTATTTGCCGTTGGCTGCGACCGTGGCCCGGCCTCATGTTTACAAAGCTTTCCTTGCGCCGCAGACAGAATCGAGACAATTCTTTCATGGACACACGTTTGGCGGCAACCCGTTGGCCGCTGCGGCTGCGATTGCCTCGATCGAATTGTTTCAAAGTTCAGGCGTTGTCGAATCGGTCGATGCAAAAGCGGCGCGATTGCGGCATCGTCTCGGCCAGGCAACGGACCACCCCAATGTCGGAGATATTCGCGGACGCGGATTGATGATCGGAATCGAATTGGTCGCGGACCGCGAATCGAAAACGGCATTCGATCCCAAACACCAGATTGGCCGCGCGGTCTGTCACAACGCGATGCGACGGGGTGTATGGATTCGCCCGCTCGGAGATGTGATTGTGGTCGTGCCGCCCCTGGTTGCCGAAAATGATGAACTCGACAACTTGGCGGATGTTATCATCGAGTCGGTCGAATCGGAATTGCCTGGCGGCGATTCCGGAGTTTCAACTATCGCTTCGCGCGTGGAACAGATCCCATGACGCAGGAATCCCAATGAGCCAGGAATCTGAGCCGAGCCATTTTTCTCAGAACGACAACCCGAAGATCGACGTCAGCGATCCGGAAATTGTCG
Organism: Rhodopirellula sp.; assembly: GCA_024644085.1. Lineage (GTDB taxonomy): Bacteria > Planctomycetota > Planctomycetia > Pirellulales > Pirellulaceae > Rubripirellula. The sequence continues at coordinate 50,822 of JAHELS010000013.1, forward strand.
CCAAGTACGAACCCTACCTGAGGATGCTGGCGCGAACCCAAATGCGCAAGGCCTACCAGGCAAAGGTCGGCGCGTCGGACATGGTGCAGCAAGCGATGCTGCAGGCCGTGCAGGGTTTGGACGGATTTCGGGGCAGCACCGAGGCGGAGTTTCGCGGCTGGCTGCGTCAGATACTTGCCCATCATCTTTGCCATCTCGACCGCGACATGCATCGCGACAAGCGCGATGTTCGTCGCGAACAATCCATGGAACAAAAGCTGGCACAATCCTCGATGCGATTGGAAGGTTTGCTTGCCGGTGACGATCCGACGCCGAGCCAGAATGTGGCGATGGGCGAACACGTTCTCAAGATGGCCGATGCCGTCGAGCGGTTGCCCGAATCGCAGCGGGAGGCGATTCGGCTGCATTACCTCGAAGGAATGAAATTGGCCGAAGTCGCGCAGGCCCTGGACAAGTCGACGGGCGCGGTCGCCGGTTTGCTGCACCGCGGCATGAAAACACTCCGTCAACAGCTTGGCGAATAAGCAGCCACGCCGGTCGGGACGTGCAGTGAATGTCCCAGTCGTTGGGCGTGATCGATTTGCCCCGGGGCCTCGCGGCTCGACGACCGAGCGACGGCTTCTACGAAGCTTGGCGTCGTTGGTGTATGTTCACAGCGTCTCCTTTGCCCATTCCTCGCTGCAACGATCGACCCATGATTCGCACTCGGTTTGCTCCCAGCCCGACTGGTTACCTGCACATTGGGGGTGTTCGTACGGCGCTGTTCAATTGGCTTTTGGCAAAGCAGGGCGGCGGTCAGTTCGTATTGCGGATCGACGACACCGACTCCGACCGCAATCTTGACGCGGCATTGCAACCGATTCTCGATGGATTTCGCTGGCTGGGGATGCAGTGGGACGAGGGTCCGGACGTCGGTGGCCCTTACGAGCCGTACTATCAATCACAGCGCGGTGACATTCACAAAGCAGCGGTCGAAAAACTGGTCGCCAGCGGCCACGCCTATCGCGACTACGCCCGTTCGGAGGAACTGCAGGCCGAGCGTGAAGCAGCGGAAAAAAAAGGCGAGCGGTACTTTTACGACCGTCGGTGGATGGCCCAGACCGATGAAGACGCCGCCGCATTCGAAGCCGAGGGTCGCCCGCGCACCGTGCGGCTGAAGATGCCTCGCGACGGCGAATGTGTGATCGAGGACTTGGTCCGTGGTGAGGTGAGATTCGAATGGGCAAAGGAGCAAGACACCGTTATCCAACGTCCCGACGGCAGTTGCCTGTACCATCTGGCCAGCGTGATCGACGATCACGACTTTCAAATCACGCACGTCGTACGTGCCGAGGAACACCTCTCCAATACGCCACGGCAAATCTTCATTCTCGAGTCACTCGGTTACTCGAGACCACAATACGCTCATCTGCCTTACGTCGCGGAACCAGGCGGCAGTGCAAAACTCAGCAAAAGGAAACTGGCGAAGTACGAAAAGAATAAGGACTTCGCCCAGTTGCTTTCGCACGGACAAGACATCGCCGCCAGGTGCGGCGCCGCGACCGAAGCGGACACCTTCAACCCCGTGATTATCGACTTCTATCGTGAAATTGGATTCGATCCCGACGCGATCCTGAATTATCTGCTGTTGCTCGGCTGGTCACTCGACGGGGAAACGGAGAAGTTCACGGTCGATGAAATGATAAGGCACTTCTCCTTGGAACGCGTGAACAAGTCACCTGCCTCGTTCGACCCGAAGAAACTGGTAGCGTTCCAGGGAGACGCCTTCGCAAAGCTGCCGGCGGACGTCCGCGCCGAGCGATGCGAATCATTCGCGCGTCGAGCCGGGTTGCTCGACTCGCCCGATGCGGCCCAAACGTTTGCGTCGGTTGTGACCGCGGCGGGAGATCGTATGAAGATGGCCGGCGACATCATCGACTTTGATTACATGTTTCTCGAATCGTTCGATTACGATGCGAAGGCATTTAACAAACGAATCTGCAAGCCGGACAACGCTCAATCTCTACTCACCCACCTTCGCGATCATTTTGCTTCAACCGACGCCTTCGATGCCGCTGCGGTGGAGGCTTCTCTCACGGAGTTCTGTGAGTCGGAGGGAATCGAATTACGCGACATCATTCACGCGATTCGTATCGCCGTCACTGGAAAACCGGCCGGGTTCGGGATGTTCGAGACGCTGGCAATTCTTGGAAAGAAAACCGTACAGGCGAGAATCGATCGAACCCTCGAGCTGGCCGCGACAATCTGCGCCGATGCCCAGTGACCGACCAGAGGATACAATTCGGAGATACGAGTCACAGATACAACTTGATCACAGGATGAGTATGTATTCGCAACTGAGCCCACCGATTCGCGCAATCGTCCTTCCCGCCCTCGGCATTCTGTGCGTCGGATGCAGCGGTCGCGTCGAAATACCCGTCCGATTTGAACCAAACCTGGTGCATACGATGAAGTACCAGATTCAACAGGATGTGCCGATGGATCAAGCATCGCGCGACGCGTCGTGGATCGTCGAGACGATGTTTGGCACGCCGGACGAGCCAAAACTCCCCGCAGTGATCACCGAAGACGACGAGTTGGCGTCAATCGTTTCCATGGAGCGACTCCAGCAGGCAGCCGGGCCAGCAGAATCCGGCGGTTTGTTCCGCAAGCACTGTGCCATTTGCCATGGTGTCACAGGCGACGGACGTGGGCCGTCAGCGGCGCAACAGACACCCTACCCGCGCGACTATCGGATGGGCGTCTTTAAATTCAAATCGACGCCTCGAGGTGAAAAACCGACTCGCGAAGACCTGGCGAAGCTGATCCGAGACGGCATCGCCGGAACCATGATGAAAAAAATCCCCGAATTGTCCGAGGAAGATATCCAGGCGCTAATCGACTACGTGATCTACCTTTCGATGCGCGGTGAACACGAACGCAAGCAAATCGACATGGCGGTGCTTGATGGAATCATTGAAGACGGAGAACGCTTGATCAACGTCGAGTTCGCTCAGAAAGTTATCGCCGATCCCGGTTATCGCGAGCAGCTCGAGCAGCTCGCGGAAATGGATGAGGAAACGTTAAACGAAACCCAAAACAAGGAACTTGAACTTTACGAACGGTTCGAGGATGACTGGGGATACGCCGAAGAGTACGCCGTAGAGATCGCCGAGTCCTGGATCGATGCCGAAGACGAGGTGCTGGATGTGCCCGAGCCGCCAACCGATTTTCCTCTTGCCGAGTCGTACGCAGATGTCGTCGCGTTTCGCAGCAGCGACAGGGCCGATCAATTCGAGGCGTCGGTCAAACGCGGACAGGAATTGTTCGTCGGCAAGATTGCCTCGTGCAGCAAGTGCCACGGTGAAAAAGGGCTCGGAAACGGACAGACCACCGACTACGACGATTGGACGAAGGATTGGACAATCCGAGTCGGGCTGAAGCCGGAGAATCGCGATTCATTGGTACCGATGTTGGCGCGAGGCGCCATGGAACCGAAAAATGCGATCCCGCGAAATTTTGCGGAGGGCATCTTCCGTGGCGGGTCAACCTCCCGGGATCTGTATCGGCGGATCACGCAGGGAATCGATGGGACCCCCATGCCGGCAGTCACTTTCGTCGAAGGCCAATTCGAGGAAGACGACGTCTGGAATCTGATCAACTTCATTCGCTCTCTGCAAACCGCCGAATCCGGGCCGGCCGAAGCAGCTCCCGCCACGTGATCGGCGGCGATGCGCTCGATCGGCCTGCGAATCCAATCACGCGCCGTCAAGCCAATTCCGCCTGTGGCACAGATCGGCTCCCCGAGCGGCAATCGGATCGGAAGCAAAGCAGCCATCGCGGTGGGCATTCACCGCAGAACCGACCCAACGCACTTAACGGACCCCGCTGCGGTCACTACGAACCTCCGAGATGATTCGCTAACCTACCGATCGCTTGGGCGATACAACCACGGAGAGATCGTATGACCGAATCTGAGGAAAAGCGAGAGTCGAAGAACTTCATCGAACAGGCCATCGATGCGGACCTCGCCGCCGGAAGGTTCTCGGAAGTCCACACCCGGTTCCCTCCCGAACCCAATGGGTACCTGCACATTGGCCACGCCAAAAGCATCTGTTTGAATTTCGGACTCGCAAACGCCTATGGCGGAACCTGCAATCTTCGTTTCGATGACACCAATCCGACCAAGGAAGAAACCGAATACGTCGACGCAATCATGGAGGACATCCGATGGCTCGGATTCGAGTGGAACAGTTTGCACTTCGCCAGCGATTACTTCGATCAGCTCTACACCTGGGCGGAAAAACTGATCCACGATGGCCACGCGTTCGTGTGCGACCTTTCCGGTGACGAGATTCGCGAGTTCCGCGGCACCTTGACCGAGCCGGGTCGCAACAGCCCGTTCCGCGATCGATCGGGCGATGAAAATCTCGATCTGTTCCGCCGTATGCGTGAGGGGGAGTTCGAGGACGGATCCCGGTCGCTGCGGGCAAAGATCGACATGGCGTCGCCCAACATCAACCTTCGTGATCCTGTCATGTACCGGATTCTGCGAGCCACGCATCATCGCACCGGCGATAAATGGTGTATCTATCCAACATACGACTGGACCCACGGTCAAAGCGATTCCCTCGAAGGCATAACTTTTTCAATCTGCACGCTCGAATTCGAAAACCATCGCCCCTTGTACAACTGGTTTTGCGAAAAACTGGGCATCCATCATCCGAGGCAGATCGAATTCGCAAAATTGAAACTCAACACGCTGTTAATGGGCAAGCGGTACATGCTGAGGATGGTCAAAGAAGGCCACGTCAAGGGTTGGGACGATCCTCGCATGCCGACAATCTGCGGGTATCGGCGGCGCGGCTACACTCCTGAATCAATCCGCAGTTTTTGTGCGGATGTCGGCGTCGCCAAGTTCAACAGCACGATCGACATCATCCGACTCGAGAACGCGATCCGCGAACATCTGAACAAGGTTGCCCCGAGACGAATGGCAGTGCTCGACCCGGTCAAATTGACGATCACGAATTGGCCCGCGGGGAAGGTCGAAATGACCGAGGCGATCAACAACCCGGAAGACCCGTCGGCAGGCCGGCGACAAGTCCCCTTCTCGGGAGACCTCTACATCGAACGCGAGGATTTTCGAGAAGAAGCGCCGCGTAAGTTCTTTCGGCTCAAGAAAGGTGGCGCGGTTCGACTTCGCGCCGGATACATTGTTGATTGCCAGGAGGTCATCAAAGACTCCGAGGGAAATATCACCGAAATCCTGTGCACATACGACCCTGAGACCAAAAGCGGCGCGGACCAATCGGGGCGAAAAGTCAAAGGAACGATTCACTGGGTCAGCGCAGAACATGCCGTCGACGTCCAAGTGCGACTCTACGATCGACTTTTCAGTGTCGATAACCCGGGCGATACCCAAGAGGGACAGACTTTCCTGGACAACCTCAACCCCGATTCCTTGAGAGTTGTTACGGCGAAGGCTGAACCGGCGCTGGCTGAAACCGCGATCGGGGACCGCGTCCAATTCGAGCGACTCGGGTATTTTGTTGTCGACCCCGACAGCACCACACAGCTCCACGTCTTCAATCGCATCGTGCCGCTTCGCGACACCTGGGGAAAAATGGAAGCCAAGGGAAAGGCTCACTAGAGCGTTTCACAATCCGGTCTTCTTGAAAAGCGTGATGACTTGCGTCTTGTCTTCGGTTGTTACACCGTCTTGATTGAAAACACCCACCTGATTCACTGCGGAGCAGTGGCAGCCCGATAGCCTGGGGTCAGACTTGCTCGTCTCAGCGAGCAATTCGCAGCCCCAGCAAGTTTTAGCTTTGACGGAGAACGAGGAGGGTCTTGTTGCGTTGTTTCGCTGGGGTTACACCAGCTCGCTGTCGCTCGTTGGCTTACCCCAGGCTATCGGCTCCCACCGCTGCGCGGTTCTCCTTCTTTGTGTTGCGGTAAAACTTCGAAGCGAGCGCGCTCTGTTGAGGCAGCAGCTCGCAGGCGAAAGCCAGGTCACCAGCAGGGACTCCTGATCGCCGAAACGTGAAAGGCTCCCCCGTAAATGAAGAAAAGCCGATGGTGAGCCGACGGCGCTAGCCGCGGGCCTCATAACTGAACCGTTCTCAACGCGACGCCCGACGCAAGCGCGTTCGGCTCACATTTACGGGACAGTGCCTAGCCCCTCGATCACCCGCCGGGCATGCCCCAAAGAAAAAACGGGCGTGGCCGAAGCCACACCCGTTTCGCGGTTTTACCGGTCGTGAAGGTCAAACCATTACTGGTTCAACTCTTCTTCGATCGTTTCGCTCGCGGCCTTGGTACCA
>JAHELS010000130.1 GCA_024644085.1 Rhodopirellula sp.
ATGTGAGCCGAACGCGCTAGCGTCGGGCGTCGCGTTGAGAACGGTTCAGTTATGAGGCCCGCGGCTAGCGCCGTCGGCTCACCATCGGCTTTTCTTCATTTACGGGACAGTGCCTAGCGTCCGGCGCAATCAGCGTAGAGCGAGGCTTTCTCGGGCCCGTGGCAAGCATCATCGGCTCAGTATCAGATGCGAACACATTTGCGTTGTGCGGAGCCTAGAGTTCGATCGCCTGCTCGTGCTGCAGTGTTTCGGTTTTTTCTTCGCACCTTGCGGTCATTTCGATCTGGACGACCCATCGGCCTTCGGCGTCGGCGGTGACGATCCAGTGTGGCTGGACACAGACGCTTTGGTGGACAAGCTCGAACCCGCCCTCACTTTGGCTGACCGTTTCGATCGGGAATGCCCAGATGCCACTTGCCCGATCGATTTCGAGTGAGACGTCGATCCCCAACCATCGGTCGGAGAGGGAAAGACCACTCGCGTCGCGAAGATCCAGCGTTTCCCCGAGTTGTCCGAGACGGTTGCCATCGGCGTCGCTGAAATAACGATCATCGGCACCGGAGGGAAGTCCTGCGAAATTCATCTCGATGGCAAAGTGCAGCGGCTTGCCAGGCGGAAGATTCTCGAGCAGGTAAGTGATCGAGAGTCGATCGCTGCCGGCGATCATGGTCACCGCCTTGGTGATGGAAATCGGAATCCCCCAGGCGTTACCGTCGCGGCGCATCTGGACTTGAACGCGATCGGCGCCGCGGCGGAGTTTGGTTTCAAATGGAAGCTCGACGAAGTCCCCACGTTCCATCGCTTCGCTACGCGCGACTGATTCGACGGTCACTTCGTTGTCATAGAAGTGATCCATCAAGCTCTTGCGGGCGAACTTGTCGTATTGCAGTCGTTGATCAAGATTGGCCTGTTTAAAGACGACCCGATCGTGAATGCTGGCCACGTCGTCGCCCGATTCATTGGGTCCGGCCAACACTTTACGGTGATAACTTTCGGGCCGCCGTTGCAGAGTCGCCAGCAGGTTATGGCTGATGTCGCGCACGTCCAATTCGTACATCCGTCCGCCGCGCCCGGGGGCGATCCACGCACAAAGGCGGTCGTTGCTCAGCCGGACCTCTTGAAGCCCGTCAAAGTTGTAGTCATCTGCGGTCGCCTGGACGCTGCGTGCCTCCATGCCCCCGGCACGATCGAGCCGTGTATCGGCTTCGATCAGATGTTGGTAGACGGCATTTCGAAGATGGGGCAGATAAATCCCGCCAAAGGCACCATGCCAGTAAGGGCAATTGCATTGGCCGCGGTAGAGATGATCTCGGATCACGGATAACTCGCCGGCGTCGATCCCTGCCGCCTGGGCCTCGGCAAGCCGCCGGCTGACATGCATCATGCGGGCGTACATTTCGTTGGTTTCGTCGTACTTGCTTTTGAAATTGCGCCAGTAACCGCCGCGTACGAACGATTTCAGATCCTGCCACCTTTGGTGGTCTTCCATGGCGTGAACGACGTCATCAAATGTTTCCTGGGCCTCGACCGGCAGCGACCATTCGGTCATTTCGCGGTAGCTGCAATCGGGAAGATAGATTTTTCCAGCCGGCGGAGCCTGATTGACGGCTTCGCTGAGGGTTACCGTGTGCAGCCAATCGGCGTTTTCACTCAGCGCGTCAAAGAACGAACGTAACCAACCTCGATCGTAGACGTGTTCTTTCGTGTCGGGCCAGGTACCGAACTTTTCTCCGTCATCGCCGAACGTCAACACCGCGCCGGGGGACTGCTCCGCGACTTCGCGGCAATATTCGATTGTTTCCGATGCAGGGCGAAAGGGAATCGTGTAGCGAAGTCTTTCGGAGCCGGGAAAGATCTTCAACACCCGACCGTCGTCTTCGGTCAGAAAGTAACTGGTCAAATCGTGATCGCGCAGCCCGGCTGCCTTGAAGTGAAAGTCATCCAGAACGGTGTATGCGATTCCCGCATCGACCACGTCGCTGGTCAACGAGGACTCCCAAACCCTTTCCGGCGTCCACATCCCCAGCGGCGCTTCACCGAGATTCCGCTCGAGCCATTGGCCGTAGGTCTGGATCTGGCCGATCCGATCGACGCTCGGCAACATCGTCAAAATGGGCTCGTACTGAGGACCGCCGACGATTTCGATCCGTCCAAGATCGACCAGCATCCGCAGCCGATCGAGATACTCGGGGTGACGCCCGGCCAACCACATCATCAAGGGGCCGGATGTGTGCAGCGAAATCTGCAAGTCCTGGTACGGCTCGAAAACATCGAGAAAAGGCAAATAGCTGTCTTGGTACGCCTGCTCGAAAACGCCGTCGAAATTTCCGATCGGCTGGTGATTGTGCAGTGCGAGGCAAAGGTAGGCGTTGGACATCATGGTGATGAAAGTCGGTTCGAGTCGAGGATTCGACAAAGGCTCGGCCGCGGGGGCCAAAATCGGACTGGAACGATTCTAGTCTTGAGGCCCGAATTTCCGAATGGTCAACCAAGTTGAATCAGGAGCTTCGTCGCGAAAACCGCGGCCCAAGCGAGAACCCAGTCGTCATGATCGATGACCGTGGCTCAACCGGTGCGGATTGCGCAAGTATGAATGGCCCAAGTATCTATCGGATGGAGAAAGCGTCAAAGTCCACCTGATTTGCAAGCTCGGATTGGTGTCATCGTTGAACGTTCCCGGGGTCACCGCAAAATGTTCGCGGGGTCACCGCTGGACGTTCCCGGGATCGTTCTCGAGCAAACCCACGCTCGTTGTTGAACAAGCTTGCGAGCCGTGGTCCGCGGAATGACCGACGCGGGCGAATCGCCTCTGGTGGGATGAAAGCATCTCGGAAGGATCGACCAGCCGCGTTCACGGTCTGACGCGGGGGTCTTCGGCACGTGCACAGACGCGGTATTTGGCTGCCGCCATTTCGGGCAACAAGGGATTGATCAAACAGTGGCTGCTCCATTCGAAGCCGGCGAGTTGGGTCATGCGGGGAAAAATATCGATCGCCCAGTGGTAGGCGTCTGTCGCATCGGACAACCCGGGCGGACAGGTGTGAAGGCAAAAATTGTACGCCGTTCCGGGACGAATTTTTTCGAGCCATGAAACAATCCGCTGCACCCGGCGTGAAACCGCCTCAAGCTTCGCATCGTTGAGGTCTTCGAATCGTGCCTGGTGTTCGATCGTCGAGATACGTACCGCCATCGGCATTTGGCTTGCAAAGGGACAGTAGGCAACCAGCGTATCGTCGCGCCAGACCATCCGTGTGGCCGACTTGATCTCGGCACGGATCAAATCACATTGAAGACAACAACCGGTCGACGCCCGATGCCGCACCATGCGCTCGACCGATGCCCGGACAGCGGTTGGGATGCGATCGGTGGCAATCAGCTGGCTGTGGGTATGGCTCAGCGACGCGCCAGCCTTACCGCCGACATTCTTGAATGTGCTCAGGTAGGCAACTCCCGGCATGCTGCGCCAGTACTTCAATCGATCGCGGTAGGCGGTGAAAGCCAGATTCAGCTCCGCCAGATCCAACTGAGTCAGCGATTGATGATGTCCGCGAGACTCGATGATCACTTCGTGACCACCACGAATAGGGGCACGGCGAAAGAGCTCGGGAGACTCTGCGCGGGTCACCGATCCGTTGACCGGATCGACGGCGGGAAACCGATTGGGCACCACGCGAACCGACCAATCTTCCTTGTCCGGCAGGGCACTGGATGGGTTGAGGATATCGATCGACGAATCCTCGTCCGAGACACGACCGACCCAAACCGGATCGGGCGTTGCATCTTCGTTTCCCGGGCAGAAAGGACACTCGATTGTCCGGGTCTGGGTATCGACCTGGCTCTCGTATTCGTCGGGACGATCAGTCCGGTTGGGGGCGAAAATCGTCCAATTCCCCGTTAACGGATCCCACCGCGATTCGGCTCCGCCCTCAACGACACGCTGGTCATGGGCAGATCCTTTTTGCGGTTTCTCCGTTTTCAGCATGTGACGGGCTCCGGAGGACGCTCGCCAGCGTCCATGCGACATGATTGAAGGAAAATGGCTTCTGCATGAATCGTACAATATTGGCACGTTTTGTCGCACCATCAACCGACGATTGAGCCGATTCACGCTTAGCGAGATTTCGGATGCTTTGATGCTAGCTTAAGGGCGAGCGTTTTCGCGTAAAGCGACTCGTACTGCTCAGCACTTTTTTTCCAGGACCAATCCTGGGACATGCCCGTTTCCACCAACTGCGCCCATTTTGCGGGCTGGTGATAACGCAGATTCAGCGCCCGGCCGATCGCTTCGTCGAGCGCTTCGGGGCTGATCGAGCGAACATGAAATCCAGTTGCCGTAGCGTCGGCGAGCGTGGATTCGGTGCAATCGACCACCGTGTCAGCCAATCCACCGGTGGGTGTGACGATCGGAACGCTGCCGTAACGGAGGCTGTAGAGTTGGTTCAATCCGCACGGTTCATAATGACTCGGCATGACGAAAGCGTCCGATCCCGCTTCGATGCGATGCGCAAGAGCGTCGCTGAATCCAACGTGCAACGCAAAGCGATTGGGATAGTTTTCGGCCAATTCACGCAGTTCCTTTTCGTAGCGGTGATCCCCGCTGCCGAGCACAATCCATTGTGTGGGACGATTCTCGCTGAGGTGCCATCGCAACACAGGAACAATCAGGTCCCATCCCTTCTGTTCCGCCAACCGCCCGACCAGTCCGATCAGGGGAACTTCATCGCTCTGTTCGAGATGAAAATCAGCCTGCAGTGAGCGTTTGTTCGCCGTTTTGCCTTCGCGCCACGAATCGACACCATACTTTGCTGGCAAGAATTGATCGATGGATGGATTCCACACACTTTGATCGATTCCGTTGGTGATTCCCTCGATACGATCTGCGGCGCCCTGGAGCACGCCATCGAGTCCGCATCCGTGCGCGGGAGTGCGAATCTCTTGAGAGTAACGGGGGCTGACCGTGGTGATCATGTCGGCCGCGACGATCCCGGTTTTCAAGAAGTTCAGCTGGTCGTAAAACTCGAACTCGTTGTGATTGAAGTGTTTCCAATCAAGTCCGGTCCACTCGAATGTTTCGCGGGGAAATTGGCCCTGGTAGGCGAGATTGTGAATCGTCATGACCGTCGCAGCGTTTGCGACCGAGGCATGCGGTTGCGGGTCAGCAGCCATCAAGGCGGGAACCAATCCGCTTTGCCAATCGTTGCAGTGGACGATATCGACCTGCCATTCCAACCGGCGAATCGTCTGAAGCGCGGCGTGACAGTAAAACGCGAACCGCTCGGCATTGTCGCTGTAATCACCGGCGTGAGTTCCGTACAGAGCGTCCCGGTCGAAGTATTGCGGTTGATCGATGAACCACACCTCAACGTCCGAGTCGGGCAAATGGCTCTTGAGCAACCGGCACCCAATCAATTTGTGACCCATCGGGATCGCAAAACTGGTGTCGGTGGATTCCACCACCGCGGGCGTGTTTCGGATGCTTCGAAACGCCGGCATGATCACCGCAGCACGGTGGCCGCGGGACGAAACCCGAGTGGGTAACGCTCCGCAAACGTCTGCCAAGCCGCCCGTTTTAGCGAACGGAACGGCCTCGGTTGTGAGATATACGATATTCAAGGTTGCACGTCGTTTGGCCTTCCCCATGACGCCGTCAAGGAGCATTCGATGGTGTAAAACCGTTGCGTTTAGGGGGAATGGTGAGTTTAATCGGCTGTCCCCGGCGCCACCACAACGGAAGCCGTAATGAGGTGAATTGACGACGCAAAATGGCGCCAAGGGCGCAGAGAGCGACTCGCGCGGTGCTCGGCGGTGAATCTCGCATCAAGTAAAATCGGGGTTTGCCCCCGGACGACCAACCGCTCCTCGTAGGTCGCCGCTCCTGTCTGACAGGTACTTGGACGAATGTCGATCGCCCTCAGCGAATTTTGGACAAGGCTGGTTCGTGCCGGAATCACCGACGCGGCGGGGTGCAAGAATCTAGCCTCCGCGTACAGCAAGGCGAGTGGTTCGCCGCCCAGTGACAGCCGATCGCTTGCCCAGTTCTTAGTGAAATCGGGAAAGCTTACGAAGTTCCAGGCTCGGTCGCTCCTGGCCCAGCAGCCCGTCGCGATTCGCGCCGGTTGTTTCCTGATTCTTTCGGACAACGCACCAGCTCCGCTTGGTCGGTGGGTAAAGGTGAGCCGAGATGACGACGGCCGCCAGGGATTCTTGCTTCGCGCCGATGAAGACGAGTTGGCTGGCGGGAGAATCGAGTGGCTCGAGGCTCATCGCCAACTCGACGCTGCGACGCTCCAATCGTTCGAGTTGCAGTCGGAGGGGGCATCGATTCTGGTCTTCACGCCGCTCGAAAGCGGCCGCGTGCTGCAAGAAGTGTTGGCGGATCACGGTTCACTTTCACCCGCCGAAACTTGCCGGATCGGAATCGCAGTGGCCGAAGCGCTCGACGCGATGCACCAGCGACCGTTGCTGCACGGCGCGATCCGTCCCGATCGGGTTTGGATGACCGATTCGGGGTCATCGATTCTGATGCGAGATCCTTCGGGTCCTCCGCCCGATTCCGCTGGCGAACATTCCGCTGGGTGGCTTGACGGACTCGCGTCACGCGAGAGCTACGCCGCGCCCGAGCTGGCCGATCCGAATCAACCGAGCGATCCGTCGACCGACATCTATGGCTTGGGTTGTTTGCTTTTTCACGCTGTCACCGGACGCGTCCCCTATCGGGGCGATTCACCAAACGCCGTTCTTGCTGCTCATGCGACCGAGACGCCGCCGGAATTAGCCGAGGCGATCCAGCGCGGCGAATCGGGCGATCCACTTTTCCGCGTGATCGCCTTTGCAATGGCCAAAAGCCCTGCGGCCCGCTTCTCGTCGGCACAACAACTTGCCGGTGCACTGCGTGCAACTTTGCCGCTGTTGTCCGATTCGGACACCGTTGTTCGATCCGCCAAACCGCCAAAGGTGGAGTTGCCGGAGGAAAAAACACCGAAGGCAACCAAGCAGGCGATGCCGCGCGAGAAAACGCCGACTGAGAAAAAATCACCGCCGATTGAACCGAAGCCACGCGTCGACAAGCCCCAACCCAAACGAGCGGCCAGTGATGTAGCGGCCAGTGATGTAGCGGCCAGTGATGTAGCGGCCAGTGATGTAGCGGCCAGTGATGTAGCGGCCAGTGATGTAAGAAAAGAGAAATCGTCGGAGAAGGAAAAGCAACAGCCATCTGCGCCGGCGTCGCCGCCAGCGGCGCGCCCGAAGCCGCCTGCTACCGAAGCACCGCCCAAGGAGCCTGCGTCACAGCAACCATCGATTGCACCCCGGCCGCCGGTGGCTGACGATCCGCCAGCGATTGATACCGGGCCTCCGGCAATCGTCATTGACACCGACGGTGCTTCGCCGGAGGTCGCATTGGCGGCGACTGCGGATTCGCCGCAGGATGCGCAAACGTCGGGCGAACCGGATGACTCTGCAGAGGAAACACGGCCGGTACGGCGTCGCCGCAAGAAAAAGAACCAGGCACCGATGATCCTGGGAGTCATGTGCGTGGCCATCTTGATGTTGATTGTCTTGTATGCGATCAGCGACCCCAACGAGCCGGTCGCACAGAGAAGAGAACGCCCGCCGATCCCCGACGTCATCCCGCCGGTGACCAACCGCACGACGACAACTCCGACGCCGAATCGAAATGGCGGCGAAGCAGAGGTCGGCGAAAGCGTTCCGGGGTACGAATTGGTATCGGATGAAAGATTGCTGTTTGTTCCGCCTTTCGGCACTGACACACCGAGCCCTCCGCTGGTCATGTTGCCGCCCGGGCCCGCCATTGTCGTTTCGATCCGGATGGCGGCACTACAGCAGAGCGAGCTCGGATCGCAGTTGATTGACGTTCATTCGCCGGAGCTGGAGGATTTGATCAGTGTCGCCGAAGCGCGTGCGAAGGTCCCCGCGGCGCTGATGTCCCGTTGCAGCATCGCGTTGCATCCGGCCCAACAGGGTTGGCCGGAAGTTTCCTTGGCGATCGAGTTGGCCGAACCCCAACCGTCGACCGAGTTGATCGAAAAATGGCAGGCGGCGGCTTCCCGGACGTCCGGTGGCCAGACGATTTATGCCGGCGATAGTGCCGAAAGTGACGCCTACTTTTTTGTCGCCGGCGACGATGGGGCCGTCACATCGTTCGCTGTGGGTTCGGTAGCACAGATCAGCGAGGTGGCGGCGTTGGAAGGTAGCGGGATTCCCCTTCCGCGCGCCGCGCAAAAACTTTGGGACGCTTCGAGCGACCAAGCGGAACTCGTTGCACTGATCAATCCGAATTTTCTGTTTGCTGACGGACGCGAATTGCTTCAATCAACGGCGCCCGAATTGATCGCACCGTTGAAATCGATGCTGCAACCCGACGTCGCCGTTGCGAGCGTTACCGCGCAGATTGATGGTGACCGGCTGTACGTGGAATCACGTTTCGCGCCCAGTGGTGGAATCAGCGAAGCAGCGCTGATGCGCGGCATCAGCGAGTCTTTCCAGCAATGGCCCGCTTGGGCGGATGAATTTATCGTCGAGTCAGTTCCCGACCCCTCGTGGCGTCTGCTGGCGTCGCGACTACCGTTCATGATGCGGTTTATCGTCGACCAGACTCGATTCGGAATTTCCGATGGCGCGGTAGTTACCAACTCGTACCTGCCGGCGCCTGCAGTACCGCAGGTCACCTTGACCACTTTGTTGGCAATGAATACTCCTGCGGCGGCTGGCGCGGCGGTTGCGACGACCACCGCGCCGGAGCGTCCCTTGAGCGTAGAAGAAATGCTCGACCGGGAAATGACCGTTTCGTTTGAACAGGAATCATTGGAATTTGCGATCGACGCCATCGTTGGGGCGTTCAAGCAGAGCCTGCCCAGCGGCTCGACGATGCCGCCGGTTCGGATCATTGGCGGCGATCTGCAATTGATGGGAATCACACAGAACCAACAGGTGCGTGATTTTGCAAAGACCGATGTCCCGCTTCGAACCGTGCTGACGGACCTGGTCCTCGGAGCGAATCCCGACAAAACGGCCACTGGTCCGAAGGATCCGAAGCAGGCTTTGATCTGGGTCGTCGCGGACGATGCCGAAGATCCCCCTAAGAAGGAAATCCTGGTCACGACCCGCCAGGCGGCCAGCGGCAAGTATGAGTTGCCCAGCGAGTTCCAGATCGAGCCATGATTGCTGGAAACATCACGACCGGGTGAATCGTCATTTTCATCGGCTTTGCGGAGTTGGTCGCTAGACCCGCACGTCGACGCCGCCGCCAGAGTCCGTTGGGCGTGAGTCCCTCACCGCGGGGGTCGTGTTATGACGGTCGTTTCTTTGAAACCGGTCATCCGCATCGAAATTGCCCCAGGCCGGGGAATATCGGCGAGTTGTCATCACCAGGTGCCTGTCGCGTCCTAGCTTTTTCGTGGATACCCGAGTTCACCAAACCATTCTGAGCCACCATGCAAGGTGTTGATTACATACCGATCAGCGTAGCGACGCTGCTGCCGACACAGGCAGTCGGTCTCGACTTGTATCAACAAGAGGCAGACTCAGAGCGTTTGGTGTTGTATCGCGGTGCCGAATTCCCGCTTTCGATGGACGATCTCGAACGTCTTCGCGGCCGCGGAATCAACCGCTTGTTTATCTCGAAGGAATCGCGAGGCTCCTACCAGAAGTACCTGCGGAAGATCGCGACCACCTCCGATACGTCGAATATCCCATTGACGGCACGAAGCGGTGCCCTCAACGAAGTTGTGCGAGACGTTTTGAACGCCGCGTTCGCGAACGACAATCTCGACCAAACCGTCAGTGCGGCGGAACAGTTGGGTGTGCTCGCGGCCGACATCGTGACGAAAGACGAATTCGCGGCGAGTGACTTGTTTCGCGTGCTTCATCACGATTATGCGACTTTCACGCACTCGGCCAATGTTGCGTTTTACTGCGGCATCCTGGCGGCGGAGCTCGGCTACGAGCGAGAGGATATCGAGCGGATCACCACCGGTGGACTGCTGCACGACCTCGGAAAGCTCGAGATCGAGGAAGAAATCCTCTGCAAACCGGGACGGCTGAGCGAGTTGGAGTTTCGGAGAATCCGGATGCATCCGGCATTAGGATTTCGCAAGCTCGCGTACCGGGAGGACCTCAACGAAGGACAGTTGTTGATGGCCTACCAACACCATGAGCGTCTTGATGGAAAAGGATATCCGGTCGGATGCGTCGAATCTGATATTCACCCCTGGGCGAGATTGTGTGCTGTCGTCGATGTCTTCGAGGCACTCACCAGTCAACGCCCCTACCGTACGCCTATGCCCCGCAGCAAGGCGTTGATGTTGCAACAACGCGATAGCGGGACCGCGTTCGATCCGGAGATGTTGGCATGTTGGAAATCGATTATTCAACGCAACTTGGCAACTTGATCCAATCGATCGATTGGGGAATTGAACTGCCGGTCGAGTGGTCCGAATACTTCGAGGAGCGCGGCGAGGTCGCCTCGTACGCGGATGACGAGCGCCACAACCAACGATTGAAGATCCGGACGCACGGTGTGCTCTGGTTCGATCAACCGCTTCCGTTCTGTCCTCGTAGCGAAGACCCGGTAGGAATCTATACGCGAGATTTTTCGCGTCAGGGTGCCGGCTTTCTCGCGCCGTTTGAAATCTATCCGGAAGAACAACTTCGCATCGTACTTCCGACTTTCTGGGTCCAATTGCACGTCGTGCGTGCTCGACGGATCACGAGTAAGTGTTACGAGGTTGGCGCAACTTTGATCCAGCGGCACGATCCGGGGCCTGAAGCTTTCCAACTCAACCTCGAGCCGACACTTGTCTGATCTCGCTTGGGCGGCGACTTATCTTGCCTTCGCTGCGGGTTTTCGCCGCAGCACCATCACGCGGATCGGATGCTCGGGATCGTCGTCCAATTCGACGCGATGCTCGGCGTAGTCCCACTCACTGGCGCGGATCCAATCCCGAAATTCGTTGGCGATGATTCGATAGGGGTCGCTCAGAAGAACCTGGCCGCCGGTTGCCAGGTGCGACTTCAGACATGCGTCCAATTCCGGCCAGAGTGAGCGCAAGTAGGTCACGTCACTTCCCAGGATCAACGGAAACGGCGGTTCGTTGAGTCGGTCCGTTCCGAATCGAAGCCGGCGCACGCGGCAACGGTCCCGCAGATGCCAGGTGCTCATTCGCACCAATAGCAATGGGTCGCTGACGCCGTCGGTCAATACCACACGGCCACCGCGGTGCGCCGCTGCTAATCCGGCGTGACCCGTGCCGCATCCGAGTTCCAATACGCGAACGCCCTCCAACTTGATCCGATTCATGAACCGGTCGAGCCCGGCCGCCGCTCGCCACGTCGTCGCCCAAAAAGGATCGATCACGCCCGATTCGCCCGCGTCCTGACGCTTGCACGCCTCGACGAGCATCCCATCGGGATCTGACGCGATCGCAAGCCGACACAGACGATCGGCGATTTCGACCCGTTCCCAATGCCAGTTGAATCGCGCACTTGCGCGGCGCGCAAGCGACGCCTGCGACGCAGTCGCGGTGATCAATTGCTTCCCGCCTCCGAGGTGCACAGCGCTGCTCACTGGTTCTCGGCCAGCCATGTTGCGACTTCCGCAGCAAAATAAGTCAGCACGCCGTCGGCGCCGGCCCGCTTGAATGCGAGCAGACTCTCCAGCACGCTTTGACGCCGATCGAGCCAACCATTGCTGGCCGCGGCGGAAAGCATCGCGTACTCGCCGCTGACTTGATACACGAATGTGGGCACGGCAAATGTCTGTTTAACGCGGTGAACGATGTCCAGGTACGGCATGCCCGGCTTGACCATGACGCTATCGGCACCCTCGGCAAGGTCGAGGGCCACCTCGTGAAGCGCCTCGTCGGTTTGCGCCGGAGATTGTTGATACGATTTCTTACCGGCTCCAACCAGATTTGCCGCCGAACCAACCGCATCACGAAAGGGCCCATAAAATGAACTGGCGTACTTGGCCGCGTAGGACATGATTTGAACATCGTGTTTACCGGCGGCATCCAACGCGCCGCGGATGGCACCGATTCGTCCATCCATCATGTCGCTCGGAGCAACAATATCGCAGCCTGCCTCGGCTTGGACAATCGCTTGCCGGCACAGCACTTCGACCGTTTCGTCGTTGACCACGTCGCCGTTGCGGACCAGCCCGTCGTGTCCATGACTGCTGTAGGGGTCCAGCGCGACGTCACAGATCACCCCAAGCGAATCGCCCGTTTCGCGCTTGATCGCTTCGACCATGCGACAGACAAGATTCTTTGGATTGACCGCTTCGGCGGCATCGTCTGTCTTGAGCGCCTGTGCAGTAGCAGGAAATACCGCGATCGCCGGGATACCAAGTTCGCAGGCGGTCGACGCGGCGCGGCAAATCTCGTCGAAGCCAAGCCGGTCGACACCCGGCAAACTCTCGATCGCCTCGCGTCCGCTGCCATCAAAGACGAACACCGGCCAAATCAAATCGTCGACGGCAAGTCGCGATTCGGCGACGAGACGGCGCGACCACTCGAAACGACGCAATCGTCTCATGCGTGTCGCGGGAAACGCTCCCCGGGCAAACTCTGGCATCGTCGAATCTCCTTGGCGGTGACTGCATCTTAAAAGCCTGACGGCGACCTTAGAAGCGCCATCATCGCGAAACCACAAAGGTTCTCGACAAAGTGCCCGGCCCGCGATGATGATTCTCGCCTTGGCGGCACCCGCCCAGGACATCGCAGCTACCCGGGACATGTCAACCACTGGCGACAATGCTGATAGAATCAGGCGTCGCAAACTTTCACGCCCCTGCGGCGATCGTCTCCGTTTGCCAATCCAATTCGTGTATCCATTGATTGAAGCGATGAAAAAGTTCTTCCAGATTTTCGTCTCCTCGGTTGTTGTTTTCGCCTGCTGCGGGGTCAGCCTCGCCTCCGATGATTCATCGATTTCGGTGCTATTGATCGATGGCCAGAACAACCACAACTGGAAGGAAACGACACCTTTGATCCAGCAGACTCTCGAAGGTTGCGGACGGTTCCAAGTGGACGTCGTGACCTCGCCGCCTGCTGGCGAAGAGATGGGAACGTTTGATCCAACATTCTCGGACTACGACGTCGTTGTGTCGAATTACAACGGACAGCCTTGGAGCGAGAAGACCCAGAAAGCATTTGAAGCCTATGTCGCCGGTGGCGGGGGATTCGTTTGCGTTCATGCGGCCGACAATGCGTTTCCAGATTGGAACGCGTACAACCGGATGATTGGTGTGGGCGGTTGGGGTGGCCGGTCCGAGAAAAGCGGACCCTATGTACGATGGAAAGAGGATCTCAAGCGGTTCACGCGTGACGCCTCTCCCGGTCGAGGTGGCGCGCACGGTAAACGAGTTCCCTTCATCGTGGTCGTTCGCGACCGTGATCACCCGGTCACCCGCGGGTTGCCCGGATCGTTCATGCAAACCAACGATGAACTCTACGCGCAGCTCCGAGGACCGGCGGAGAACATGCATGTGTTGGCCACCGGGTTCAGCGCACCGGAAAGCGGAGGAAGTGGCGAACACGAGCCGTTGCTGATGACGGTTCAGTTCGGCGAGGGCCGCGTATTTCATACCACTCTGGGGCACGATGCGCATGCCATCAGCGGCGTCGCGTTCCAGGCCACGCTCCAGCGCGGCACGGAGTGGGCCGCGACCGGCGAGGTCACATTACCACCGGTCGACAGCAATGTATTGACCAGCGGCGAAGCAGCTTTACGCGATCCATCCTCGATCATGCCTGATGAGTTCACAGCGATTCCGAATCTTCAAGCCGATGGGTGGGTCACGATTTTCAACGGCAAAGATTTGAGTGGCTGGAAGCAGAAAAACGGAACGGCGACCTATCGCGTCGCAGATGGCGTGGTTGTTGGAAAGACCGCTGAGGGGAGCCCGAATTCGTTTCTCTGCACAGAAAAAGAATACACAAATTTCGAGCTGACCTTCGAGGTCATGGTCGACGCGGGGTTGAACAGCGGCGTTCAGATTCGCTCCTTGAGTCGGTCAGATTACAAAAACGGTCGCGTTCACGGGCCGCAGATCGAGATCGAAACGGCACCCGGCGAAAGCGGATACGTGTACAGCGAAGGAACCGGCCGGGGGTGGATCACGACGGAACAACCAATCAAGGATGCCTACCTTAACGACCAATGGAATCGCTTTATCGTTCGAGCCGCAGGAGACCGGATTCAGACGTGGGTCAACGTTGAAGCAATCGCGGATATTCGCGACCCCGAGTCGAGCCAACAAGGATTCATCGGGCTTCAAGTCCACAGCATCCAGAAGGACACCGGACCGTTCGAGGTTCGGTGGCGTGATGTCCGGATTCGCCCACTCGATTGATCGACGGAGTTACTGGTCGGTTCCGGTGTGAATCAACAACAGTGGCTCGCTTATTCGCGCCTGCTCGGGTAACTCGGTCAACGCGTTACCCGATGCGTACCGATCCGCCATGTCGGGCGGTACCAGCATCGCGATGACCTGGAACCGCGTGCCTGCGCGGGTACCAAGTTTGCCGAGGTAGATTCGGTTTTCAAACCCCTCCGCGTTACGATGGCAGTGTGGTTGGATGTACCAGGTGGCGAGATCATCCTCGCTGCGAACCATCAGAATCGGGACGGTATCCGCGGGACATGTTCCTTGAACCAATGTTCTCCGCCCGGTGGAAGCGCCGCCGACGGGAGCGGTCAAGCGGACCGTTGGGTCATGGTGCGCAAGTGTGTGTTGGAGTTTCAGCTGGGCAAGGTCGACCGTCGGTTTTTTCTGAGTATCGAGCATCACCGAAATAGCCCGGCTGTAGGGAACGGATACGGGCAAGTCGGCTATCGGTACGCCGACCTGAAACGCTTCGCGTTGTTTCGCGTTTTGAGGGATCGCCAGTCGTACTCGGAAACGGCTTCCCGCCGCGGTTTCCGCTGATCCAAAACGCACGGTGACGGCCGTACGTCCCGGCCCAACCCTTTCGACCGACGGCTGGACGTACCAGGGGTTCCCTTTTTCGTCGTTGCGGATCAGTACCACGGCCGTGGGGTCGCCGGATCCTTCGATCACAACCGTTTCCGTAGGGCCGACGCTGGCGTCGGCAACAGGCAAGAGGATTCTTTCGGTCGCGCGGTCGCCGCGCAGTGCTGACTTCGCGGTGCCGGCGATCGCGATTCGAACGACTTCGCTGTGCGGCAGGCCGGTCGGCGGCCGGCGCATCACCGTTCCAGGCCGCGCCGAACGCAGGGACGCCGTTCGCTCGGCACCCACGGCGATGACGCGATAGGCCGAGTCCTGTTTCATGGTGGGCAGTCGAAACGAGGCGACGAAATGACCGTCAGCCTCGGGGCGAACAATGACCGCGACGCGCCACGGGTCGTTCGATTCGATTTTCTGAATCATCAACATCACCCGGTTCGACCCGCTCGCCACCCCCGCGACATCAACTTGACGTCCGAAGATCACCGCGCCATCAGCCGGTTTCTCCAGTGTCACAGGGTTTGCGTTCAGAATCGAAGGCAGAAAGAGAAGTGCGATGGGCAATAGGAATCGGGGCATCATTGCATTTCCAAACTTGAACGGACTTCGTGTCACCAGTGCCACGTCACGTTACGGACATGCTCCGGGACGAAATTGTCTTTGTAGCTACGGCGCGTGATAAGTTCTTCGGTGATCGCCCAGATGGTGACGAAGCGCATCCAGACGTAATACAGTGGCATCAGCGGGAAGACGGCACCGATCGCGAGCACGCGTTTTCGCTCGTCACAGTAAAACAGCAGGATCATCAACTGCAGAATTTCCATCAACAGATATGCCAGATAGAAAGTCAGGAATTGATGCAGCATGTATTCGTGCGGATTGAATGCCATCCAGATGACATACCCGAGAAACATGTATTGAAGAACAATGCTGTAAAGCCAACGGT
Source organism: Rhodopirellula sp. (assembly GCA_024644085.1). Taxonomy (GTDB): domain Bacteria; phylum Planctomycetota; class Planctomycetia; order Pirellulales; family Pirellulaceae; genus Rubripirellula. Next base: position 15,936 of record JAHELS010000130.1, read on the forward strand.
CCACGATCATCACGAAGTTGCTGAGACGAAAGTCGGCCCGAAACGGGTTGGCCATCTCGACGTGTTTGCGACATTCAAGGGTGATCACGGCCCATTCCCAACGTCGCCGTTGCTTGGAGAGTCGCCCCATTTGTTGCACGGGGTTCGTGAAGCATTGGGCATACGGTGCAAACGCGATGTCGTACCCGGCACGCCGCAAGCGAAGGGTTAAGTCGCCGTCTTCGCCGGGACCGACGTCCCAGGCGCCAACCTGCAAAATGGCTTCGCGGCGATAGGCGCCGAAAGCGCCGGATACGATTCCGAGGATCCCAAGCCGGCTGGTGAACATACGGCCAAGAAAAATACAGCGGTAGTATTCCAAAGCCTGGACCCAAGTGAGCAAATTGACGAACGGCTTTCGCACCAGCACGGTCCCGCTGACGGCTGCGACCCGGGGATCGACAAAGGGTTGCACAATTTCCCAGATGGCTCCTTCGCCCAGGTGCGAATCGCTGTCGACACAGATCAGTATCTCGGCATCGGTGAAGGGCAGGGCGGCGTTGAGTGCGCTGCTCTTGCCACCTCGGTCCGGTTTGCGAACCACCGTCGTATTGGGATGTGAGCGCGCGAATCGGCTGGCAACCTCGGACATCCCATCGGTGCTGCCGTCATCGACCACAACGATCTGCAGATTCGGGTAGGCTCCGGCAAGTGAATCGAGAGTTTGGCCGAGCGAATCGGCTTCGTTCAACCCCGCCACGATGGCGCAGCATCGCGGTTGATGATCAAACCGGCGAGTTTCTTCGCGGCCAAGCAGAGCGTTCCAAAGGTATTCGCAGAAATCGCAGAGCCATACTGCGAACGTCCCCAGTGCGTAACGTGGCGCATCCATCACCAGAATTGGAAACAACACCCACAGCAACTCGCGAGGCGTCAGGCTCGCGAACCAGTTCAGCCAATGCTGTAGGAACATGGGTCCGGCTCGCGATTACGATGCGTAGAACAGGACCGGATCGAGTCGTTCAACATGGTAGGCATACAGCAGCCGCTCATCGGCCTCTTCCATGCTGAAGCGACGGTGGCATCGGTGACACATTCCGGCCAAGGTCGGTTGCCCTCCCTTTGCGTTGCAGTCGTAGCATTCAACCGGTCCGTCGATGAACTCGTAGTCGCTTCCAACAATCAAGTTGGCCGTGCGACACTTGGGACATTGCAATCCCGCAGCGGTTTCGAATTCGCTCGCCCGCCCGACGTGGGCGCACGCGAAGTGGTGAACCAAACGATCGCGGTGAATTCGACCCGATCCGCAAACGTGACAGCCATTTCGCCACGAAGGAATCGATCCACAGCGGTCGCACAACAATACCCGGTCGACGAGGTATTGCCGCAGCACACCAAGCCGGCACCACTCATTGAGCGTGTCCTCGGACCAACCGTAAACGAACGTCAAGGTTCGGGGATCGACGCGAGGTCGCAACTTGTCGGCGACCAGAACATCTTCAGCATTGCCGATGATCCAACGGCCGCCGACACGCGTGATGTCACCTTCGGTTTTCTGCGAAACCACCTCCATCGTGCCAAAGGCACGCCCGCCGGCAGGCGAGTCCGCTCCGATCACAATCAGGCGGCTTTGCAGATGCGAGACCGAGTTGAGCACAATTGAAAGTCCGGTCGCCGAAACGTCTTCGGTCGTGGCTTCTGCCCACTGCAAATCACCGGGGCCGCCATCAAGCAATACCGGAATCAAAGCGACCGAGTGGGACTTGTTGCGACGAGGCATCATCCGCCGCTCACTTGGCGCGGCTGCAGCCTCACCGACCAGCGGTGTCATGGCGTGAATCGGTTCCGGTCCAAGCGGTTGCATGATTCGCTTCGAAAAAGAGGCCCCAAGATCAGGGCTTTTGTATCCAGCCAGCCGTTTGACCAGTCCGCCCCTGAGTCTTCTTTTCGGCAAGTTGCCCCTGATCGCCTTGTTGCAACACGGTTCGGACCGGCGGCAGCGGTTGCAGAGGTTG
>JAHELS010000131.1 GCA_024644085.1 Rhodopirellula sp.
GGGGTTTCAGCATGGATTTACCTGATCCTCGCGGGCATGATCATCGGGTTTACGTCCACCTATTTCACATTCAAGTTTCTGCCGTTTCGTCTGTATACCCAGCCTTTGTTGATTGACGAATTGTTGTCGTCGATCGGGTTTGCCTTGTACCGTATCCTTGTGCCGGTGTTGGCGACGATATTGATAGCGGCGCGTTGCGGGGCGGCGGTTGCAGCCGATGTCGGAGTGAAACAATACGGTGGACAAGTCGACGCGCTTCGCACTCTCGGTGTGCAGCCCAAACGCTACTTGCTGGTTCCGATTGTATTGGCATTCATCGTCGCGACACCGCTGCTCGAGTGGCTCGCCTACACCTCTTCACGGCTGATTTCGCTGGTCACGTTCACGGCAATGCATCCAGGCATCGGACCATTTTTCTGGGAGCAGCATTTTTATCGCAACCTGATGGATGCGGGCGGTGGTTGGCCGGAGGGATGGGATTGGGTGCTGCTGAAGAACGTTGCCTGCGGTGTCGGCAGCGGTGCAATCGGGTACTATCGTGGCCTCCAGCCGAAGAACTCGGCAAGCGACGTCAGTGCCGCGATCACGTCAACGGTCCTGTGGACCACGCTTTACGTGTTGATCGTTCATTTCATCGTAGCCCTGATTGAATTCTAAAGAGCAACACGAACGAGGTACGATCCCCCCGTGGATAAAAAAGCGAAAAAACGACTGGACGTCATCAACAAGAAACTGCAGACACTCCGATCGCAATTGGCCGGTTCGAGGGCCCAGGCGGACGACGCGGACGAGTTGAAACAACTCGAAGACGAGATCGCGAAACTGGAATCCGAGTCGGCTGAAATCAAGTCGTCGAAATAACGTCGCGCAAAAGCGACGAAGCAATCCATTCCGCATCGCGAGCGACAAGTTTCAAACGCCTCCCCGATTCGGGATGATTCAATACCAGTTCTGCCGCGTGCAAGCACATCGGCGGCTCATCCACAGTTAACGTTTGTCGTGACGCGAGTTGGTTGTTTTTCAGGTATACCGGGTCACCGACCACTGGCATTCCCATCGCCCACAGGTGTATGCGAATTTGGTTGGTCCGTCCCGTTGTCGGCGTGGCCCACAATAACGAAGTGCCGTTACCATTTCGCTCAATCACCTCGAACCGCGTAACGGCCGAGTGACCGCAGTCGCATGCCGAACGTGATCCGGCACGGCCTCGTTGCCGAGTGATGGAATCGTCACGGAGGAAAAAGTCTTCAGGCGGATGACCCTCGCATCGGACAACGTATCGCTTGTCGATCGAAGCGGCGTCGAATTGGTTCCTCAAATGATTCGCCGCAATTCGCGTCCGCGCCAGGATCACAATTCCGGTCGTATTCGCATCGAGCCGATGCACCACGTGCAAGTCGTCCGCCTGGTAAACAAGTCGCAACATCGAAATAAGCGTGTTGTGGTTGAAGCGGCCACAGGGATGCATCGGGAGTGGTGCGGGCTTGTGGACCGCAACGAGGAACGAATCCTCCCACAGGATCTCGATTCCGGCGTCCACGTCGGGTTCGACGGTATCGGGAAACAGGTGTCGATACTGTTCGCCGCCGCGAACAATCTGGTCCCCCGAAACGGGATCATCACCGAGCAGAATATGCCCCGCGGCGAACCAGCGGTGCCATTGATTCGGGCCGATGTGGGGATGCATTTCGCACAGGCATTCCAGCAGCCGTCGCCGATCAAAACGACCCGGGACGTTGATCGGCCGATAATTATCGTGCGGATGCGAGCCTGGCAACGCTCGTGTTAAACGCCACAATTGACGGTTCCGAAGTTCGATGGAGTCAGAATTCATTGATTCCACTATCGGCCAAGGGTTACAAAGAAGGCAATATCGAGTTCGGGAGCGAAGTCCATGATCCAACGTCTTTTCACGAGGTTGACGCGGCGAGCATTCACGTTGGGCTTGGTAATTGGGCTTGGCATCCCGGGATGTTCGCCCACCGATGGTCTTGCCCCTCCCGGTAACGAGGCTGACGAAAACGGATCGGAAGGCAAAAACGTGGAAAAAAACTCTGATGAGGATCAACATCGCTCGCGAATGGTTGAACGTCAACTTCGCGGGCGCGACATTCGTGACGAGCGGGTGCTCGAGGCGATGGGAAAAGTTCCTCGACATCTATTTGTTCCTGAGCGAATCCGCAGCCGCGCGTACGCCGACGGCGCGTTGCCGATCGGCGCGGGGCAAACAATATCGCAGCCTTACATCGTCGCACTGATGACCCAGTTGTCCGGTGCCGACGCGGGTTCGCGGGCTCTCGACATCGGTACAGGGTCGGGCTACCAGGCTGCGGTTCTGGCCGAAATTGCGGACCGGGTTTACAGCATCGAGATTGTTGAATCGTTGGCCGACGAGGCGCGAAGCCGATTGAAAAGCATGAACTACACGAACATCGAAGTTCGCTGTGGCGACGGATACCAGGGATGGCCCGATCAGGCGCCGTTCGATGTGATCATCGTCGCTGCCGCACCTGACCACATCCCCCAGCCGCTCGTTGACCAACTCGCACCGGGTGGTCGGCTGATAATTCCGGTGGGCGAGTTCTACCAGGTTTTAACCGTGATTGAAAAGAAGCAGGATGGCTCGACGGAAAAAACGACCGTCGTGCCGGTCGCCTTCGTCCCAATGACTGGAAAGGCTCAACAGGAACGTTGAAAGGGATCGCCGGACCGTCTAACGTACCCCTGCGACGATTCCGGTTCGATCTAAGGCGACTCCATGAAATTTTATCAACGCTTCGCATTTCTGTTCTCGCTCGTGTTGGCGTCCGTCGCTTACGCAGACCGACCCAACATTCTTTTCATTCTCGCGGACGACCAATCGCCGTTTGACTTGAAAACCTACAACGCTGCTTCGACGATCGATACGCCGGTACTCGAGCGGTTGGCGGCCGAAGGAATGGTATTCGACGGTGCCTACCACATGGGTTCATGGTCGGGTGCTGTTTGTACGCCGTCACGCCACATGATCATGACGGGCCGATCCGTCTGGCACGTCCGTGGAAAGCAGCGCAATCGCAGGGGAACACCGGATGGCGTCGGTGGACCGCTCGCCGATCTGGTCGAACTTGCCAATCAATCCATGCCCGCCATCTTCAACCGTGCCGGCTACGACACGATGCGAACCTGTAAAAATGGGAACAGCTTCGAAGGGGCGAACAAACGTTTCACCGTTCGCCGCGACGGCAGCCGGCGCGGTGGCACCCCGGAGACCGGCAGCGCATGGCATGGCCAACAGGTGCTCGACTATCTGAACGAACGGGACGACTCCGGTGATACCGATCCCTTCTTGATCTATTTTGGCTTTTCTCATCCGCATGACACGCGCGATGGCACGCCGGAATTGCTCGCGAAATACGGCGCAGTCAATCACACCGACCGCGACTCGTTACCGCAAATCCATGAAAAGACACCCGAGCTTCCTGTGAACTACTTGCCGGCGCACCCGTTTCATCACGGTCACCCGGGATTGCGTGACGAAGTCAGTGTCAAAGGAGTCTGGGAAAAACGCGACGAAGCAACGATCCGCAACGAAATCGGACGCGAGTACGCATGCAGCGAAAACATTGACATCCAGATTGGACGCGTGCTGGATAAACTCGAGGCGATGGGCGAGTTGGAAAACACTTATGTCTTCTACACCGCCGACCATGGTATGGCGATCGGGCGTCATGGGCTGCAGGGGAAACAGAATCTTTATCAACACACATGGCGAGTACCTTTCATCGCCAAGGGCCCCGGCATCAAACCGGGCAGCCGCGCGATCGGCAACATCTACCTGATGGATGTTCTGGGAACCATCTGCGATCTGACCGGGATAAATCCGCCGGAGAAGATTGAAAGCACCAGCTTTCGCAGCGTGCTCGAAGGAAAACAACAGACGATCCGTGATACGTTGTACGGGGTCTACTGTGGCGGAACCAAGCCGGGAATGCGCTCTCTAAGGCGCGGCGATTGGAAACTGATCAAGTACGATGTTCTCGACGGCGAAGTTCGCGAGACCCAGTTGTTCAACCTCGAAGAGAATCCGCATGAATTCCTCGCGCAGCATGCCGATCCTCAAGTCGTATCGCTGCTTGGTCACAAGCCCGAGCCGCACCAGGTCAACCTGGCGGATGATCCAAAGTACGCCGACAAGTTGGCCGAAATGGAATCGCTGTTGCTCGCGGAAATGAAACGTCTGGACGATCCTTATCGACTTTGGGACCAACCTTCCAATTGACATGAAGCGTCCCGCATTCTTGCTCGCCGGCTCGCTCGTCGCGATCACGATGTTGGTTTATCTGCCGGCGATCGGCGGCGGCTTCATCTGGGACGACGACGACTACGTCACCGAGAATCCGACGCTCGGCTCGATTTCGGGGCTGAAGTCGATTTGGGCTGATCCAAGCGCAACCCCACAATATTACCCCCTCGTCCATACAACGTTCTGGACTGAACACCAGATCTGGGGGCTGTGGCCCGGCGGCTACCATCTCGTCAACGTTCTGATTCACGCGTTCAATGCGATCCTGGTGTGGCGGTTGCTGCTGAGATTGTCGGTCCCAGGATCATGGCTTGCCGCGCTCGTCTTCGCAGTGCACCCGGTCCATGTCGAATCGGTCGCCTGGATTACCGAACGAAAAAATGTCCTGTCAGGACTGTTTTACCTGTTGGCGGTACATTGTTTTTTGCGTTACTGGGATTTCACTCGACAGGAAACCAATCACGCCAAGCTTGAATCTGAACACCCAATCGATTCGGATCGCGGCAACCGCCGTTGGTACTTCTTGGCGCACGTATGCTTTCTTGCCGCACTGTTGAGCAAGACCGTGGCGGCCACGTTGCCCGCCGCGCTGCTGGTATTGATTTGGTGGAAGCGCGGTCGCATCCAGCTCGCTCATATCACTTCGCTCGTTCCGATGTTCGTCATGGGAATCAGCCTTGGATTGCTGACCGTATGGTTGGAAAAACACCAGGTTGGGGCTATCGGCATCGACTGGGAACTGTCGATGGTCGATCGATTTCTGATCGCCGGACGGGCAATCGCGTTCTACGCATTTAAACTCCTCTGGCCGGCGGAGTTGATCTTTACTTACCCGCGTTGGACGATCGACGCGACCGCGATGTGGCAGTACGCGTTTCCGATCGGCGTATTGGTCATGATCTTTGCGCTTTGGTTTCTGCGCCACCGCATCGGACGAGGCCCGCTTGCCGCCGTGTTGTTCTTCGCTGGAACGCTCTTTCCGGCGCTCGGGTTTTTCGATGTCTATCCGATGCGGTTTTCGTTTGTCGCCGACCACTTCCAATATCTCGCCAGCATCGGAGTGATCGCACTGTTGGTCGCCGCCGGGACTCACTACGTGAGGCGCATGTTCGATGAGTCCTCGAAGATTCCAGCGGTCGCGGCGGGGATCGCTGTCTGCCTGCTCGGGTTGTTGACCTGGCAACAGGGGAAAATCTACGAGGGACTCGAGGTTCTGTGGCGTGATACGCTGGCGAAGAACCCGTCGGCATTCATGGCGCACAACAATCTTGGCGCACTGTTGAACGATCGAGGCGACTTCGCCGAAGCGGAACAACATCTGCGTCGATCGGTCGAACTCAAGCCCGGATTTGTTGATTCGGTGGTTAACCTCGCCAAGGCTCGGGAAGGGCAGGGCGACTTTGACGAAGCAATCCAACTTTATCACCAGGCAACAGAAATCGATCCCGGGTCCGCCCCCGCGTTCAACGGTCTCGGTGCCGTGTACGGAATGACCGGCCGGGTTAGCCTCGCGGAAGAGAATCTGAAAAAGGCTTTGGAGCTGAATCCGAATTATGCGATGGCCCACTCGAATCTTGCGACACTGTACGCTGGCCAGGGGCGCGCGGAACTTGCAATCGCCGCGTTCGAGAAAGCAATCGAACTCGATCCACAACTGCTTGCCGCGAAATCAAACTTTGCACGCGTCTTGATGTCCCAACAACAGTTCGATCGTGCCGAGGAGTTGCTGAAGGAAGTGTTGGACCAAAACCCAAACGACATCAGCACGCTTTTGAATCTTGGCGTGATTGCCGGCAACCAGAAAAGGTATCAAACCGCGATCGGATATTTTGAACGTGTCGTGCGAATTGATCCAACGCACATCCAGGCGCATTACAACCTGGGCGCCATGCACGACATGACCGGGAATCCATCGCGAGCGGCGACCTATTTCGAGACCTACGAACGGCTTCGCGGCGCCGCGGAACCGGCACCGTAGCCGAAAAGGCCGCAAATCGTCGCGGCGAAAATTCGGTGCTGCTGAATGAACCTGGGGCTGAGAATTACTCGCGGAGACGAGCCAGTCTGACCCCAAGCTATCGGGATGCCAGTGTCCCGCAATTAATCATCCTCGCCGAGCGGGCTCTCGGAATGCAATTGTTTGGCTAAACTGTTTGCATGCCTTCTGTCCGTATGCCCAACCTCCGAATGATCCGCCACCTGCTGGCCGCCGCGATCACCCTGTGCGCTACAACCGCGATGGGACAGGAGGTCGATTTCGTTCGCGACATCCGCCCCATCATTTCCGAGAACTGTTCCTTTTGTCACGGACCGGACGAGGCCACTCGCGAGGCAGACCTGCGTCTCGACACCGCGGAGGGTGCGTGGACGGTGCTGGAAAAGAACGACAGCGCCGACAGCGAACTCTTTCGCCGGATCACGACCGAGGATCCGGACGAATTGATGCCGCCGGCGGATTCCAATCGAAAACTCAGCAAGACGGAGATCGATCTGATTCGTCAATGGATCGACCAGGGAGCCCCCTGGGAACAACATTGGTCGTTCCGCCCCATCGTCGCTCCCGACATCCCCGACCTTTCGCCCGTCGCGCCCGGCAAGATCCGCAACCCGATCGACGCCTTTGTGCAGCATCAGCAAAGCAAACGCGGGATCAAGCCCGCACCCGAGGCTGATCGCATCACGCTGATTCGACGGCTGTCGCTTGACTTGACCGGTTTGCCCCCGACGCCCGACCAGGTCGATGCATTTCTTGCCGATACCAAGCCGGGCGCGTACGAACGGCTCGTCGACCGCTTGCTCGATTCTCCGGCGTACGGTCAACGGATGGCGTGGGATTGGCTCGACGCGGCGCGGTATGCGGATACCAATGGGTACCAGGGTGACCGCGAGAGAACGATGTGGCCGTGGCGCGACTGGGTCGTCCAGGCTTTCAACGAAAACCTGCCGTACGACCAATTCACGGTGTGGCAGTTGGCGGGCGATCTATTGCCCGACGCAACGCTCCAGCAGAAACTCGCGACCGGATTCTCTCGCAACCACATGATCAATGGCGAAGGCGGCCGCATCGCCGAAGAGAACCGTGTCGAGTACGTGATGGACATGAGCGAAACGATGGGCACCGTCTGGCTCGGGCTGACGCTGAATTGTTGTCGCTGTCACGACCACAAGTACGATCCGATTACCAACGAAGAATACTACCAACTGTTCGCGTTCTTCAATCAAACGCCGGTCGACGGGGGCGGCGGTGACCCGCAAACCCCACCAAATCTGGACGCACCCTCGCCGCAACAAGAGACGGCGCTGACATCGATCCGCGATGATCTCGCCGCCATTGATCACGAACTTTCCGCGCTCGCGAAGTCACTCGCCCGCGAGCAACCGGATTGGGAGCGGGCTGAACGAAATCGGCTCGCCGGCACGACCCAGTGGCACCAACTTCGTCCCTTCAACGTGTATGCGACCAACTCGCGACTCCGAACGCTGGCCGACAACTCCGTGCTGACCGCCGGTGATCCACCCGATAACGACACCTATACCTTCTTCGCCAATCCCGAAATCGACGCAATCACTGGTTTGCGTCTCGAAGCACTCCGTCATCAAACGCTGACCAAAAACGGTTTGTCGTTCGCCGACAGCGCTAACTTTGTGCTGACAAACATCGAAGTTTTCCTGGTCGAGTCTGAGTCGGACGAGGGTAAGGCGATTGAGATTGGCGGCGGCGAAGCAACGTTCGAACAGGGCGGCCACAAAGTCACAAGTGCATTCGACGACGACCCAAAATCGGGCTGGGCTGTTTACGAAGGTCGCGTCGTCGATCGTGATCACACCGCCGTCTTTCGATTCAAGCAGCCGCTCACGATCGACTCCGGCTCACACATCAAGATTGTTCTCCGCCACGACTCGCCCCACGTGCGCCACAACATTGGAAGGTTCCGCCTGTCGCTGACCAATGCGGAGGAACCAAAATTGACATCATCCGCCGACGAGTTGCTCGCGGCGCTCGAAACCCCCGCAGCCGAACGCAGTGACGAGCAAGCCAAACTGATTGGCCGCTCTCACCGGTTGTCCGATCCCCAGTACGCGACAGGCCAAAAACAACGCGATCAACTGGTGAAACGTAGAAACGATCTGGAAAAAGAAGTACCAAAAGTGATGGTGATGGCCGACATGGCCGAGCCGAGAAAGACGTTTGTCCTCAGCCGGGGTCTCTACAACAAACCGACGGACGAAGTCAGCGCGGGGCTTCCTTCATTTCTTCCGTCACCACAAGATTCCCCGGGATCGATGAACCGCTTGACGCTCGCCCGTTGGCTGGTCGATCCGCAAAACCCGCTGACGGCCCGAGTGACGGTCAACCGGTTCTGGCAACAGATGCTTGGTCTCGGATTGGTGAAGACCACCGAAGACTTTGGCGCTCAAGGCGAGATCCCATTGCACATGGACTTGCTAAACTATCTTGCCGCCGAGTTTCGTGACGACCAATGGAATCTCAAGAACCTGTTGCGCCGGATCGTGACAAGTCACACCTACCGACAATCCTCGAAATTTGACAACGCAGTGGCACAGCGGCGCGACCCCGAGAACCGACTGTTATGGCGCGGTGCAAGATATCGAATGCCCGCATGGATGCTGCGTGATCAGGCATTGGCAATCAGCGGTCTGCTTTCATCGGCCGGTGGCGGACCGTCGGTCAATACCTACCAACCGCCGGGGATCTGGGAAGAGGCTTCTTTCGGCAAGAAGACCTACCAACGTGATTCGGGGGAAAAGCTGTATCGTCGCAGCCTCTACACGTTTTGGCGGCGAATCATCGCTCCGACCATGTTCTTCGACAACGCGTCTCGCCAGAGTTGTACGGTCAATACCAGCCGCACCAACACGCCACTCCACTCACTGCAAACATTCAATAACATTGCCTACGTCGAAGCCTCCCGCGCGCTTGCCGAGAAGGCACTTCAATCGGATGTCGATTCTGATGCCGAGCGAATCGATTGGATCATGCGCCGCGCGCTCGCCCGCACAGCGAGTGACGGCGAACAAGAGATATTGCTGAGGGGGCTCGAGCGAACGCGCCGTCAGTACCGGGGACAGCAAGAACAGGCGATACAACTCGTGTCGGTCGGCGAATCACCTCGGGATGAATCTCTCGACCCGATCGAGCATGCCGCGTGGGCCAGCCTCGCGCTCGCCGTATTGAACCTGGATGAAACGTTGAATCGAGAATAGGCCAGTTGTGAATCCTCTCCACCAGAATCGTCTTCACGTCAATCGGCGACATTTTTTCGGTCGCACCGCAACAGGAATCGGAACTGCGGCGCTGGCGTCACTTTTGGAACGTGACGGATTTGCGGGCAAGTCCGCTGCGGCCGCTGAGTCCCGCCAACGCATCGGCGGATTGCCATCGCTGCCCCACTTTGCACCCAAAGCCAAACGGGTGATCTATCTCTTCCAGAACGGTGCACCAACCCACGTCGACCTGTTCGATTGGAAACCGAATCTCAAGAAGATGCACAACCAGCCAGTCCCGATGTCGTACATCGGCGACCGGCGTTTCAGCACGATGACCGGCAAGGCCGACGGAAAACTGTTGCTCTCTCCGGTCGAACCGTTTGCCCAACATGGCCAAAGCGGCGCGTGGGTCAGCGAGTTGATGCCACACACGGCCCGAATTGCCGACGATCTCTGTTTCGTCAAAAGCATGCACACCGAACAAGTCAATCATGCGCCGGCAATCAATTTTGTCCTCAGCGGAGGCGAAATGCCGGGACGCCCCACGATGGGCGCGTGGTTGACCTACGGGCTTGGAAGCGAAACTGATGAGTTGCCGTCGTTTGTCGTGATGACGAGCATCACCAAGGGCACCTCCTGTGGACAGATCTTTTACGACTTCTACTGGGGCAGCGGTTTCTTGCCTTCGCGATTCCAGGGTGTGAAGTTTCGCGGCAGCGGCGATCCAGTTCTCTACGTCTCGAATCCGGAAGGGGTGAGTCGCGAAATGCGCCGCGGCTGGCTCGACGATATCGCCGCGATCAACGAGATGAAACTCGACGAGTTTGGTGATCCCGAGATTGCGACACGAATCGCACAATATGAAATGGGATTCAAGATGCAATCGAGCGTGCCGGAACTTGCCGATCTGTCGAGCGAGTCGCGGGAGACTCTCGACATGTATGGACCCGGTGTTGAAGAACCCGGAACGTTCGCCCACAATTGCCTGATCGCTCGCCGACTTGTCGAACGGGGCTGCCGATTCGTCCAGGTGATGCATGCAGGCTGGGACCAGCACAACAGTTTGACGACCGAGCTTTACAGCCAGTGTCGTGACACGGATCAGTCGAGCGCCGCGTTGGTCCAGGACTTGAAGCGACGAGGATTGCTCGACGACACGCTTGTAATCTGGGGCGGCGAGTTTGGCCGCACACCGTTTTTGCAGGGCGACATCAACAACCGCGCACGCTGGGGCCGCGACCATCACCCCTACGCCTATACGATCTGGATGGCTGGCGGCGGAGTGCGGCCGGGGACCACCTACGGGGCGACCGATGACCTGGGGATCAACGTCGCGGAAAACCCGGTCCACGTGCACGATTTCCAAGCCACAATGCTGCACCTGATGGGAATCGACCATGAACGATTGACCTACAAATTCCAAGGTCGCCGATTTCGGTTGACCGACGTACACGGTCATGTGGTCCGCGACCTGATCCTCTAAAGTGGCGTAGCGCGGGCTGTTTCGTGCCGATTCGCACAGAAACTTCGCACAGAAACTCCTTGCAGAAACTTCGTGCCGGGGCTTTACACACTCCTATACTTTTCGAGGGCGATAACGGTGGTGAACTCCAATTCACGCGAGGGCCTCATGCGGGCCAAATCCCAATCGATTCATTTGGGATCAAAAGATTCGGAATTATCTCCGCGGAATTTATTGCGGCGAGACTTTGTCCGGCAATCGGCGGTGGCCTTCGGCGGTACCCTCCTGGCCGTGGGCCACCGCTGTGCCACAGCGGATGATGCACCACCAAATCAACCTTGGCTGCGCAAGACTCTGAAAATCGGAATGATCAAGTCGAGCGGTTCGCTCGTGGACAAGTTCCGTCTTGCCAGGGAGGCCGGGTTCGAGGGTGTCGAATTGAATGTCCCCGGCATCAATGTCCAGGAATGCAAGAATGCGGCAAGTGAGAGCGGACTGATCATCGACGGTACCGTGGGCGGTTATCACTGGGGCCAACGGCACACCGATCCCGATGCATCCGTGCGAGCCACTGCGCTGGAAAAACTGAAAACCGGGATCACCGAAACGGCCGCGGTCGGCGCGGACACCATGCTGTTGGTTCCCGGGCACGGCAAAGATGGCTCCGATGCCGAGGTCTATGAGCGAGCGTTGGCCGCGATCCAGGAGGCATTGCCGACTGCGGAAAAGCACGGCGTCGCCATCTTGATCGAAAATGTCTGGAACGATTTCCTGTATGACCACGAAGGGGGCAGCGACCAAACCGCCGAGCGGCTGGCGAAGTTCGTCGACGCGTTCGATTCTCCGCTGGTCGGCGTGCAATTCGATATCGGCAACCATTGGAAATATGGTGACCCGGCCGAGTGGATACACACCCTTGGCAAACGAATCAAGAAGCTCGACATCAAAGGGTTTTCGCGAGAACAGGGAACCTTCACCAAGATTACCGACGGTGACATTGATTGGCCTTCGGTCAAGCGCGCCCTTCGCGACATCGGATTCACGGGATGGTTAGCCGCGGAGGTCGGAGGCGGCGGACTCGATCGCTTGAAGGAAGTGAGCGAGCACATGGACGAAGCGTTGCAATGCAATGAGAGCGTTGCGGGTGCCGGCTGAAGCGGAACAAGAACCCAGCGATCACAACGAGCCATCCTGTCACGTTTCCGTGATGCCCGATGAGGTCGTGAAATGGCTTGGTGAGATTTCGCCAACTGTGATCGTGGATGGGACTTACGGAGGTGGCGGACACTCGCGTCTGCTGCTGCGGACATTAGCCGATGGCAAGGGGCACGCCATCGGCCTGGATCGCGATCCGGCGGTCAGCGCGCGGGCCGAACGTGAAAACACCGACCCGCGGCTGACCGTTTTTCTCGGCAGCTACGAGCAAGTACCCAAGGCGCTCCAGTCGCTCGGTCTCGCCGCCGCCGATGCCGTGCTGCTCGACCTCGGGCTTTCGAGCGACCAGCTTGCCGATCCCAGTCGGGGGTTCAGCTTCACGCAGACCGACGCGCCGCTCGATTTACGATTCGATCCCGAAACGGGCGTCACCGCCGCCGATTGGCTGGCGTGGCACAGGGAATCTGAAATCGCAGACGCGATCTACCAATTCGGCGAGGAACGATGCAGTCGGCGCGTTGCCCGAGAAATCGTCGCCCGGCGCCACCGTGAACAACCGGTGCGGACCGTCGCTGACCTGGTCGACGTTTGTCGCAAGTGCGTCCCGCGAAGCAAACATCACGACATCCATGTCGCCACGCGCACCTTCCAGGCGTTGCGGATCGTCGTCAATGATGAACTCGGTGCCCTCGAGCGAACGTTACAGTCGGCGCCCGATTGGATTTCACCCGGAGGCCGACTGGCGGTGATCAGTTTTCATTCCCTCGAAGATCGCATCGTCAAAAACGCGTTCCGCGATGACGATCGCTGGAACGTGTTGACAAGAAAACCACTACGCCCGACCGAAACGGAAGTCCAAGCGAACCCGCGAAGCCGAAGTGCCAAGCTGCGGGTTGCCCAGCGAGCGTGACCTCAGTCGCGATAAGGCGGATAATATCCGTCGTAATAGGGCGCGACTGGATAGGGTGTCGATGGTCCTGCCGGATAGGGATTCAACGGACTCGCGCCGCGTATCGGGTACTGACCATGTTGACGGTGCGTATGTCCGGTTTTCGGATCCGGATCGGTGCCGTTACCGCCGTCTGCAACTGGCCGCTGGTCATGACCATCGTGACCGACATGACCACGCCCGCCGCGGCCAGGAAAACCGGAACCGGGAGCTCCGCCGAATCCTCGCGCTCCGTAGTAGCCGCCCACACCAAGATTAAATCCGGCCCAAGGTGCGCCCCAGTACGAGTACGGTGCGCTATAAGGCCGGTAGGGGAATCTCCATTCACCATAAGGACGGACCGGGTCACCCCATCGTTCAACACGATGATAGTTGTCCGATGACCCGCCATAATTCAGCGAACTTCGCGTGTGGGTGTAACCACTGGTGCGAAAGCTCTGTGGAATGGGAACAACCGGGGCATCGATCGCGGCAAACTGATTCACTCGCCGACCGGTCGCGTCATGGCTATAGGTGCTCGGCAAGGTCAGCCAATCACCCGCAAGGGCAACCGGCGAGAAGAACACAACGGCAAGAGTAAAGCAGGCGTATCGCATGAGCGCCAAAATAGTTCGCAAACTGCCGGGCGTGTCGATTTAAGGTCGAATCTGGCGGATTCCCCGGTTTTTCGACGCCCCGACCGGCCCAGGCGACGCGACCGTTACAGCCGACGCAGCCCGTCCTCGGTCATCGGATTGGGGATCGCGACATCCACTTGATCGATCCGCGTCAATGTTTCGTCCTCAAGGATCATATCGCCAGCCGCAAGCGACTCATCGAGCTGCTCGAGCGACGTCGCACCGATGATTGTCGAAGCCACAAAGTCATGCTGGCGGCTCCAGGCCACCGACATGGCAGTCACCGTGGTGCCAATCGAATCGGCGATCTCGCCTAGCCGCCGCGCGGTCTCCACCGTTCGCTCGTTCACGAACCTTTCCGCCATTAACTTTTGTCGCTCGTTGCCATGCAGCAGATAGGATGTAAACCTCGCACCGCTCGGCGGACCGTCTTGGTACTTGCCCGTCAAGACGCCGCCACCGAGCGGCGAATAAGGAAGCAGGCTCACATTTTCGCGCCGGCATACTTGCGCGAGTTCACTTTCGCAGCGCCGATTGATCAGGCTGAAATTGTTTTGCACCGTCTGGTAGCGGTCGAAAGCGTGCACGTCGGCGGCCCATAGACTCTTCATCACGCCCCAACACGTTTCGTTGCTGCACCCGATCACGCGGACCTTTCCCGCATCGCGCAATTCCGTCAAAGTCCCCAAAACTTCCTCGTAGGGCATCCCGTGGTCAGGCCAGTGGGTCTGGTACAAATCGATGTAATCGGTATCGAGCCGTTTCAAGGAGGCTTCGCAGGCATCGAAGATTTGTCGTCGATCAAGCATCGATTTGCCGCGTCGAACCGGTGAGCTGAACCAACCGTGTCCCGGTCCGACGACCTTGGTTGCAACGATGACGCTGTCGCGCGGCTGGTGCTTGATCCAACGCCCCAGAATCTCTTCGGTCACACCGCAAAGTTCCGCCGAGGGCGGGACGGGATACAGTTCGGCGGCGTCGAAAAAGTCGATGCCGGCGTCCCACGCCCGGTTGCAAATCGCGTGGCTCGTCTTCTCGTCACACTGCGTTCCGAACGTCATGGTTCCCATGCAGATGTCCGAAACCACCACCCCGCTGTTGCCCAATCGTCGTCGTTGCATCAAACCGATTCCGCTGTGTCACGTCATTAATCCCGAACCCGTTACTGCCATGCAACGGATCGCTGTTAGAATAACGTCTACTCCGCCGGTTTCCCTCCCCACACTCTCCGTTGTCTTTCCATCATGAGACTCCTCTTGTTGTGCATCGCCGTCAGCGCTGCGACACTCGCTATCCCCCGCGACACCAGCGCCGAGCAATATGTCCATGGTCCCGATTCAATGCCCAACGATTCGGTTCCTCACGGGGTTATCACCCAGCACCAATGGCTCGTGAGCAAGGTGTACCCCGGAACCAAACGTCGATACAGCGTCTACATTCCGTCTCAATACGACGGCTCGGAACCCGCCGCGCTAATGGTCTTCCAGGACGGACACGCATTTGACGGCGTCGACGGCGACTTCCGTGTTCCAGTCGTTTTTGACAATTTGATCGCCACTGGCGATATGCCGGTCACGATCGCCGTGATGATCGATCCAGGGCATGTCGGTGATCTGCCCGAAAAACGTGGATGGCAACCGAGGCCGCAGAACCGTTCGGTCGAATATGACACGGTCAGTGGTGATTATGCCGAGTTTCTGCTGACCGAAATCCTGCCGCACGTGGCGAAAGAATATCGAATCACCGACAACCCCGAGCTGCGCGCAATCTGTGGCAACAGCTCAGGCGGGATTTGCGCCTTCTCCGTTGCCTGGCATCGCCCTGATCAATTCCGCAAGGTGCTCAGCCACATCGGCAGCTTTGTCGACATTCGCGGTGGGCACAACTATCCACCAATGATCCGCAAGACTGACAAGAAACCGATCCGGGTTTTTCTGCAAGACGGCGAGAATGATCTCGACAACCAATTCGGGAATTGGCCGCTGGCGAACCGGCAAATGGCGAAAGCTCTCGCGTTCAAAGATTACGACTACGAACTCGTCTTCGGCACCGAAGCGCACAACGGAAAACATGGCGGTGCGATCTTTCCCGATTCACTTCGATGGTTGTGGCGCGGTTGGAAAGACGAATCGCCGTGATGTTCGCCGCCTTGAAGCTGTAAGTTCGAAGTCGCGTCTTGTTGCCGATTGCATGATGCGACAACCTTGTATCCCAAACCATTGTTCCCGCGTTTGATGCCCGACGATTCCCTACACCACCCGATCGACATTCCGTTCACTGTGCCGCTGGTGCATCGATTGCGGATCACCGGCGACGTTGCCGGACCCGACTTCGATCAATTACTCGGTGTTCTCCAAGGTGGCGATGCGGGTCCGCCGAAGGTGTTCGTCGTTGCCGAGATGGCGCTGGCAAAGAATGCCGCGCGGATCTGCGAGCAATTGAAGGCGGCTGCTGAGTTGGACCTGGTTGCCGAGCCCTGCCTGGTCGAAGGGGGCGAGGAGATCAAGAATACGTCCGACGTCGTCCAGCGTTTGTTACATCAAATCAACGACGTCAACCTCGACCGTCGAAGTTACATCGTTGCGATCGGCGGCGGCGCGTTTCTCGATGCGGTAGGTTTCGCCGCCGCGATCGCGCACCGCGGCATTCGCTTGGTGCGATTGCCGACAACAACACTGGCCCAGGCCGATTCGGGTGTGGGTGTAAAAAACGCGATCAACTATTTCGACAAGAAAAACTGGATCGGGACCTTTGCCGTTCCCTGGGCCGTGATCAACGACGCTACGCTGCTCGAGTCGCTGTCGGATCGCGACTTTCGCAGCGGATTCAGCGAAGCTGTCAAGGTTTCACTGCTGAAAGACCAACATGATTTTGCCTGGCTCTGTGAACATGCCAGTGAGATCCGCCAGCGAAACATGACGGTTGCAGGTCGGGCGATCCATCGTTCCTGCATGCTGCATCTTCGCCACATCACCGAGGGTGGCGATCCGTTCGAAATGCTCGAAGCGCGTCCGCTCGATTTCGGCCACTGGTCGGCGCACCGGCTCGAACCACTGAGCAACTTCGCGCTGCGGCACGGCGAGGCGGTCGGAATCGGCGTAGCAATCGACTGCATCTACTCGATGTTGAAGTTCGGATTCCCGGAATCAGATATGCACAAAGCGATCACAGCGCTTCGCGATGTTGGATTGCCGCTCTGGCACTCCGCATTGCGGCCAGTCGACCGACTCATGCAAGGACTCGAGGAATTTCGACAACACCTCGGCGGACGGCTGACGATCACGATGCTGCGCGGCGTCGGCGATCCGATCAACGTCCATGAAATTGACGACGCTGTGATGAAGCAGTCGATCGAGAAACTCGCGGAATTCCAGGCCGACGCCGGGGACGAGCGAGAATCGACGGCATAGCAAAAAATGGATCACGCCGAGGAACTTCTGCAAGCGATCATCGATGATCCGCATGACATTGATTCGCGACGCGTCTACGCCGATTTGTTGATGGAACGGCACG
Source organism: Rhodopirellula sp. (assembly GCA_024644085.1). Classification (GTDB taxonomy): domain Bacteria; phylum Planctomycetota; class Planctomycetia; order Pirellulales; family Pirellulaceae; genus Rubripirellula. The sequence continues at coordinate 17,211 of JAHELS010000131.1, forward strand.
ACCCGCTCGGCGAGTTCATCCAAGTGCAATGCGAACTCGACGGACTGGACACCTACGACGCGCGGCGCAGTAAACTCGAAGCCACACAGGCAAAGCTGCTCAAGAAGCATCGGACTCGTTGGGGCCGGGAACTTAAAAAGCATGCCACAGCCGTCGAGTTTCGGCGCGGCTTTGCCGAGCATGTTTCGGTCAAAGCTGAAAAACTCAATCGAGTCGCGCCCAAATTGTTCGCGATGGCACCGATCCGATCCATGAAGCTCTGCGGCGATCGCGAAGCGCTTGCCGAAGTCCACCGATGTGAGCAGCTGAACCGAATCGACCAACTCAGCGTCAGTTCGATGCGACTGGGGGCGCGCTACGGCGTCCCGTTGTTCGCGAGTCCGAATCTCGAAAACCTCGTTTCGCTGAACATCAGCCACAACGGACTCGGCGTGGGCGGCTTGCAACCACTGCTGGATTGTCCGTTCCTGCCCAGACTCGACTCGCTGAATCTCGATGACGATCGACTCGACACGCCCGGGCTCGAAGCCCTGGGAGGATCACCGTTGCTTGGCCGACTGAAACACTTGTCGCTCAACGAGTCACGGGTGCGCGCCGCCGGCGTCGCGGCTCTTTGTCGCAACAATCGTCTCGACAAACTCGAATCGTTGTCTCTCCGCCGCGGATTCATCGGTAACGCTGGAATCACGTCACTGTGTCGCTGCGAAAGTTTTC